>JAJECF010000023.1 GCA_022822125.1 Alphaproteobacteria bacterium
GCTGCCGTCGCCTGGCAAAAGACTGGGAAAAATCCATCGCCTCAAGCGAAGCATGGATCAACATTGCCCATATCCGGCTCACAACACGACGACTCGCAAGGGCTTGAAAAACTTCAGCGAGTTTTGAGTCAGGCTCTGAGACCTCTACTGCGGAAACTCGTTATTGTTTGGGAGTAGTAACCTTACTCCACCCAACATTCAACGGAAACTCCTGCCTCGACCGAAATTCATTGCGGTTGTTGTGGTATGCATGTCGTAACATGGCGTACCGGAAGGGAGATCATGCACGACCACGACCATGAGCCGGATGCTCTCGAACTCCGGGTGCAGGCGCTGGAGTCGCTGCTGGTGGAGCGGGGCTATGTCGATCCGGACGCGATGGACCGGCTGATCGAGACCTATGAGCATGAGGTCGGGCCGCATAACGGGGCGCAGGTGGTGGCCCGCGCCTGGACCGACCCCGACTACAGGGCGCGCCTGCTGGCGGACGGCTCCGCGGCCATCGCGGAACTCGGTTTCACCGGCCGGCAGGGCGAACACATGGTCGTCGTGGAAAACACGGGCCGGGTCCACAATCTCGTCGTCTGCACGCTCTGCTCCTGCTATCCGTGGCCGGTGCTGGGGCTGCCGCCGGTCTGGTACAAGGCGCCGCCCTACCGCGCCCGCGCGGTGATCGAGCCGCGCGCCGTGCTGGCGGAATTCGGCATGGAGGTGGCGGAGGATGTCGAGCTGCGGGTGTGGGATTCAACCGCCGAAATCCGCTACCTGGTGCTGCCCGAACGGCCCGCCGGCACGGAAGGCTGGGGTGCGGACGCGCTCGCCGGGCTTGTCACGCGCGACGCCATGATCGGCGCAGCCAGGGTCGCGGCCCCGTGAACGGCGCGCATGATCTGGGCGGCATGCACGGCTTCGGCCCCGTCGGGCCGGAGGCGGACGAGCCGGTCTTCCATGCCGAGTGGGAGCGGCGCGCCTTCGCGCTCACGCTCGCCATGGGCTTCACCGGGCAATGGAACCTCGACAAGTCCCGTCATGCGCGCGAGGCCATGCCGCCCGCAGACTATCTGGCGACCTCCTATTACGAGCACTGGCTGTTCGGCCTGGAGGCGCTGATGGCGGAGCGCGGCCTGCTGGAAGGCGCGCCGGCGACGCTCCGGCGGCTGGATGCAGGGAATGTGGAGAAGGCGCTGAAGACCGGCGGCCCGACCGAGCGCGAGACCGAAGCCGCCCCGGCCTTCGCGCCGGGCGACAGGGTGCGGGCGCTGAACATCCACCCCGTCGGCCACACCCGCCTGCCGCGCTATTGCCGGGGACGCATCGGCACGGTCCACCGGCGCTGGGGCGCGCATGTCTATCCCGACTCCCACGCCGCCACCGGAGACCAGGATCCGCGCCATCTCTACAGCGTGCGCTTTTCCGCGCGCGAACTCTGGGGGCCCTCCGCATCGGCGTCGGACGCGGTCATGATCGACCTCTGGGAACCCTATCTGGAGCGGGCGTGACGCCGGAGGCGCCGTTCGACGAGCCCTGGCAGGCGCGGGCCTTCGCCATGGCGGTGCGCCTGCATGAAGCGGGTTTGTTCACCTGGCCGGAATGGTCCGCGCATCTGGGCCGCGCGCTCCGCGCCGCGCCCGACCGCCCCTATTGGGAAAGCTGGCTCGACGCGCTGGAAGCACTGACCGCCGAAAAGGACATTGCCGGCGCCGCCGACCTCGACGACCGGCAGGAGGCCTGGCGCCGCGCCCATGCGGAAACGCCGCACGGGCAGGCCGTGCGCCTCCCGGATCAGTAGGAGCGCGGCAGGCCGAGGACATGCTCGGCGAGATAGGCCAGCACCAGGTTGGTCGAGATCGGCGCCGTGCGGTAGAGGCGCGCCTCGCGGAATTTGCGCTCGATGTCGAACTCCTCCGCAAAGGCGAAGCCGCCATAGGTCTGCATGCACACATCGCCCGCCTTCCACGCCGCCTCGGCGCAGAGATGCTTGGCCATATTGGCCTCCGGACCGCAGGGCTCGCCCGCCTCGAACAGCGCGGCGGCCTTGCGCATCATCAGCTCGGCCGCCGCAGTCTGGGCGTAGGCTTCGGCGATCGGGAACTGGATGCCCTGGTTCTGCCCGATCGGGCGGCCGAACACGCTGCGGTCGTTGGCGTAGGCTACGGCGCGGTCGATGAAGAATTTCGCGTCGCCCAGCGCATCGGACGCGACCAGTATCCGTTCCGCGTTCATGCCGTCGAGGATGTAGCGGAAGCCCCGGCCCTCCTCGCCGATCAGCGCATCGGCCGGGATGCGCATATTGTCGAAGAACAGCTCGTTGGTCTGGTGGTTTATCATCGTGCGGATCGGGCGGATCTCCAGCCCGTTTCCGAGCGTCTCGCGCATGTCCACCAGGAAGACGGACAGCCCGTCGGTCCGCTTCGCCACCCGGTCCTTGGGCGTGGTGCGCGCCAGCAGCAGCATGAGGTCCGAATATTGCGCGCGGCTCGTCCAGATCTTCTGGCCGTTGACGACATAGCCGTCGCCGTCCCGCACCGCTGTCGTGCGCAGGCTGAGCGTGTCCGTGCCGCTGCCCGGCTCCGTCACGCCGAAGGCCTGCAGGCGCAGCTCGCCCGTCGCGATCTTCGGCAGGTAGCGCTGCTTCTGCTCGTCGCTGCCATGGCGGAGCAGCGTGCCCATGATATACATCTGCGCGTGGCAGGCTCCGGCATTGCAGCCTGCGGCGTTGACCTCCTCCAGCACGGCGCTGCCGGCGGAGATCGGCAGGCCCGAGCCGCCATATTCCTCGGGGATCAGCACCGCCAGATAGCCGGCGTCGGTCAGCGCCTTGACGAAGGCCTCCGGATATTCGCGGTCGCGGTCGCGGTCGCGCCAGTAATCGCCCGGATAGTCGGCGCAGAGCCGGCGCACAGCCTCGCGGATTTCCGGCCAGGTCTCGCCGACCTCCATCGTGATGGGGCTCGCATCGTACATTGCATCCATGGGGTCCGCCGCTGCTTCCGTTTCGCTGTCGCGCCGGAGTAAACCGGAAGCGGCGGCGCGAATCCAGCGGCGCGCCGCCCCCTGATGTCCGGAATGCGCTCGTTCCGGGACAGGTGAAACCCGGTCCCGGCGCCCCGATTTGAACGAAGCCGGCGTCTGGCCTAGGCTGTTCGCCAGGTCCGTTCGTGCCGCTCAACGGCGAACGCAACTCCGGTCCCGGCGCGTCGAGGCGAGAGGGCTGTCAAACAGGGAGAAAGATCCATGAAGAAATACCTGGTCGCCGGCTTTGTCGGATTCGCGGCGAGCCTCGCTGTTCCGGGAACCGCCTCGGCGGATTGCGGAGAAGTTTCCATCACCGAAATGAACTGGGCTTCTTCCCAGATCATTACGGAAGTCTCCAAGTTCCTGATGGAGCAGGGCTATGGCTGCACGGTCGAGAAGGTGCCGTCCGCCACCACCACCTCGGTTGCCTCCCTGGCCGAAAACGGCGAGCCCGACCTGGTGACCGAATTGTGGCTGAACTCGACCGGCGACGTCTATACCAGGCTCGAAGCCGAGGGCAAGGTTTCCCGGCTGGCCGAGGTGATCGCGCCCGGCGGCCTCGAAGGCTGGTGGATCCCGGCCTATCTCGCCGAAGCGCATCCGGAACTGGCCACCATCGAAGGCGTCCTGGCCAATCCCGACAAGGTCGGCGGGCGTTTCAATAACTGCCCGGACGGCTGGGGCTGCCGGATCGTCAACGACAACCTGGTCAAGGCGCTCGGCGTCGAGGCGGCCGGCATCGAGGTGTTCAACCACGGCTCCGGCGAAACCCTGGCGACCTCGATCGCGGCTGCTTACGAAAACAAGGAGCCCTGGTTCGGCTATTACTGGGGACCCACCGCGCTGCTGGGCAAATACGAGATGGTCAAGATTGCGCTCGGCGACATCGACACCGACACCCATTCGGCCAATCAGAACAAGGACAATGCGGATCCGGGCGTATCCGACTTCCCGCCGGCGCCGGTTCTGACAGTCGCAACGGCCGCGTTCGCCGAGCGCGAGCCCGAGATCGCCGCGCTCATGGGCAATGTCAGCTTCGAGGTCGGCCTCCTCAGCGGCATCCTCGCCTGGCAGGAGGAAAACAGCGCCTCGGCGGAGGAGGCCGCTGTCTATTTCCTGACGACGCAGTCCGGCGTCTGGTCGCAATGGATCGACGACAGCGCGCGCGAGAAGCTCGCGCAGTTCATCAAATAGGGCTGGGCGCCGTCGGACCGTTTCCGGCGTCGACGCCTTGACCGGCTTGCAACGAGCACGGCCCGGGCCGGGAGTTGTCCCGGCCCGGACTTCCGGGATGGGGTAAGCGGTCATGGCGACCTATGATTTCCTGTTCGACGGGCTCGGCCTGCGCGACTGGTGCGATGCGGGCAAGACGAATGACGGGCCGGTGTCGATGGCCGACCTGCTGGCGAAAGGCGGTGTCGGCAAGGAAAGCTCGCTCTGGGATTTGCCGTTTCCTTCGCTCGACGCGCTGAACGAGGCATGCGGGCGGATCGCCCAGTCGCGCGACACGACGAAAGGCGTCGAGGACGGGTTCCTGGCGATCAAGGACGCGCTGCGCTTCGTGCTCGACCCGATTACCCAACCGCTCAGCTGGATACTCGAATTCGCGCTGCTGGTCTTCGAGGCCGCGCCCTGGTGGGTCATGTTCCCGCTGCTCATGGCCGTGGTGTATCTGGCCACCAAATCCGTCCGGCTGATCGGTCTGGTGACGGCCTGCCTCGCCTTCCTGGCGTTCATCGACCATTACGGCTTCGCCATGCAGACGCTGGCGATCATCTTCGTCTGCGCCTTTCTCTGCGTGTTGTTCGGCGTGCCCATCGGCATCGCCATGTCGCGCAGCGACAGGATGCAGCGCATGACGATCCCGGTGCTGGACATGCTCCAGACGCTGCCGCCCTTCGTTTACCTGATCCCGCTGATCTTCCTGTTCTCGGTGACGGAGCCGAAACTCTACGGAATCGCGATCATCCTCTACGCCATCGTGCCGGTGATCCGGCTCACCGATCTCGGCATCCGGCTGGTGGACAGGGACGTGATCGAGGCCGCCGATTCCTTCGGCATGACCGACCGGCAGAAGCTGTTCGGGGTCCAGATACCGCTGGCTCTGCCCAACATCATGGCGGGCGTGAACCAGACGATCATGATGAGCCTCGCCATGGTGGTCATCGCGTCGCTGGTTTCGGCGCCGGGCCTCGGCGTGCTCGTGCTGCGCGGCATCCGCAATCTCGAACTCGGCGTCGGCCTGGTCTCGGGCCTCGGCATCGTGCTCCTCGCAATCATTCTGGACCGCGTGACCAAGGCGGCGCTCGACCGCGTCAACGCCGCCCAGAAAGTCTGACCGGGAGGATCCGGCGTGGCCGACAATGTCAAGATCGCAATCCGGAGCCTCTACAAGATCTTCGGGGAGGACCCCGAGGCCGCGCTGGGGCATGTGCATGCCGGCGCTGGCAAGACGGAACTTCTGGAGCGGCACGGCCATGTGCTCGGCCTGCAGGACATCAATGTCGATATGCGCGAGGGCGACATCACCGTCATCATGGGGCTTTCGGGCTCCGGCAAGAGCACGCTCATCCGGCACCTCAACCGGCTGATCGAGCCGACCTCGGGGCAGATCGAGGTCGATGGCGAGGATGTGCTGGCCTATGACGAGGAGCGCCTGCGCGCGCTCCGCCGCGAAGCCATGTCCATGGTGTTCCAGAAATTCGCCCTCCTGCCTCACCGCACCGTGGCAGAGAATGCCGGGACGACGCTGCAGGTGCGCGGCGTTCGCCAGCGGGACTATCTGGCGGAGGCGGGCAAATGGCTCGAAAGGGTCGGCCTTACCGGCTACGAACGCCACTATCCGCACCAGCTCTCCGGCGGCATGCAGCAGCGTGTCGGCATTGCACGCGCGCTGACCTCGAACTCGCCGATCATGCTGATGGACGAGGCGTTTTCGGCTCTCGACCCGCTGATCCGCACGGATATGCAGGACCTCCTGCTGGAATTGCAGAAGGAACTGCACAAGACCATCGTCTTCATCACCCACGATCTGGACGAGGCGCTCAAGCTCGCGGACCGCCTTGTGATCCTCAAGGACGGCTTCATCGTCCAGCAGGACGAACCGCAATATATCCTGCTGCACCCGAACGATCCTTACATCGAGGACTTCGTCAGCGACATCAACCGCGCCCGCGTGCTCAGGGTGCGCTCGATCATGACGCCCCTGAACGGCGGCGCGCCGCCTGCCGAAGCGCAGGGCGAGGTGGATTTCAACGACACGCTGGAGAGCACGATCACGCGCTCCGGCGGCGACACCTCGCACTCCTATATCGTGACGCGCGAGGGAACGCCCGTCGGCGTGCTGGAGATGACGAACCTCGTCAAGGCGCTGGTCCCGCGCGTCGCCTCCGAGGCCGGCGCGCGAAAATATTGAACCCGTCGGGGACCGACCAGGCGGCGCGCCGCCTGCGGCCGCCGGAGACGGTCATGCGCCTTGCCCGCCTCGGCGCGTTCCACCAGACGCGGCTGAGTTTCCTGCGCGCGATGCTGCGCCATGTCGCCGGCGCCGGATACCGTTTCGGCTACGAGCGCTGGGACATCGGCGATGACGGCGTCGGCGCGGCGGTCTATGCCGCACGGGGGCCGGAACGGACCTATTCGCTGGTGTGTTTCGCCCATGACCTCGATCCGGCGCTGCGCACCGACCGGGTGATCGCCGAGGCATGGGACACGACCTGTGTCCTGTATGACGGCATCCCCGACGCGGGCGAGATCGACCGCCTGCGTGCCAATGCGCCGAAACAGGAGGCCGGACGCTACCGCCCGACGGACCTCATCCTCTCCCGCGCCAACAAGAGCGCCCGGCTGTTCGACCGCGTCGTCGATTGCCTGGCGGCGGGGCGGCAGCCGGCGGCGGCGCCGCTCGACGAAACCGGCTATGTCATGCGCACCACCGCGGTTTACGGCAACGGCAAATTCGGCATTGCGGACCGCCGCCGCTATGCCGGCCGGGCCGGGTTCGGCGGGCCGTTCCGCATGGAAATGTTCACGGTCTGGATGATCCGCCAGTTCGTCGCCGACCTCGTCGATCATATGGCGCGGGCCGGGGGCGGCGCCGGCGCGGCGCCGCTCGACCGGGCGCTCCGGCGCCGCCTCGGCATCGGCAACTCCACCGGCCTCGGCCTCGGGCCGTTCATCGTTAACCACCCGGCCCTGTTCGCCCGCTGGATCGAATGCCGCGAGGCGGCGCTGGCCCGCGTCTGCGCGCAAGCGGAGGCGTCCCCGGAAACCCGGCGCGAGTTCCGGCAATGGATCGCCCGCGCGCGCGCCGATATCGCCGGCTGGACCGTCTCCGATCCTGTGCAGGCGGAGAAAATCGCCCGGCTGGCGGAGGACCTCGACCGGCTGGACGCCTTTGCCGCCTGTCTCGGCCCCGCCGCCTCGCCCTGGGCCCGGATCCGGGACTGGGCGGCGGCGCAGCTGTCGCTGGAAGGCCAGGAGCTCGCCCTCTCCCTGCTCATCGAACCGCATGGCGCGCTCGTGGACGACCTTGCAGACAGCATGGCCGTCGAAGAGGCGGATATGCTGCCGGCCGGCTTCCCCGGCTGCGTCCGGGAGCTGCGCGACCGGATCGAAGACGGACATGGCTGGGCGCTGCAAACGGATTATGCGAGCCCGGACGCCCAGGCGCGCTTCTGGTATGTGTCGGCAAACAAGCTGGAGCCGCGGCTGGGCGAACGGTGGACGGAGCCGGGCGCGGACCTCGAACTACCGCTGGCGACCGGCCGGGACATCGCCGCATGCCACGCCGATCTCGGCAAGGCGGCGCCGGGCGAGACCCTTGCCGACTTCCTGCTGCGCCGCCCGGAGCACCGCCATACGGTCCGCCGGCTCCTGGACCCGGATATGGGGCCCTATGGCGAGATTCGCGACAATCTGGTGGGCGTCGACCTGCTGCCGCTCGACCTGCTGCGCTGCAAGCTGGCCTTTTTCGGCGCGACGCATTTCGACCCGAAGTCGGACCGCTGGCTGCGCATCAACATGTTCCGCCACGCGCCCTATCCGGACGAACTGCACGCAATGCCGCCGGATGACTGGATCTATCCGCGGCTGGATGGCTGATACCAACGGCCTCGATTTGGGACTCACTGGCGAATGCCGCCCGGTTTCCCTTTTTTCGTCGATCCGCCCGGCGCTCCCGCCTCTCCTCATCCTGAGTAGCGGCTGCGTTAGCAGGCGCGTATCGAAGGACGGTCCTGAGCCTGTCGAAGGGGACGTCCTTCGCCGTCCGGCCCCCTCGATACGCGGCTGGCGCCGCTACTCGGGATGAGGACAAAGGACCGGGGCTACGGCAGGGAGGCGCCGCGCCATCGGTTCCGATCAATGACCGCTGGTATGAGCCGGCATTCGCGGCACGGGCTCCGTGCATGCCGACATCGCAAGACAAGGTTAATGCAGGTCGAGCCTGCGGAGCAGCTCCTCGACGTCGATACCGTGATGCCGGGCGACGCTCTTCAGAATGCTCGACAGCGTCTTGGCTCGGATCGGATTGTGCAGCGGGATCACCTCATGGTGTTCGCCGCACTCTTGTGTCGTGATGCGGACATGCGAGCCGCGCTGGCGAATCCTTTCATAGCCCAGCCGGCGCAGCGCCGCCACCAGTGCGCCGCCGCTCACATCCCGCGGGAGCCTCACGCGACAAGGACCTCGTCCTTCACATAGTGCAACCGGATCAGGCGCGGCCGATCCATATTGTCATCGAAATAGCAATCCACCGCTTCCCGGACGTTGCGGCGGAGCTCGTCCAGGGTCTCGCCCTCGGTGTGGATGCCGAAGCCCAATGCGCTGGCCGAATATCCGCCGTCCACTTCGTCTTCGCTGACCTCGAATACGATCTCGATCCCTGACATCGCACACTCCATTCGCGGCCGTCGCCACGTCGCAGAAGCAACGGGGGTCGCCAACCGTCCGAACTTACTCCATACGCCGCCTGTCGTTGAAGCGATTTGTCGATGGCGGACGCATGGTCCCGCGGGTTCGATATGAGGGACGCTGTGGTAGATTGGAAGCGAGGGCGGTTTCTTCCGGAGGTCGCCTTTTCGAGTCGAGTCCGGAGGGAACCCGGGGAATGCCGGAAACGGACAGGGACAGGAGCCGGGCGCGCGGGGTCCTCATGACATTTCGCGGCAATGCACGGGGCGCCTGCATCGGTCTGGCGGCGCTCCGGTGACGGGCCCGCTGGTTCCGGGCCGGGAACATCGGTGCGAGCCGATGCTCTGTTCGCTGAACGAAATCCGGACGCTGGCGGCCAAGGCGGCGCGCGGCGCCGGCCTGCCCTGGGGCGTGGCGGACGAGGCCGGGCGGGCGGCCTGCTGGCTGGAGGCGCGCGGCCTCGCCGGCCTCCCGGCCCTGGAGGGCGCGCTCGAACGCCTCTCCGCGCCGGACTGGCGGCGCTGTTTCCCGGTCCCCGAAGGCGCGGTGTGGCGCGCGGAATCGGGGGAGATCGACGGGCTGCTCGCCGGCATGACGCTCGCCGACCGCGCGGCCGGGCCGCTTCCGCTCGACGCCGGCGGCGCGCTCGTCCTCGCCGGGGTTCGCTGGCCGCTGCTGGCGGTGCCGTTCCTGGCCGCCGCCGCCCGCGTCTCGGGCGCAAGGCTGGCGGTTTCGCTCGGCGACGGCTTGCCGGCGGTCGGAATCGGCCCGCATGCCGCCGGCGAAGCCTGCCGCGCGCTTGAGGGCATGACTTTCGCGGAGACCTTCCGAATCGAAATCGCCGCCAGCGGCGCGGCGCCGCCCGGCCTGCCGCGCCTCGACGGCGCCATCCCGGTGGACGAGGAGCTCTACGCCCGCCTCGCCCGCCGGGCGGCCCGCACCCATGTGCCGGAAAGCGCCGAGTCCCGCGCGCGAGGGGCCGGCGCGGGCGACCCGGTCGAGACGGACTGATACGGAGCGGCCGGAGACGGCGGACCGGCGGGCTCCGGGAGGGGAAACCCGGAACATGTCATGTCGCGGTAGGGCCATGATCTCTATTGCATTTTGCAATGCAATGTTATAATATAACGATTATCGATTGTGAGCGCCAAGGGCCCCTGCAAGCCGGGCGCGGCCGCAGGAGAGGATTCGACATGGACACAGCGGTGGCCGGGAACCGGCCTACTGACAAACCCGTTCCAGCCGCCGCCGCCTTCGCCGCCCGGACGACGGTCGAGCGGGTCGAGGAAGGCCTGGCCCTGGCGCCCAAATTCGACGCCGACGGACTGGTCCCCTGCATCACGACCGACGCCGACACGGGCGACGTGCTGATGCTGGGCTACATGAATGGCGAGGCTCTGCAGCGAACGATCGCGAGCGGCGAGGCGCACTACTGGAGCCGAAGCCGCCAGTGCCTCTGGCGCAAGGGCGCGACCAGCGGCCTCGTCCAGGAGGTTGTCGAGATGCGCATCGACGACGACCAGGATGCCGTCTGGCTGCGCGTCCGGGTCGCCGGTTCGGGCGCCAGCTGCCACGTCGGATACCGTTCCTGCTTCTATCGATCGGTCGAGCTCGGCGGCCCTCCCGATGGACCCGCCCGGCTCGTGTTCACGGAGTCGCGGAAAACCTTCGATCCTGAGGCCGTCTATGGCGATGCGCCGAACCCGACGCAGCTTTGAGGGACGGTGAGACGCCTCCCGTGCTTCCGGCGCAAGGCCGGCTGCTTTCCTCAGCTTTACACGGCGCCCGCACCTGACGCCCCCGACTTTTCGTAATCACGCTCTGAAGACCTGCCATGACCCGGACCCTGGAACGACCGAACCTGCCCGTCACCGTACTTTCCGGCTTCCTCGGCGCCGGCAAGACCACGCTGATGAACCACATCCTCAACAACCGCGAAGGCAAGCGCGTCGCGGTCATCGTCAACGACATGAGCGAGGTCAA
>JAJECF010000228.1 GCA_022822125.1 Alphaproteobacteria bacterium
CGTTTCTTCGTTTCTCCCTCGGGTCCTGCCGCCACCGCGCTGCTCCCCGCTCATCACACCATTCAATCGAGGCCGCATAATAAGGCATGAATGATGCATTTCAGATGGAATTCTAGTACACCACCCTTCGCTGCATGGGCGAGCAGGAATGGCAACCATATAAACGCCGCATAAATATGATTCATCCAAGCATATATATGGTTATATCGATCCAGTGCTGTTCCGCTGCCCATAATTGGCACCAAGAACCCAGGATACACACCTGTGTGCAACTTTTATCGATCAGTGCCCTTTCTGTTATACGGCACTCAATCCAGCCAGGAACTGCTTGACATGGCTGATAACCTACTGTATATCAAGGAAAGAAACGGGAGACTACCTCAATCCATGTCAGTGGTGTGAGCAGAAAAAATCCAAAAATTTTTTGCCACACATCATGACATCTCTCTCGACATGTCCGGGAGGCGTCCGGGAAGCCGCGCCGGATCGCCCCTGCCGGGACGGGCGGGATTATTCCGCTCCGGCGGCCGGCACCCCCTTCAGCCAGGCGAGCACGGCGGCGCATTCCTCGGTCGGGAAGGCGTGGGCCAGGTCCGGCAGCTCGCGGTATGTGACGGCGGCGCCGCGAGCGGAAAACGCATCGCGGGCGGCCCGCGCAATTCCGACCGGGAACATCCAGTCAAGCGCGCCATGCGCCAGATAGATCGGCAGGCCGCCGAGCCGGTCGGCATTGGCGAACTCCAGCAGCATGGGGTGGAACGTGCCGGCGAAGGGCGCCAGATGCGTCCAGGGGCCGTCCGACGGCAGGGCCGATACATAGCTGAAGGTCGCGCCGTCGCTCATGCCGGTCAGCAGCAGCCGCTCCGGGTCCACCGCATGCCGCTTCCTTATTTCCGCAACGATTTCGAGCAGACGCGGCGTGTCCGGATCGTCGCCCATCAGCGCCCAGGTCCGGGCGGTCGAGGTCGGCGCGGCGAGGATCGCGCCTGCGGTGCGCGCGGCGCGGAGCCAGCTCCAGAGAAACAGCCGCCCGTGGCCGCCGCCGCCATGCAGCGCGACGACGAGCGGCGCAAGCGCGTCCGGGTCGAGGTCCTCCGGCACGAACAGCGACCAGCCGCCGCGCTCGCCGCGGCTATTGCCGAAATGCGTGACGCCCGCTTCCCGCGCCGCCGGCCGGGCGAGCCGCTCCAGGCGCTCCCCGTCGCCGCGCGCCGAGGGTTCGAGGAAGAACTTGTTGACCGGCGGCAGCATGGGCGCCAGCGGATAGAGAGTTTCCAGCGCCGGGGCGCGGGCGCGCGTACCGCGCAGCGCCTCCTGCATGTCGAGGGTTCCGCCCGCAACCTCCATGCGCGCCAGCGCGTCGAGCGCGGTGTCGGCGCTGCCGGAGAGCGCCTGCTTTGGCCCGTCGAGCCTCTCCGGCCAGTCGGCTTCTTCAAGCGCCGGGCGCGCCTGCCGGAGCGCTTCATCGAGCGGCGCGAGGATCGACCACAGCCGCTCCAGCCCCTCCGGATGGAGATTGCGGGCCGCGAACTCGAGGCCGTCCAGCGCGTTCAGCAGCGGCGGCAGAATTCCGGTTATCGCATCGACAAGGCGGTCGTTCTCGTCTGTCATGGGCGCGCAGGGTAGCATGACGCCGGCCGGGACCGCGCCGGGGCGGAGAAAGACCGATTAGCGATATCCAGCTTGAGCGCTCCTCCCCGCGGCGCGGCGTATTCGCCCCCTTCGCCGTGCGCAGCTTCCGCTTCCAGTGGCCGGGCGACCTCACAACGTCGCTCGCCTTCGAGATGGAGACGCTGATCCTCAACTGGTTCGTGCTGGTCGCGACCGGATCGGTGATGCTCCAGACCGCTTTCGCCGCGCTACAGTTCCTCGGCACGCTGCTCGCGCCGGCGCTGGGCTCGCTGGCCGACCGGCTCGGCCGGCGCGCGATGATCGCGGCGATGCGCGGCTTCTACCTGCTGCTCGCGGGCTGCCTTGCCGCGCTCGGCCTCACGGACAGGCTCGACCCGCCTGCGGTGTTCGCCATCGCGGCGCTTGCCGGGCTGGTCCGCCCCTCCGACCTGGTGATGCGCAACGCGCTGGTCGGCGACACCATGGCCGACCGCCTGCTTGTCAACGCCATGGGGTTTTCGCGCACGACGCAGGATCTGGCGCGCATCGCCGGCGCGCTGCTCGGCGCAACGCTGCTCCAGTCGCTCGGCATCGGCCCGGCTTATCTGGTCGTCGGCGCCTTCTACCTGGCGGCCTTCGCGCTCAGCTTCGGCGTCGGCGGGCGGCGGGCGCGTCCGCGCGGCAGAGGCCTGTCCATGCTGGCGGAACTCCGGGCCGGGTTCCGGCATATCCGGCGCACGCCCGCGCTCATGGCGGCGATGTGGCTCGCCTTCCTGGTCAATCTCACGGGCTTCCCCGTCTCCAGCGGGCTCATGCCCTATGCCGCGCGCGAGGTGTACGGGCTGGACGCCGTCGGCCTCTCGCATCTTCTGGCGAGTTACGCCGCCGGCGCCTTCATCGGCTCCTTCGCCATGGCCGTGGGCGGCGGCCCGCGCCGCTCGCCGGTCGGCGCCGTGTTCGCAGGCGTGGCGGTCTGGTACCTGCTGCTGATGGTCTTCTCGCAAATGACCGAGAAATGGGCCGGCATGGCGGTGATGGTCGCCGTCGGCACGGTGCAGGGCGTGGCGATGATCGGCCTCTCCGTATTCCTGCTCCGCCGCAGCAATGCCCGGCTCCGGGGCCTGGTGATGGGCGTGCGCATGCTCGCGGTTTACGGCATGGCCCTCGGCCTGCCGCTCGGCGGCGCGCTGATCGAAACGGTCGGCTATCGGGCGACGGTGGCGGGCTATGCGTTCGCCGGCCTGGCGGGCGCGGCGTTGATCGCGTTCCGCTGGCGCCATGACCTTTTCGGAGCGGAAGCCGCTGGACGGCGTTTGCGAAAGCCGGCAGGCTGAACGGGAAAGAACAGAGACAGAAGCTGCAAACATGAGCCGAAAACCCGACCGACAAATGGCGCTGGTCGCCTTCCTGCAGGCGCAGAATTGCTCGACGCTGCCGGCCGCCTGGCGCCACCCGGACGCAAGGCTGGACTTCATGTCGGCCGATTACTACCGCGACCTCGCCCGGCTGCTGGAGCACGGCAAGTTCGATATCGGCTTCTTCGACGACCGGCTCGCCATGCCGGACATGTTCGGCAAGGACCACGCGCACACCGTCGAGCACGGCATACGCTGCGTGAAGATGGACCCGATCGTGACCCTGATGGCGATGGGCATGGCGACGGAGCGCCTCGGCCTCGGCGCCACCTGCTCGACGACCTATTACGACCCGTTCCATGTCGCGCGCATGTTCTCGACGCTCGACCTCATGTCCAGCGGCCGCGCGGCCTGGAATGTCGTCACCTCCGTCAATGAGAACGAGGCGCTCAATATGGGGCGCGAGGGCGTGACCGAACACGACCTGCGCTACGACCGGGCGGACGAGTTCATGGAAGTGGTGCATGGCCACTGGGACGCCTGGGACGACGATGCGCTGGTCATGGACCAGCAGAACAACGTGTTCGCCGACCCGGACAAGGTTCACCGGCTCGACCATGAAGGGCCGTTCTTCAAGTCCCGCGGGCCGTTCACCGTGCCGCGTTCGGCCCAGGGCCATCCGGTGGTCATCCAGGCGGGCCAGTCCGGGCGCGGGCGGCGTTTCGCGGCGCGCTGGGGCGAGCTCATCTTCGTCGCCTATCCGAGCCTCGAAGCGGCGAAACCCGCCTACAAGGCGCTCAAGGACGACTGCGCCGCGCACGGGCGCGACCCGGACAGCATGAAGATCGCGAGCCTCTTCTACCCGATGGTGGGCGAGAGCCTGATGGAGGCCGAGGACAAGCGCGCGCTCTACGACACGCTGCCGAACGAAACCGACCAGCTCTCGCTGCTCTCGGAGGCGCTCAATTACGACTTCGCCAGGAAGGGCATGGACGAGCCGTTCAGCGACGAGGAAATGGAGGGCCTGACCGGCATGCAATCGATGCGCGACCGGGCCGTGCAGGTGACCGGCAATCCGAATCCGACCGTGCGCGATTTCATGACCGCCACCGGCCGCGGGCTCCTCAAGGACCCCTGGGTCGGCGGGCCGAAGGAGATCGCGGATCGGATGGAGGAGTTCTTCACCGAGCGCGGATCGGACGGCTTCGTCATCGGTGCAACGCATTTCCACGGCTCCTTCGAGGACCTCATCCAGCATGTCGTGCCGGAGCTGCAGAAGCGCGGCCTCTACCGCAAGGACTACACCGGCCCCACGCTGCGCGACCATCTCGGCCTCGACTATCCGCCGCCGGGACACTGGCGGGGCTGAGGCGGGGCGGTCCGTCAGGCTCCCGGACCGGGGACGGCGAAGCGGGGAAGGAACCGGCGAGCATGGCGGAGCGGGTGGAATGCGTCGTCATCGGCGCGGGCGTGGTCGGCCTCGCCTGCGCCAGGCGGCTCGCCATGGCCGGGCTTGAGGTGATCGTGCTGGAGGCCGCCGAGGCCATCGGCACCGAGACCAGTTCCCGCAATAGCGAGGTCATCCACGCCGGCATCTACTATCCGGCCGGCAGCTTCAAGGCGAAGGCCTGCGTCGAGGGCAAGCATTTCCTCTACGACTACTGCGCCGAACGCGGTCTGCCGCACAAGCGGATCGGCAAGCTGATCGTGGCGTCCGACGAAAGCCGTATTCCGGAGTTGGAAGCGCTGCAGGCGCGCGCCGCCGCGAACGGCGTGCCCGATCTGGAGCTGCTGACCGGCGCGGACGTTCGCACGCTGGAGCCGGCGGTGCGCGCCGAGGCCGGGCTGCTCTCGCCGTCCACAGGCATCATAGACAGCCATGCGCTGATGCTGGCCTTCCAGGGCGATGCAGAGGAGGCGGGCGCGATGATCGCCTTCCACGCCCCGGTGCTTAGCGGCCGCGCGCTCGAAGAGGGCATCGAGATCGAGGTCGGCGGCGCGGAGCCGATGACGCTCGCCGCCGGGCTGGTCGTCAACAGCGCCGGGCTGGCCGCGCCGGCGGTCGCCGGTCGGATCGAGGGCCTCGACGCCCGGCATATTCCCGAGGCCCGGTTCGCCAAGGGCAATTACTTCTCCGTCGCCGGACGCCAGCCTTTCCGCCGCCTCGTCTATCCGATGCCGGAGGCGTCCGTGCTGGGCGTGCATGTGACGCTTGATCTCGCCGGCCAGTGCAAGTTCGGTCCCGACCTCGAATGGTTAGAGACGCCCGAATATGACGTGGACCCGGCCCGGGCCGAGCAATTCTACGACGCCGTGCGGCGCTACTATCCGGACCTTGCCGACGGCGCGCTGCAACCGGCCTATGCCGGCATCCGCCCGAAAATCCACGGTCCCGGCGAGCCGCAGCCTGATTTCCTGCTGCAGGGGCCGGAAACGCACGGGGTTCCGGGCCTCATCAACCTGTTCGGCATCGAATCGCCCGGCCTCACCGCGTCGCCCGCCATCGCCGAGGAGGTCGCCCGCCTGGCCGGAGCGTCGTGACGCCGGCGGCGCCCTCGCCGGCGTTGCGCGGCATCGGCTTCGCCGTGCTGGCGGGGGCCTGTTTCGTGTGCATGCAGGCGGCCGCCAAGGCGGGGGCGGAGGCGGGCTATCCGGCGGTGCAGGTCGTCTGGGCGCGCTTCACCCTGCATCTGGCGGCCCTGGTCCTGCTGATGCCGCACCGCCTGGGCGCGCTCATCCGCACGGATCGCCCTGCCCTGCAGGTGCTGCGCGGCGGCTTCCTCGTTGCCTCCACAGCCTGCTCCTTCGCCGCGTTGGAGCTTCTGGCGCTGCCGGAGATGACCGTCATCACCTTCGTCGCGCCGCTCTTCACCATGGCGCTCGCCGTTCTCTGGCTCCGGGAACGCGTCGGTGCAAGGCGCTGGGCGGCCGCGCTTGTCGGCTTCGCCGCGGTCGCCATGGCGGCGGGCCCCGACGGGCTGACCGCGAATGCCGGCGTCGTATTGGCGCTCGGCATGGCGCTTTTCTATGCGCTCTACCAGGTGGCGACTCGCGCGCTTCGCCACGCCGCGCCCGCACCGACCGCGCTCTTCTATGCCGCGCTCGCGGGCGCTGCGGTGACTTCGGCCGTCGCGCCCTTCTTCTGGCGTGAGCCGGACCTCGCCGGCTGGGGACTGCTCGCCCTGCCCGCACTCTTCGGCGCCGTCGGGCAATATGTGCTGATCCGCGCCTATGAGACCGCCCCGGCGGGGCTGGTCGCGCCCTTCATGTATATCGAGTTCGTCTGGTCGATCGCGCTCGGGCTCGCAGTGTTCGGGTTCTTCCCCGATAGCTGGACCCTGGCGGCGGCGGCCATCATCATAGCCAGCGGCCTCTATATCCGGCACCGGGAGCGACGCGCGCCATGCAGTTCGGACTGACCGAAGACCAGACCGCCCTCAAGGAAGCCGCCGGCCGCTTCGCCCGCGAAGTGTTGATGCCCGGCTATCGCAAGCGCGAGGACGACGCCGCGATGGGCGCCGAGCTCATCCGCGAGATGGGCCGCCTCGGCCTCATCGCGCCCTCGCTGCCGGAACGTTACGGCGGCATGGGCCTCGACGGCGTGACGGCCGGCCTGCTGATCGAGGAGATCGCCTATGGCGACCTCAATGTGAGCTATGTGCCGCTGCTCTCCTCCCTCAGCGCCGACATCCTCGCCCGCCACGGCGACGAGGCGCTGGCCGCGGCGCGGCTGCCGGCCATCGCCGAGGGCCGCGAGACCATTGCGCTCGGCCTGACCGAGCCGCGTGGCGGGTCCGATGCGGCCAACCTGCAATTGCGGGCCCGGCGTGACGGGGACGACTGGGTGATCGACGGCGAGAAGGCTTCGATCTCCATGGCGGCCCATGCCGACAGCGTGCTGGCCATGGCGCGCACCGACCCCGACCGGCCGGGCGCGCGCGGCGTCACGGCCTTCCTGGTCGATCTGGATGCGCCGGGCGTCTCGCGCTCGGCCTATGACGACCTGGGCTCGCTCGCGGTCGGGCGCGGCTCGATCTGGTTCGACGGCGTGCGCGTGCCGGACAGGAACCGCGTAGGTCCCGAGGGCGCCGGCTTCACCCAGACCATGCAGGGCTTCGATTATTCGCGGACCCTGATCGGCCTGCAATGTCTCGGCCCCGCCCGCGCCTCGCTCGACGAGACCTGGCCCTACACGCTGGAGCGCGAGGCCTTCGGGCGTCCGATCGCCGAGTTCCAGGGCGTCACCTTCCCGCTCGCCGAATACGACACCCAGGTGGAGGGCTGCCGGCTGCTCTGCTACCGCACGCTCTGGCTGCGCGACCAGGGGATGGCGCACACCAAGGAGGCGGCGATGTGCAAATGGTGGGCGCCCAAGCTCTCGGTGGACACGATCCACCAGTGCCTGTTGACCCACGGCCATCTCGGCTACAGCCGCGACCTGCCGCACCAGCAGCGCCTGCGCGATGTGATGGGCCTCGAAATCGGCGACGGCACGGCGCAGATCTCCAAGATGGTGATCGCGCGCGAGACCGTCGGCCGCGCCGCCGTGCAATACGCGCGGCGGTAAGGGTCAGCCTTTCCGGCCCGAAATGCGGACGAGGATGCCGGGCAGAAAGTCCTCCACGGCGATGTCGCGGAAGCCCGCCGCCTCGAAATAGCCGGCGACCTCGGCGCTCGAATGGGCGAGGCCGGTGGAGGCGTGCAGCGTCTGGGCCAGGCCCCAGAGCGCCGCATCCGCAGGCCCGGACCGGTCCGGCGCCAACGCCTCGCCGATCAGGTGGAATTCGCCGCCCGGCAGCAGCGCGTCATGGGTCTTCTTCACCACCCATGCGATCTGCCAGCGCCCGTACATGGGCAGGTTCGACGCCATGACGGCCAGGTCGCAATCGGTCGGGAAATCGTCCTTGTTGAAGTCGCAGGGCACGGCCTCGATCCGGTCCGACAGGCCGGCCTCGGCAATATAGCCGCGCGCGACCTCGCAGACTGCCGGCAGGTCGAGCACCGCCGCATGCAATTCCGGGTTCGCCCGGCAGGCTGCGATGCAGTACGCCCCGGAGCCGCCGCCGATATCCATCATTCGAACCTTGCCCGAAAGGTCGGTCGTGCGCGCGAAATGCCGCCCGGCGCCCGCGCCGACAGCCCGCGTCGCCTCATGGTAGCGCCTGGCCTCCTCCACCGTGATCGTCGCGACGGAGGCATTGTCCTCAAGCGGCGGACCGGGACGGCGCAAATGCTCCGCGAGCCGGCCCCATTCGTCCCAGTCCGGCCTGGTGAAAAACATCCAGGGCGCGGCGTAATGGGGCGAGTCGGCGACCAGGAAGCGCTCGACATCCGGCGCGTTGACCAGCCTGCCCTCCTCGCGCCGGATGAGCCCGAGCCCGAGGCAGGCCACAACGATGCGCTCCCCGTTGGGCGGCTCCAGGTCGAGGGCGCCGATCAGCGCCTCCTCCGTGTCGGCGCCGCGCGCGATTTCGGTGAACAGGCCGAGCTCCACCGCAGCCAGCAGCGCCCCGCTCTCCCGATAGGCGCGGGCGAGGCGTTGCAGGCGGACGGTGTCGGGCCGCGCGCCCTCAGCCATAGCTGGCGGACATGCCTTCCGAGGGGTCCATATGCGCGCCATAGGGCGGGATCGGGTAGCGCAGCCCGACGCGGGAGAGCTTCTCCATGCCCTCGACGCCGCGCGCGAACTCCTCCGGCGGCATGGCGATCAGCATTTCGTCGTCCGCCACGCCGCCGTAGCGGCGCTCGGCATAGCAGGGAATCGAGATCGAGGTGTCGCGGGTGAGCAGCGCCTTGCCCCAGCTGTCGGCGCAGGCGCTCTCGCCGGTGATCGACATGTCGTAGCGCCGGTACCGCTTCCATTGCAGGCCGTTGACGAACAGGATGATCTGGCCCGGCGTGCCGTAAAACAGCACGATGTCCGGCGGGTCGAGACGGCCGGCGCGCAGGGGCGAGACGACCGTGCCGACATATTTGCCGAAGGTCTGGCGCGGCATATGCGCCTGGTGCTCGCGCGCGGCTTCCCGGTCCGCGAACCAGACGCCGTCCATATGCTCGCCCGAAAGCGTGCCCTCGTCCGGCAGGTCGATGCCCATGACGCCGCCGCAATTGGACTGCGGGCGCACATTCTCGGCCGTGATGCCGAGCGTGAAACCCGCGATCCGGCTCTGCGTGACAAGCTGGCAGGTGGTGTGGAAGCGTCCCGGCTTCGGCCGGCGCAGGCCCGGCACCGTCTCCATCTCCTCCAGGCTCTCATACTGCTTCATGCCGATCGGCAGGGTGCGGATCTTCAGCATATCCTGCAGCTTGACGGCGAGTGTGCGGAGTTCGGCGGCGCCGACGGCGGTTTCTTCGCTCATTTCAGGAGGGCTCCCCTTGCGGCGGTAGGCGCGCTCATCATAGCGTCTCGCCGGAGTTACGCGAGGAAGGAACGCTCCCATGATCTTCGACCACCGCATCTATACCTGCCGCCCCGGCACCGTGCCCAAGGCGATGGCCCTCTACGAGGAGTACGGCTATGCCGTGCAGACCCGCCATCTCGGAGAGCCCGTGCTCTACGGCATCACCGAGACAGGGCCGATCAATACCTATGTTCATGTCTGGGCCTATGAGGACGCGGCCGACCGCGCCAGCAAGCGCGCCGCCATGCAGGCCGATCCGGAATGGCAGACCTATCTCGAGCGTTCCGGCGAGGCGGGCTACCTGCTCAGCCAGGAGAACCGCATTCTCCAGGCCGCGCCCTTCTTCAAGCTGAATCGCTAGGCGGACCGGTTCCACCCCATCGCGGGAAGAGTTGCGGCGGCCCGCCTTTCGGCGCAGCATGGGCGGCCGTCGCAACGCCCCGTCCCCGGCGGGTCGCGGACGGTGAGGAGCCTCGCCATGCACGACACCGCGGGAATGCGGCCGATCCGCTTCCGGCTTCGAGGGCGTTTCGCCGGTATCTTCCGCGCGGGGCGGCGCATTTTGTTCTCGGTCCTGTTGCCGGTGTGCCTGTTCGCCGCGTCTGCGGCCACCGGGCAACAAGCGGATACGCCGGACAGCCGTGTCGAGGCGGCGAAGACATATCTCGAGCTCGTGCCGGTCGAGCGCATGGCCGACAATGTGGCCGGTAATGTCCTGCTGCTGATCCCCGAAGAAAAGCGGGACCTGTTCCGGAAGGGCGTGTCCGAGGGGCTGGCCGAGGCCGATATCGAAGGCGTCATGGTGAAGATCGTGTCCAAGCATTTCACCAAGGCCGAGATCGACGCCATGACGGCGTTTTACGGCTCGCCCGAAGGACAGGCGATCCAGAGGAAGATGCAGGGTTACATGGCGGATATCAGCCTCCATGTGATCCCGATTATCCGAAAATCCGTCACAGATGTGATGGAGAAGCATTTCGAATAGGCGCGGCCTTCGCCGCCGCCCAGGAAAGGCCTGCAGATGGAACAATTCGGCATCGGCCAGCCGGTGCGGCGCAAGGAAGACGCGCGCTTCGTCACCGGCGCCGGCTGTTTCACGGACGATATCGACATTGCCGGCCAGGCCCATGCGGTCGTGCTCCGCAGCCCGCACGCCCACGCCCGTATCCTCGGCCTGGACACGAGCGCGGCCGGGGCGGCGCCCGGCGTGCTGGCGGTGCTGACCGGGCGGGACGCGGCGGCTGACGGCCTGCCGCTGCTTCCCTGCCAGGTGGATGTGCCGGGCGCGGACGGGGCGCGCATGGCCGACCCCGGCCGCGCCGTGCTCCAGACCGAGCGCGTGCGCTATGTCGGAGACCCGGTGGCCTTCGTGGTGGCGGAGACGGCGGAGCAGGCGCAGGACGCCGCCGAACTCGTCGAGGTGGACTACGAGACGCTGCCGTCTGTCACCGCGGCCGCCGAGGCGGATTTGCCGGGCGCGCCGGTTCTCCACGAGTCGGTCGGCTCCAATCTTTGCGTACACTGGCTCAGCCATGACGGCGCCGAGGTCGAGGCGGCCTTCGCGCAAGCGGCGAAGACCGTTCGCGTGGCGCTTGCGAACAACCGCGTCGTCGGCAACCCGATGGAGCCGCGCGTCGTCATCGGGCAGTGGGAGGCGGAAGCCGGGCGCTATCTCCTGCACTCCCCGACCCAGGGCGCGGTCAGGGTCCGCAACGGCCTTGCCGACATCGCCTTTGCGGTTCCGAAGGACCGGGTGCGCGTCGTCTCGCCCGATGTCGGCGGCGGTTTCGGGCTGCGCGGCAAGCTGTTCCCGGAAACGGTGATGGCGCTCTGGGCCGCCCGGCGCCTCGGCCGGCCGGTCAAATGGCGGGCGGACCGGCAAGAGACCATGCTCGCAGACCCGCATGGCCGCGACCATCTGACGGTGGCCGAAATGGCCTTCGACGCTGAGGGGCGTATCCTCGGCATGAAGGCTCACACACTCGCCAATCTCGGCGGCTACCTCTCCGATTTCGGACCGAGAATCCCGACCGTGGCCGGCGCCCGCATCGCCGGGACCGTCTATCATGTGCCGGCCATGCAGCTTTCCGTGCGCTGCCTCTTTACCAACACCGTGCCGACGGACGCCTATCGCGGCGCCGGACGTCCGGAAATCTGCTACCAGATGGAGCGCCTTCTGGACGCCGGCGCCGGGGCGTTCGGCCTTTCGCCCGCCGAAATCCGCCGGCGCAATTTCATCCGGCCGGACGCCCTGCCCTATACCAACCGGGTCGGCATGGTGATCGATTCCGGCGCCTTCGCAGACACCCAGGAGCAGGCGCTGGAGCGCGCCGATGTCGCCGGCTTCGACAAGCGGCGCGCGGAATCGGAAGCCGCCGGCAAGCGGCGCGGGCTCGGCCTCGGCTACTATATCGAGGCATCGGGCGGCGCACCCCTGGAGCAGGCGCAGGTCCGCTTCGAGGAGGACGGGCGCGTCTCGCTCATCATGGGCACCTTCAGCCACGGCCAGGGCCACGAAACCGCCTTCGCTCAGATCGTTCACCAGAAGCTCGGCATCGCCCTCGACGATATCCGGCTCCTCCAGGGCGACACCGAGTTCGTCTCTTTCGGCAACGGCACGGGCGGCTCGCGCTCCTCGCAGATGGGCGGCGTTTCCGTCTCGCGCGCCTGCGCGCAGATCGTCGAGAAGGCCTCGCGCATCGCCGCGCACCGGCTGGAAGCGGCGCCCGCCGACATCGAATTCGTCGACGGCGCCTTCCGCGTCGCGGGCACGGACCTTGCTGTCTCCCTCACAGAGGCCGCCCGGATCGCCCGCGACCCCGGAGCCCTGCCCGAGGGCGAGGAGCCGGGCCTCGACGAGACCTGCCGCTACGAGCGCCCGACCGAGTGCAACTTCCCGAACGGCTGCCATATCTGCGAGGTCGAGGTGGACCCCGAGACCGGCCGGGTGCAGGTGGTCAAATACACGGCCGTGGACGATTGCGGCATCGTCATCAACCCGCTGCTGGCGGCCGGCCAGGTACATGGCGGCGTCGGGCAGGGGCTGGGGCAGGCGCTGCTGGAGCACACGGCCTATGAGGCGGAGAGCGGCCAGTTCCTCGCCGGCTCGTTCATGGACTACTGCATGCCGCGCGCCAGCGACTTCCCGGAGATCGATGTCGGCTTCAACCCGGTGCCGAACCCCTCCAACGAGCTCGGCGTCAAGGGCATCGGCGAAGGCGGGGCCTGCGGCGCGCCGCCCGCGATAACCGCCGCCGTGGCCGATGCGCTCGGCATCTCCCATATCGACATGCCGATCACACCGGAGAAGGTCTGGCGGGCGCTGAACGGCGGCTGAGCCCGGCGCGGCGTTGCGCAACCCGCACGATTCGGAATAGACAGGCGCATCCTTCCCGACGCGAGACGCCGCGCCCGCCATGACCGCAACCGCTCCCGAACCCGATTTCGACGCCGCGATCGTCGGGGCGGGCTTTGCCGGCATGTATATGCTGCACTGTCTGCGCAAGCTCGGCTTTTCCGCGCGCGTCTTCGAGGCGGGCGGCGATGTCGGCGGCACCTGGTACTGGAACCGCTATCCCGGCGCGCGCTGCGATATCGAGAGCCTGCAATATTCCTATTCCTTCTCCGAAGAGCTGGAGCAGGAATGGGACTGGACGGAGAAATACGCCCCGCAGCCGGAAATTCTGGCTTATGCCAGGCATGTGGCGGACCGCTTCGGCCTCCGCCGCGATATCGTCTTCGACACGCGCGTGACGGCGCTCGCTTTCGACGAGGCCGGGAAGCGCTGGCATGTGGAGACGGACCGGGGCGGGCGATGCTCGGCCCGGTTCTGCATCATGGCGGTGGGCTGCCTTTCGGCCGCGAACCGGCCGCATTTCGAGGGCTTCGAGGACTATCGGGGCGAGGTGCTGCACACCGGCGAGTGGCCGCACGACCCGGTGGACTTCACCGGCAGGCGCGTCGCCGTCATCGGCACAGGGTCCTCGGCGATCCAGTCGATTCCGGTGATGGCGCAGGAGGCGGCGCAACTTACCGTTTTCCAGCGAACGCCCAACTATGCCGTGCCCGCCTGGAACGCGCCGCTCGACCCGGAGCGGGTGCGCGCCTTCAAGGCCGACTACCCCGGATTCCGCGCCAAGGCGCGCTCCCGCCCGACCGGCTTCTACTTCCCCTACAACACCCGCCCCGCGCTCGACTCCGCGCCGGAGGAACGCCGGCGGCAATATGAGGAGTTCTGGGAGCGCGGCGGCCTGCCCTTCCTCGGCGCCTTCGGGGACCTGCTGTTCGACAAGGCCGCGAACGACACGGCCGCCGATTTCGCGCGCGAGAAGATCCGCGAGCGGGTGGACGACCCCGAAACGGCGGAACTGCTCTGCCCCGACAATGTGTTCGGCTGCAAGCGGCTCTGCGTCGATACCGGCTATTACGAAACCTACAATCGGGACCATGTGACGCTGGTCGATATCTCGACGCGGCCGATCGAGCGCTTCACCGCCGGCGGCGTCGTCGCGAACGGCGTCGAGCATCCTGCGGACACGGTCGTGTTCGCGACCGGCTTCGCGGCGATGACCGGCTCGTTCGACCGTATCCGCATCGCCGGCCGGGGCGGCCTCACTCTGGCGGAGAAATGGCGCGCCGGCCCGCAGAACTATCTGGGGCTCGCCGTCGCCGGCTTCCCCAATCTCTTCACGATTACAGGACCCGGTAGCCCCTCCGTGCTTGCGAACATGCTGCCGTCCATCGAGCAGCATGTGGACTGGATCGCGGACTGCGTAGCGCATATGCGCGATATCGGCGCGCAAACCATCGACGCCAGGGAAAGCGACGAGGAGGCCTGGGTCGGGCATGTCGCCGATGTCGCATCGATCTCGCTGCGCTCCACCTGTTCGAGCTGGTATGTCGGCGCGAATATTCCCGGCCGCCCGCGCGTCTTCATGCCCTATATCGGCGGCTTCCCCGTCTATGTGCAGAAATGCAACGAGGTGATGGCCGCCGGCTTCGAGGGCTTCGTTCTGGATGCGCCCGCCTCCGCGCCGCCAAGAGTGCGCCTGACCGAGCGCTGGCAGGACGCCCTCGACCCCGACGTGCTCTCCCCCGCCGACATCGCCGCCGGCCGCGTGCCGATCGTTTAAGGCGGTTCTGTCCCGATATGATCGCAGACATCGTCGCCTTCTGGCTGGCGGACAGCCTCGACAGCCCGGAGCGCGCCTCGGCCCGCCGGGACTGGTGGTACAGGGGCGGGCCGGCGGTGGATGACGAGATCCGCGCCCGCTTCGGACGCGCGGTCGCGCGCGCCTGCGCCCGCGACCCGGAGCTGACGGGCTGGCGCGAGACGCCGGAGGGCGCGCTCGCCCTCATCCTGCTGCTCGACCAGTTCACGCGGAACATCCATCGCGGCACGGTCCGCGCCTATGCGGGCGACGCCCCGGCCCTCGAGATCGTCACCCATGCCATCGAGCATGGGCTGGACCGGGCGCTGCATCCGGTGTCCCGCATCTGGCTCTACCACCCCTTCCACCATTCCGAAGAGCTTACCGAACAGGACCGGGGCCTCGACCTGCTGCGGTCTCTCCGGCAAGAGGCCGATCCGGCATGGCGGGCCTATGTGGACCGCAGCATCCAGGGCTGGACGCGCCACCGCGATATCGTCGCCCGCTTCGGCCGCTTCCCGCATCGCAACGCCGTACTCGGCCGTCCGGGCACGCCCGAGGAAGAGGCGCATATGGCGACGGGCGGCGAGAGCTTCGGCCAGGGACCGCAGGCGGGCGCGGCAGGCTAACCCTTTTCCGCTTCCTCCGCGGGCTCCGCCAACTCCGGGGCCTGCAGATCGCGCGGCTCGGTTTCTACCGGCACCAGCGCCACTAGTTCCGCACCCTCCGGCGCGGCACCCAAAGCCTCCATGCGGCGAGCGGAAGGTAGTACCGATTTCTCTAGCGAACCCACGCTGCTGTTGTAGCGCCCTACAGCCTGCTTCAACGACTGACCAACACCAGCCATATGTCCACCGAACACCTGAACGCGCTTATAGAGTTCCCGGCCCGCCTTTGATATCGCCTGCGCATTCTCGGTCAGCGCCTCCTGTTGCCAGCCATAGGCGACAGCCTTGACCAGCGCGATCAGGGTAATCGGGGTTGCAATCAACACCCTGTTGTTCACAGCCTCGTCGAACAGGCTTGGTTCGCGCTCGAACGCGGCAGCCACGAACGCGTCGCTGGGCACGAACATGACAACGAAGTCCGGCGATCCCGGAAGCGCATTCCAATATTCTTTCGACGACAACGAACGAACATGGTTGCGGACATGCCTCGCCAGCGCATCGAGGTCGGCGGCCCGCTTGGTCTCGTCTTCCTCCGCCACAGCCCTTTGATAAGCAGGCAACGGCGCCTTGGCATCCACCACGACCGACTTGCCGCCAGGCAAATGAATCACCGCGTCCGGCCGTTGAGCGCCGGCCTCGCCCGGCAGGTTCACCTGCTCGTTGAAATCGACATGCTCCATCATGCCCGCCAATTCGAGCACACGGCGCAATTGTCGTTCTCCCCACATGCCGGCTCCCGCCGGCTTGGCGAGCGCCAGCGCCAATTTGCCCGTCGTCGACTGGAGCGCTTTCATCTGCTCGGTGATCGCCCCGTAAGCTTCCTTGCGCGACTTCTCCAGCTCCTGCGCCCGGTCCTCGACCTTCTTCAACTCTTCGCGAATCGGCTTGACCAGTGCCGCAACGGCCTCCTCGCGTGCCTTCAGGTCCTTGTCCGCCTCCACCTTGTGAGACTGGAAGCGCTCGCTCACCAGTTGCAGGAACGAATCGCTGTTCTTGCCGAGCGCCTCGGCGGCGAGAGCGGTGAAGCGCGTTTCGCTTTCGCCGCGCGCCTTCTCGATCTCTTCCAGACGCACGGCATGGCTTCTGCGTTCGCTTTCAAGATCGGCTTCCGCCCTGTCGGCCCGGCTGCGCGCGGGCGCGGCGAAGGCGAACCAGACGAGCGCAGCGCCGCCAAGCGCGCACAGGACAGGCAGCCAGATTTCCATGCGTTCTCCTGTCTCTACCCAGGGCGGGGATAGACGAAAGCCTTTTCGCCGGCAATGCGCAGCGCCTACACTTGTGCGTCAGCAATCGGGAGGCAGGTATGGCCGGACTGGACGCTGCTGAGCGGGACTTCTTCCGGGAGCACGGCTATGTCGTAGTGGAGGGTGCCGTGGACGCCTCCCTGCTGGCCGAGCTCCGGCGCGATTTCGCGGGCTGGGTCGAGGAAAGCCGCAAGCACGGCGACCCCTGGGGCGACACTGCCGACGGGCGGCCCCGCTTCGACCTGGAGCCCGGCCATTCGGCCGACCGGCCGGGGCTCCGGCGCGTCAACGCCCCGATCGAGGTGTCGGAAGCCTATTTCCGTGCGACCGCCGACAGCCGGATGACCGACTGCGTGGCGGACCTGATCGGCCCCGCCGTCAAGCTGCACCACACCAAGATCAACTCCAAGCTGCCCGGCGGGCACACAGAGGTGAAGTGGCACCAGGACTTCCCCTTCACCCCGCACAGCAATGACGACATCGTGACCGCGCTGCTGATGGTGGACGAGGTGACGGAGGAGAACGGCCCGCTCAAG
>JAJECF010000214.1 GCA_022822125.1 Alphaproteobacteria bacterium
AGACACCATCACCGAGGCCATGCGCGATCTTGCGCGCTGGCTCTACCGCCAGCTCCGCGCCGAGTACGAGCACCTGACCTCGGACGAAGCGATCGACGAGACAATCGCGGCAAATTCCTGGTCATTTACGGCAGCGGGCGAATTTTTCCCCTGATCCGCCCCGCCCGAGCCGGCCCTGAACGGCGCAGGGCTCGCAGGCGCCCCCGCACCTTCCCGCACGCATCAGCCGGCCGCGCTCGCGCCGGGCCTCCCCGGCGCGCTCTGCGCTGGCGGGAGTCAGGTCAGCCGGCCGGGGACGCTCCGGCGGGATGGGCGCGGGAGGACTCGCGCCGTCCGCCCGACCTTGCCCGGCGACGGCATCGCGCCCCGCAGGCTCCACAGCGAAAGGAGGTGATCCGGCATCTCGCGCTACGCCCGGGCGGTCTTTCCTCCCGTCCGGGCGTCCGCGCGTCCCCATGAAGAGAGAGACGTTTCGAGGAGGCCAATTCACACCGAAAGGAGACCGGCATGGGCTGGAAATGCACCGACTGCGGCGACCGCGGACCCGAGCACAATATCCTCTGGTGCCCCGGCTGCGGCTCGACATCCTGGCAGCGCACCGACGCCGACGGCCTCACCGCCGAGGACCGGGCCGAGCAGGCCGCGATGAACCGCGAGGCGATCGCCGAGGAGCGCGCCCACCGGCGCTTCGGTTAGCCCGATGTCGCGCTCCGTCATCCACCGCGCCGACGCCGACCTGAAGCACGCCTGGCTCGCGCGCTTCCGCTCGCTGCCGCCTTCCGCGCGCCACGCTCTCCGCGCCGCCCTGCTGGACCTCCGCAGGGACGCGCAGCACCGCGCCGAGCTCCAGTGGCGCCGGCACAAGGGTCCCATGGCCTGCTACTGGCGGGCCGTCGGCGTCTATGCGGGCCATATCGCCCGCGCCTTGCGGTGATCCGCCCCGCCTGAGTCCACCCTGAGCGGCGCCGGCTCCGCAGGCACCCCCACACCTTCCTGAACGCATCCACCGGCCGCGCTCGCGCCGGGTCTCCCCGGCGCGCGTTGCGCCGGCGGGAGTCCGGTCAGCCGGCCGGGGGCAGTCCGGCGGGCCCGGTGCGGGAGGACTCGCGCCGCGCCGCCGGCCTGCCCGGTCCCTTCCAGCACGGAGACTGCCCATGCTCGACGCCCCCACGGCGCCGGACGCCCTCGCGCGTCCGCTTCCTCCCGCAATCGTCACCGACCCGTCCGCATCGCCGGCCCGCCCGGCCGCGGGCGATGCCCTGTTCGCCGCGGCCCGCACCCTGCTGCCGGTGCTGGAGACCGGACGGCCGCTCGATGCCGCAACGCTGCGGGACGCCATGACGGAGGCATTCGGCGCCAGCGACGCCGAGGGCGGCTGGGTCTGGAAGGACGCCTACGAGGCCGCCGAAGCCGCTGTCGTCATCTTCATGCAGCGCTACGGCCGAGGCATGCGCCGCAACGCCGGCGATGGCGGGCCGCGCCGCATGCTGGCGATGCTTGAGGCCCTTGCGTCGCTGGAGCCCTCGCATACCAGGCGGTCCGAGGAGCAGGTGCGGCTTCAGCAGTTCTCGACCCCGCTGCCGCTCGCCTATGCCGCCCTCCAGGCCGCCGCGATCCGGCCGGGCGATGTCGTGCTGGAGCCCTCCGCCGGCACCGGCATGCTGGCCGTGATGGCGCAGTGCGCGCTCGGCAACTCCGCTGCCGCCCATCTTCATCTCAACGAATACGCGGCCACCCGGGCACGCTTGCTGACGCAGCTCTTCCCCGAGGCGGTCGTCACCGCGTTCAACGCCGAGACCATCGCCGACCGGCTGCGCGGCGTCCGGCCGTCCGTGGTGCTGATGAACCCGCCGTTCTCGGCGACGCCGGGGGTCCACCGCATCACCCGCGACGCCGACCTCCGCCATGTCCGCTCGGCCGCCTCGATGCTGCCGCCCGGCGGCCGGCTGGTGACGATCACCTCGGCCCATTGCGCGCCGGGCGACACCGTCGGGCGTCTCAACCCGCCGGCCCGCTGCATCTTCACCATGGCCATCGACGGGCGCGCCTATGCCCGCCGGGGCACCGGCTTCGACACCCGCCTCACCGTGCTGGAGCGCGACGCCGGACCCGCCGTGGATGCCTTGCCCCGGACGGGTTCCGGGGTGGACGGGACGGCGCGCGCAGCCAACGCCGCCGAGCTGCTCGATGCCGTCATCGCGCGGATGCCGGCACGCCAGCCGATCGCGCCAGTTCCGGTTCCGTCCGGCCCCGCGCGCGACCTGTTCGGCAAGCCGGTTGCGCCGAAGCCCGAGAAGCGGCGGGGTCCGAAGCCCGCATCCACCGCCGAGACCCGGCAGGCCCATGACTGGGGGACGGTCTCCCAACTGGTCGTCGAGACCGGGCCCGTCGAACCCGGCGAAAGGGATACCGGCTCCGCCGCCGACACCGGCCCCTATGCGCCTTGGCGGCCGCGTGCGGTGCGGGTGCCGGGCGCGGTCGAACATCCGACGCCGCTGGTGCAGTCCGCCGCAATGGCCGCCGTGCCCCATCCGGCGCCTGCCTGGCGCCCGATGCTGCCGGAGCGGGTGGTGACGGACGGGCTGCTGTCCGACGCCCAGCTCGAGAGCGTCGTGCTGGCGGGCGAGGCCCATTCCCGCCATCTCGCGGCGGAGTACCGGATCGGCTCCCAGTGGGAAACCGTCCACCGCTGCCCGGAAGACGGGGATGGTGACGGTGAAGAGATCGACACTTCGTTCGTCA
>JAJECF010000105.1 GCA_022822125.1 Alphaproteobacteria bacterium
TGACGTGCGCCTGGCGGCCCTTGGCGGCGTGCTTGCGCAGCATCTTCACCAGGCCGTCCTGGAAGACGGTGATCCTGTGCCACTCGGTCTGCCGGACATACTCGCCGGACTGCCTGTCCCGGTAGCCTTCGTTGGTGGCGACGCTGAAATTGGCGACTTCGCCGCCGCCGGGGAGGTTGCGGAATTCGGGGTCCGCACCCAGATTGCCGATGAGGTCGACGCGATTGAGACCGTTCATGGTTCTTGCTCCCTGCAAGTGGTTGACCGTGAGCCGTTACAACTCACCCCGAAAAGCCCTTTTCCAAACTCTGCGGCGTCGATGCCGCCACAGGCCCGGACAGGGGAGACGGAAATCGGGATGCCGGGCGAATGACGCCCCTGGGGACATGGCGACGCTCACCAGGCAATGAGCGTCGTCGTGGGGGAATGGTCGGTGACGATCTCCACGTCCTCGGGCGTGAGCTTCGCGTAGGCGAGCGCGGCGGCCACCTCGGCGACACTGTCCCAGGTGCCGTGGTCGGCGCCGGTGGCGAGCTCGGTGACAGTGTACCGGGTGGGCAGAGGCGGAATGCCGCGCGAGGCAATGGCGCGCTGCCTGTCCCGGCATGGTCCGCATTCCAGGGTGCCGCGCGCGGGGGGCCGTTCGCCGCAACGCACGCACAGCCCTGCCGCCTGCCGCGCCGCGGAGTTGTGCCGGAAGCGTGCGAGCGCCGTGACGCGGCAATAGTCGCGGCAGCTTTCGCAGTTGTCGTTATCCGGCAGGGCGGGAACCTTGCCGCAGCGCGTGCAGAGGCCCCGGGCGCGGCGCGCGGCGGTTCTGCGGCGCATTTTGTTCCGTGCGGATATCCGCCGCCATTCGCTGCAGGAGGCGCAGTAGCGCGAAGCGGGCAGCGGGGGCTCCCGCTCGCAGCGGGCGCAGATGCCGGCGGCCACTCTGCGGGCGACCGAAGCGGCCTGGCTGGCCTTGATGGTGTCGAGGCAGGGCCGGCAATGGACCCTTCCGCGGGCAGCGGGATTTCGGCCGCAAGCCTTGCAGAGCCCGAGTGCGGCGCGCTGCTCTCCTCGCTTGCGGAGATACTGCTTCCGGCCGTCGAGACATGGCCGGCATGCGGAACGATCCGCGGCCGGGGGGCGCTCGCCGCAATGGATACAAAGCCCTTGCGAGGCGCGTTCGGCGCGGCGGGCGCGTCTGTTGTCCCGTGCCTGCCGGTTGCGTCTCTCTCCGCAGGGTTTGCATCGCAGGTTCCCGGGCACCGGGGCCGCGTTGCCGCAGTTCAGGCACAGTTGCTGGAGGGATCGGCGCTGCCTCCGGCGCCGGCCGTCCTCTTTGTGGATGTCCAGGCATGGGCGACAGGCAGTGCGGCCTTCTTCGGGCGCGCGCTTGCCGCAGGTGCCGCAGAGTCCCGCGGCCAGGCGGGCTTTGCGCCTGCGGGCGGCAGGGCTCGGTGTAGTCACGATGTTCGACGATGTGTCTGCGTGGCAGCGCATGGCGGTGTCTCCCGGAGATGGATCGAAGGGAGGGAGCGGACCGGCGGCGCCCCCGGAGGAACGCCGCCCGAAGGACCGGCTCAGAAGCGCTTGCGCCGGCCTTCCGCGAAGAGGCCGGTGGCCAGGTCGCCCCAATACTGGATCCCCGAGCCGGCGGTCTTCTCGCCCTTGCAGATCAGGATCTCGTTGCGCGCGGGGCGGAGCTCGCGGACGGTCGCCAGCGACAGGGTGAGCGGATGGCCCTTGCCGCCCGGCAGCCGGCGGATGCCGCCGTCGATGCTGGTGCGGTAGCGCTCGACGACATAGTGCTCGTCCTGCAGGCCGCGGCCGAACAGGTGGGTCAGGAACATGCATTCAGGCCATCCGTCGCATCCGGTCTCTAGGCAACGTGCATGTTCGCAGAGGACGGTAATCCGCCCGTTATGTCGAGGTCAAGGGGTCGAAACGCAAAAAAAGAAGGCCGCTGGAGAGCACCAGCGACCTTCTCAGAGACGTTTTCGACTTCGACTTCGATCTTACCGAATCGCGTAACGGCAAACCGACCCGCAGCCAATATCCGCCCAGACAGTGAGCGGATATTTGGCCTGTCGGGACGGTTTGTCAAGCGCCGATTTGGCGGCCTGGCGATTTTCGCCGGCGCTGTCGGGCCATCCGCAACATCATGGAATCACGCGACTTTTCGACCGCCGAGCTGACCGCTCGCGAATCGGCCTCGAAAAACTCCTCCCCGAATCCATCCGGGAGGCGCAAGCAGCGCCCCGAGCTCGACTGGGTCCGGTCCGCAGCCGAAACCTTCGCCGGCGTCCCGGACGGCATGCGCCTCAAGGAAGCCGTTTATCTGCTCAAGCGCCCCGGCGTCGCAGCGAGCGCAGGCCTGCTCCGAAACCGCGACTCGGCCATCGCCCTGGGCGACGACGTTCTCTACCGCCCGCAGCTTCTTCGCCGCGCAGCGCATGCTGTCGATCGCCTCGTACCAGTCGTCGTTGTCGGCACCGTTCAGCGACACGACGACATGGCGCAGCCCGGCCTCCCGGAGCGTCCGCACATAGCTCGCGCGCGCCAGGCGCAAACCGTTGGTCAGAAGCACGGGCCGATGGCCCTGACGCCGGACCATGGACACGATCTCCGGAAGGTCGCGGCGCATCGTCGGCTCCGCGCCGATCAGCCTGAGATTGACGCGGCGCGGCAGGGCGCCGAGGCATTCCTCCAGCCGGCCGGTATCCATGTCGGGAATGGCCCGGTTCGGCACGTAGCAGTTGGCGCAGGCCATGTTGCAGCGATGGGTGACGTCCGCCACCACCGTCTCGAACGGGTTGCGTTCGGGCGGGAAGCTGTGAACGGCAGGCGCGTTGCCGGGCACGGGCGCGGGAACGCTCATAGCGCCAGCTCGTAGTTGCCGCCCTTGGGCCGGAAGCCCAGGCGCTTCAGCATCCGGTCGGTGCGGGCGATCTCGATCCCGGACGTCACGCTCAGATACATGCGCACGGCCCCGTTCGTCCGGGCCCAGCGCCGGAACCCGTGCAGCAGCTTGACCACAGCCACCGAACCCCGGTGCTCCGGCGTCACGTAGAACCCCACGACCGACGCCCCGAGCGCCGGGGAATGGAAATGCCGGGCGATCACACCCGTCAGTCCGCCGATCATCCGCCCGTTCAACTCGGCGTGCAGCACGCACTGCTCCGGCTTTTCGACCCTCCGCTCGTAGAACCGCCGGACCATGCCCTCGTCATAGGGCAGCCCGTCATCGAACTCCTCGTACACCCGGCGGATCATCGCCACCCGCGCCTCGATGTCCTCCTCGGAACGCGTGAACCGGATCACAATGCGCCCGCCCGCTTCCCTCGCTTGCGGCGCCTGCGCCTGAACCGCGCTCACTGCTTGCGCTCCCCGACGCGGAGCGACACGTCCCAGAAGACCCGCAGCCCCTGTGGCCCGATATAGACGCCCTCGCCGTACACGGTGCTGCCCGCCACGATCCGTTTCGGGCCGGCGCTCGTCAGCCCGACCACAGTGATGCCGGCCGCATTCAGACCGCGCAGCTCCCCGGGATCGCTTTCGCCGTCCTGATCCAGGTCCCGCCAGACGAAGAACGCACCCCACTCGTCATCGTCGGGATCGAGCTGCCCGTCGCCGTCTGTGTCGAAGTGGCGGAGGCCTTCGAGGTCCGTCCGCGCGCCCGGCACATAGCCGACGAACGACAACTCGTCATGCGCCGCGATCCGCCCGTCGCCGTCCTTGTCGTAGGCGAGGAAGCCGTCGTCCGCGGACGCCCAGGCCATGCGCTCCCGGTAGCCGTCGCCGTTTATGTCGTAGAACGCCGTCGACTCGTCCAGCGGCACCAGCTCCACGCCGTCCCCGTCCAGGTCCAGCACGATCGGCTTTCCGCCATCGCCGCCACCGCCGCCGTTATCGGCGCTGCCATCGTTGGAGGTGCTGCTGTCTGTAACACCCTCCGTGTCTTCATTTCCCATGGAGCCGGGAGGTCCCATGGAGCTGCCGCCGAACCCCTCATTGGCACTGTCGTCTTCTGCCGCAGCCTCCGCGTCTGTGCCCCCGTCATCACCATCAGGACCGTCGTCGCTCGGCGGATCGCCTTCGGAGACGATCGGATCACAGTCCTCGATCCTGGCTACTAGGCGCCGCCTTCCGGCATCGCCACGTGCGATCCGGCGCGTCGTCACCACCGGAGCGCCGGGCCGCACCTGGAAATCCCGAAACTCGGTGCCCTGCTCGTAGCGCAGAGTGCAAGATCCGGTCTCCCCTGAAGGGCAGCTGCACCCGGCCGTCGTCGTGTAGACCGGCCCGGTCCGCCAATTGATAACCGGGTCCGGAATGGGTGTTGGAGCGGCCGCCTGAGCGAAGACATGCGGGCACTGACCGCCGACCCGTTTCCAGTCCGTGCATTGCGCCTCCGGTCCGAGCCCCGCCCGCAGACCGCAGTCGGCAGGCCAGATGTCGGGATTGCCCGGGTCCGTCACCGCCAGGTCCCGGCCGCGCGTCTCGCCGGGGCCGCGAACGCTGGTCAGCTGGATCGCCATGCGCCGCGCCTCACGGATCGAGTCAGACGGCGAGTTCACGCAGGCCACGTCCCGCATCTGCGTATCCCACCGAAACCCCGTGACGGTCCTGATCGGGTCCGCAACAGCCGAGACCAGACCCACCCGGTCCCCTGTCGTCGAGGGAACGGCCATGCAAAGCGGCAGCGCCTCGTCGTCCCGCCCGTGCGCGCCGACCGCGATCCTGCTGTTCGCCAGGATGATGTGCAGCCCGGTCCGTCCGTTGCCGTAGCGCGCGGGCGCCACCTGGACTTCCCGGTGGTCGCGCTGCACACCTTTGAGCTCATCGCTGGTCGCATAAACCGCGAGCATCCCGTCGCAGTAGCGCGCAGTAAGACCGCGCTCCGTCCAGGACGCCAGCCACCAGGACCCGGACGGAGGATCGACCAGGCCGGACCATACACCCTCCCAGAGGTTGGCCGCGTCCGTCACGAGGATCCGTTCCTGAACGCTTCGCCAAGCCGTCTGGATGACAACCGCATGCGCCAGGGCTTCCTGCTGCCGCGTCCGCTCCGGATCGCCTGTCTGCGCGCCGGCGCCGGCCGCGATCGCCGCGAAGCCCAACGCCACCACGGTCGTAATCGAGTGCTTCATCCTGCCCTCCCTTGCTCGCTGCGCATCTCGTCGGCTGCAGACAAACCCGTCAGCGCATGGAACTCGCTCTCACGGATATGAAACGCCTGCGTCCGCCTGACGGCGAATACCCAGTCGCGGTCCGGGTTCCAGGTAACCGACGCCACCTCCAGCCCCTCGATCGCCGTCAGCATGGCGACCGCCTCCCGGAGCGGCCGGGCGGTCTGGAGTTCGACCTCGACCTCCGCGCCCCAATCCTTGTATTCGAGCTCGAAACCCCGGAGCGCGAGCGCCATGTCCAGGCGACGGCGAAACTCGGCCGGCTCCGCCCAGGTCGCGTCTTCGGCGCGGTAGCGCTCGACTACCAACGGCAGTGCCTTGAACGCCGCAGCCGTTCCCTTGTCGTCGATGACCGCATTGGGCCAGCCCTTCAGCATGTCCTGCGCGAGCGGCACATAGACCCGGGGATCGAGCCCCTCCCGCAGACCCCAGGACACCTCCAGCACAGGCTGTCCGGCCAGGCCCGCAGGGGTCACTTTCGACACCCCCTGCGCGAACCTCGGATGGCACGCCACCGCCAGCCGGCGGAACCCCGACATGCTCACGCGCCGTGCGTCCATCACCGCCTGGCAGTGCCGCAGGAAGTCCCCCGTGCGGACCACCGCCTCGACCAGCGGCTCTTCCCTGGTCTCCTTCTGCCCCAGGCCGGCCATCCGCAGCAGGTCGTCACCCGCAAGCCACCACAGCAGCCCTCCGGCAGCCCCCAACATCAGCACGAACACGAGCACGAACGACCCGACAGACACGCCGTCATCGACCGTCGTGGTCACCTCCTTGAGGTAGGCCTGCTCGAACAGGTCGTAGAACACCCCCGGCACCCTGCTGACCGCCGATACGTCCGCAGAAAGCAGCCGCGACGCCCTCCCGACCGAACGCAGGGCGCTTACCGTCGCCTGGAGCGTCGACCCGCCGGCGATCATCGGCTTCACGATCGAGATCGAGCCGCTCTCGACGCCAATCTGGAAGTTCGACCCGAACGCCTCCGGCAAGAGCCCTGACAGCCCCACCTCGTAGTCGGACCCCTTGTCGAACCGCACCGAATAGAGATGCACGCTCAACGTCACCGGCCGCAGGAGATGCTCGTTGATGTGCTCCAGATACTGCCGGACCCGCTCTATCGCCCGCGGCCGACCGCTCACCGTCACCGTTCCCGACGTCGCCGAGATCGAGATCGCCCCTTCCGACCCGGCCGCCGTCTTGGCCTGCGTCCCGACCTCTGCCCAGGGGTCGTAGACCATCTCCGACGTAATCGTGTGACTGGACGAGCCGCTCGTCTCGTCTCCGCCACTGCCCTGCGTCGCCGTCGTCACGTTGTAGGTCTGCTTGCCCTGCAGCGCATGGACGTCGAACACCACCGTCTCCGACCGCACTACCTCCACGGTCCCGGCATCGGCGTCGTAGTGCCAGCGATAGCCCGCAGCCTGTGTCCAGGCGTCCAGCAGCTCATCCAGAGGGCCGGCCCATACACCCGCCTCACCCGCCATTTCGTCCGCCCAGGACGAGAGCCAGCTGTTTGCGTCGCCGCTGGCAGCCGCTTCACCCCCCGAAACGGAGACATCCTCATCCGCCGCCAACCGGGCCGATCCCGAAATCCGGACGGAAATGCCGGCCGCGTCCTCAATCCGACGGGCCAGCACCTCGTCGCCCGGAACCACGCTTTCCTGCGCTATCCCCTGATCGCCCGGCAGGCCGTCCCTCGCTCCGTCCACAAGGGTCACGACCACGCCCGAGTCAGAACGCAGCTCTTCAGGCAGCAGCGAGCCCGGCGCCACTACCTCCTTCAACCCCAGATAGGGATGCCTGGACCGTATGAGAGAGCGAAAACCCGGCCGCTCCGGATTGACCGCTCCTACTCTGCCGAGCTTCTCCTCGACAGCAGACGCCTCCCGCTCAACCGCTTGCTGGTCGAGAAAGCCGCAGCCCCCAAGGCCCGCCGCGAGAACAAGAATTCCAACACGAGCGCCACGCCCGACACTTAATGCACGCGAGCCGAAACTTCCGATAAACTCTTGTTGCGTGCCGCTTGACAGGACCACGAACCCCTTTCACACTCGTCCTCGAATGCGAATTCCGGATGGCCTGTCTTCACGAACGTGTTCGCATCGGGGCGAAGGGCGGACGCATTGGTAGCGGGCATGTGCGGTATCTCCTTTCGAAGGAAGGGAAGCGGGAGCCGGTCGCCCGGCCGCCCGCAGGGATCGCCCTGAAAACCCTTTCCCAAACTTTCGGACGGGCGAGCCCGGCTCCGCCGTTCGCCGGGAACGGCCGCCGGCAGCGGCAGCCGGTCGGCCGGCCGCGCGGGAGAGGACCGCAACGGCTCGCAACGGGACGGCAACTCGGGAAGCCGGAAATCGACTTCCTGATTATTCGGCTGTAGCGCACCCTGGACGAGGCCCTGAAGGGGCTCGGGGCCCGTATCGCCTGCCCGGGACCGCCGGCGGCCGGCTCACATGCTCCTGCCGCCGCCCTCGGAAAGGCCTTGGCGCAACTCCCGCTGGCGGCGGTCGTGTTCGGCGACGATTTTCCTGAACGCCTTCTCGCGTTCCGGCGTCAGGTGCTCCGGATGGCGGGTGGTGAGACTGCGCATCTCCTCGACGACGGCCGCGCTCTCCGGCAGGGCGTACGGACGCAGCCTCTGCGCCTTTGCCCGGGCGAGGATCCCGTCCCACTGCCCTGCCGCCGCCTCGCCGCGCCGGGCGACCTTCGGCTGCACCTCCTCGCGCTCCTGCAGGAACGCCCGGAGTTCCTCCTTCGCGCCGTCGTCGAGGTCCGGGTTGCCGAGCAGGTCGCGGGCCACCTCGAAAAACGTCCCGGCCTGCTCCTCCGCGAACGCGACCTTCCCCTCCGTCCGCAGGCCTTCCTGGAAACCGTCCCAAAACGCGGTCAGGTTGTCATACCGTTCCCGGACCGCCTCGCGCCGCTCCTGCACCCTGACGGCGGCGGCCACCGCCTCCCTCCGGAACGCGCGGCCCGAGTCCTCCAGCACCGTCTCCGCCGCCTTCGCCGCCGCCCACCATGCCGCCCTGTCGTCCGGCGCGGCTTCCGCGGTCCGCACAAGTGTCTCCAGACCGTCCAGTTCCGCCAGCGTGCCGCGTATCGCACCGGCCTGCCTGCGGTATTCCCCGGCCTGCCCGCGCCATTGGGCCCCCACGTCCCCATTCACCGGCGCGACCATCGCCGCGACCGCCTCGGCCGCGGCCGATGCCTCGTCGCGCGCGTCCGCCTGGCGCTCGCGCAGCGCCCGCCAGCGCTCCACGTCTAGGACCGTCCGCGGCGGCGCCATGTCCCGCTCGGCCAGCCGCGCCACCGCGAACCGGTGGCCGGCCAGCTTGTAACTCCAGTGCAGCGCCGCCAGCTCGAGGTCCGCAGCCCGCTCTTCCGCGCCCGCGGCCAGCGTCGCCTCGCCCGCTGCCTGCGCCTTTGCCGCAAGCCCGTCGAAAGCGGCGGCCGCCTCCCGCGCGGCGGCGCCATGGCGCGCCATCGAAGCCTCGTCGATATCTTCGTCGCGGAGCGCGACGGCGGGCGCCAGCCGTTTCGACGCTTCGTCCGCCTCCGACAGCGCCGTCTCCAGCGACCGGTAAGCCTCCAAGCGCGTCCCGGCCTCGGCTTCGTCCGTCTTCGCCGCCTCCATCGCGGCATCGTCGAGCGGCCGGGCGCGGTCCGCCGCCTTCGCCGCCGCCAGTGCTGCATGGGCGGCAGCCGAGACCTCCTGCGCCGCTTCCTGCGCAAGTTCGGCCGTCGCGAGACGGTCCTGAAGGGTCTGCCCGTCGTCGAGCCCGACCGCGGGCAGGGCGGCGAAGGCGCCTTCGGTCTTTTCCACCGCCGCCCGCGCCGCGGCAAGCGCCGCCTCGGCCTCCCCCAGCCGGCGCAAGGCCGCCTCCGTTTCGGCATGGCGCTCCCGCTCCGCGCGCAGGCCGTCCAGGAACGCTGTTACGGCCTCTTCGGAGACCGCCCGCTTCTTCGGCGCCTTCACCGTCTCCGTCTCGCCGATGGCCTCCAGCGCCGTCAGCCGCTCGCCCGTGTTCGCCTCCAGCGTCTCCACCAGTTGCTCGCGGTTGTCGGTCAGCACCACCGCCTCCTCGCGCGCCCGGCTCAGCTGCACATAGAGCGTCTGCTGGTTCACCAGCGGCCCGGCTCCTGAGTCCAGCACCGCGATCACCCGGTCGTGCGTCTGCCCCTGCGCGGCATGCACGGTGGACGCATAGGCATATGCCAGATGGCGCAGCTGCGGGTCGTCCGGGGCGAACTGCATCTCGCGCCCGTCTGAGAGGCGCATACGGAGCGCTCCGGTTCCTATTGTGGCCACCTCGACCCTGTCGCCGTTGACGAGGCCGCGCTCCCTGTCGTTGCGCGTCCAGCGCAGCCGCTCGCCCTCGCGGACGGTGAGCGTCTTCGCCTCGAACAGGTCGAGCCGGTAGCGCAGGTCGCCGCCGGGCTTCAGGTGGCGCGGCCGGCCGTCGGGATGGGCGAGGATCACCCGGTCCTCCTCGACCTCCATCACCGTGCAGGCGTCATCCTTGGCGATGCGGTAGTTCTTCCGCTCGCGGTTGAAGAGCACGATATCGCCCTCGCGCCAGTTGCGCGGGTCGCCCGCCTCGGTGCGCGTCAGGTTGAGCGGCACGAACGTCTCGATCTCGATGGAGGACCCATGCAGGGCGCCCTCGGCTTCGAGGCCCTCGCGCACCGCCTCCTCGACCTCGGCCCTGAGCGCGCGCGTCGGCGCCAGCAGCGCCGTCCCGGCCCGCGCCCCGGGAGAGAGCCTGAGCCAGAGCCGGGCCGCCATGCCCGCGATCTCCTCTGCCGGTATCTCCCGCAGGTTGCTTCCCAGCCGCTCCAGCGCCTCGCCCGGCTCGCCCTCGATCATGTCCTGGACGGCGGCGAGCAGGTCCGGGTTCTTCTGCCGGCGAATGTCGTCCATTTCCGCGACGCCCAAGCCCGCCTGCTGCATCTGACGGAAGGGCTGGCCCGCCTGCACGCCCCGCAGCTGCCGGCTGTCGCCCACCAGCACCAGACGCGCCACCTCCAGACGATCCGCAATCCTGAGCAGCGCCCTCGCCTGCGCCGTGCCCGCCAGCGACATCTCGTCCACCACGACCACCGCGCCCCGGTAGCGCTCTCTCAGCGCGGCGAGCGTCCCTGCATCGGCCACGCCGTCCGCCACCTCCTGGCAGCGCGTCAGGAACCATTGCAGCGTCCGGCAGGCGAGGCCCGTCTCGCGCGAGAGCGTCCGGGCCGCCGACGCGGATGGCGCCAGGCCCAGCACCCGCCTCTCTCCCATGCAGGCCACGGCCCGGCGCAGCATGGTGGTCTTGCCGGTGCCGGCATAGCCCTGCACCCCGACCACCCGGTCCCGGCTCTCCAGGATCAGCCGCACCGCCTCGCGCTGGCCTTCGGTCAGGCCCGCAAGCGCCTCTCCGGGGACGGAAGCTGCGGAGAGCGACCTGACAGCGCCGATATTGGCAAGCGTGCGCTCGCGCACCTCGCGCTCGGCCTTGACCGCCCGCGCCGTCGTCCACGCCTCGCCCACGCCGCGCCGGATCGCAGGCAGCAAATGCTTGTCCCGCCGAAGCTCGGCAAAGGCGCCCTCGATCTCCTCAAGCCGGTAGAGACCCGGCGAGTGCGCGAGCGCGAGCGCCAGCGCGTCCCTCGCCGGGAACACGCTGGCGCGCTCTTCCAGTTGCTCCAGCGCCCGCCAGGCGATCTCCAGCGCCGTCGGCGGCGCCGCATGGCGCACCCCGATCTTCCGGAGCGTCCGCTTGGCAAGCCCGTGCTCCTCGGCGAAATCCCGCCACAGCGCCTCAAGTTCCGTCCGGCGCGGCTCGTTCTTGCGCGCCCGCGTCGCCAGCGTCGCCGCCTGCGCCGCGCGCGCATTGTAGCGCCAGCCCTTCTCCCGGATGTAGTTCACGATCTGCCGCCGCCGGCTTGAGAACGCCTCCAGCGCCGCACGCGGCCAGCCCGAGATCTCGAACCCCGGAACCCGGCCGATCATCGACGGACGCAGCGCAAAGCCCTCCCGGCGCAGACGATGCGCCAGCTCGTTGCGGTAGAAGGCCCCGATCAGCTTCTCCGACCGGCGCAAGAGCCCGATCTCGGCGCTCCGCCACTGCTCCCCGTCGCGCGTCATGTTCGCGACCACGCAGTGCGTATGAAGCTGCGGGTCGTTGTTGCGGCTCGTGATGTGCCGGAAGGTCGCCGCCACCAGCGCCGGCGCGTTCGCCTGCACCGAGCGCCGCTCCTCCCGGCTCCAGCGCCGGGTCCGCAGCAGTCGCGTCTCGATGTAGTCCAGCGTCGCGCGCACCGCCGCCTCATGCGCGCGCATCGCCCTGGCCGAACCCGGCCCGCCCAGCAGCGCCTCCAGTGACACCGACTTCGGCGCCGACAACGTGATGTCCACACCCGGGCGGTGCTCGTGTTCGCCGTCGCGCAGCCGGCCCAGCCGGATGTCCGCGCCCGGCACATGGCCCTGCAGCACCCGCCGGAAGTCTCCCGGCTCCACATGGCCCCTCAGACCCAGCGCCGCCGCGCCGCTGCCCCGCCAGCGGCTCGCCTTGCGGTGCTCGTCGCCCTTGCGGGCGTAGTAGTCCTCGCCGTCATCGTTCGCCGGCAGGTTCGGCCCGCGCCCGTGCCCCTCGCGGCGGAAGTAATGCACCGTCGAGGACGCCGAAGTCAGGTTGAACACCGTCGCCACCATGGGCAAAGCCTACCCCATCGCGGGCGGCGGTGCTGACGCCGCCGGTTCCACGCGCAGGGCCGACCCGCCATCGCCTCCGGCCGCCGTCCGCGACCCGCTTCGACTCGGGGACCACGCGCCTCATGCCGACCGGTCCGACCTTGACGGGGTCGAAAGGAGACTCGCGTGACGGGAACGTTGGGATCCTTCTGACGAGCCGTGGTATCTGGCCACCACTGTGTTCACCATGCGTCGCACAATAGCGATTCGGCTACGGGCTGACCGTCGCCATAACCAAGGAATTCCGAACTTTCTGGTCAACTGACACAATGGCCGAATCCGAGACATTCGTACTGAGAACGAAAGACAATGTCGTCGTTGCGAGAGCAGGATTCGACCAACCGATGGGCGCGTTAACGAACCGACAGGCATTATGAGCAGCGTGTCCGCTTTTCGGTGCGCAGGCGCTATGCGGGTGAACTGTCCTAAATTATGCGCTCAGATCCAACATGGAGGGCAAGTTGCCTCCCGAAGAGATCATCCAATCGGTTGTGGGGCTGTCGTGCCCCATGTCGAGGCCCGTGTATCGTGGTCAGGCGGCCTCACGCTGGCAGCCCCTGTCCGGCGCGGTCCGTCGCCTGCAGGCCGCGTATGGGGATGCCTTCCCGACCGAGGAGCACGAGCTGCGCACGCTGGTCGACCGGTACCACAAAGAACACCTCATCATGCCCATGGAGGTCGTTGACGGCGCCCAATTGAAGGACTTGCAGAGGCTGTCCGTGCTCCAGCATCTGGGAGCGGCAACCGCACTTTTGGACTTCACTGAGAGCGTTCTGGTCGCACTTTGGTTTGCCTGTGCAGGGTGTCCCAATGAAGACGGACGGGTCTTCGTGCTGGACATTGGTGACCATCATGTCGCCCGGAACGGTCGACTTATGGATAACCCATTCGATGCGGGGCCGGCTGTCGTGTACTACGAACCGGATCGGTCGTTGGGTGGACGGATTATCGCACAGCAGAGCGTGTTCCTGATCTGCAACCCTGTCATACCGGATGCCTCCCTCATCTCCGCGATTGTCCCGGTAGACTCCAAGGGACCATTGCGCGACCACCTGACACGGCTGGGGCTCTCGGAGATGGCACTCTTCGGGGATGTTCCGGGGCTTGCTGTCGCGAACTCGACCCGCACACCACTGCAGCCAACCTGGCCGCTTTCGCCGGGACAGCATCGGGACCGGGGAAACCGCGCTTATCAGGCAGGACGGTATGAAGACGCGCTTGCCGCGTATCAAGCATACGCGGAGGCGCTCCCGGCCGTCGCGCAGCCTCATTCCCTGAAAGCAGACGCGCTCGCCGTGCTCGGACGCTTCGAAGAGGCCGACCAAGCGTATACGATGGCGCTTCAGAACCTCGGCCACCCGATCTATGTCCAGGGGCATGTGGTATCGGGCACTGAACCGCTCGCTGCCATGATGTCGCGAGCGTTGTTCTACAACCGGGGCAACGTGCGTGCGGCGGTCGGGCGCCATAATGACGCCGTCGCTGACTTCGATGCAGCATTGCTGCATGGCTACGAACCAAGCAGGAGCGTATTGTTGAACCGTGGGAACTCGAAGTTCGCATTGACGAAGTTCGCAGAGGCCCACGAGGACTTTGAAGCGGCTTCTTCCGAGAGGGAGGGGAGCGATGCTTCGCTCGCCATGGGTAACTGCAGCGTCATGCTGGGACGCTTTGAGGATGCCCTGCTGAGCTACATCCATGGCAGTACACGAGAGCCGGACGGCTCAGCCGCCAATTGCCGAGCGAACGCGGAGCAGCTTCGTCGGCTTACAGGAACTCTGCCTGGCAACGAACATCGGGTAAAGCACGAGGGATGGATGGTGTGCGTCGAAGCTGAGGGGATGGGAAGGGTGTTCCCCTTGGCGGGAAACACCGGGAACACCGGGAACACCGGATCGGGTCTCGTCGGCCTGCCCGGTGGAGAGGGCTATGAAGGTATGGATGGGTTCGCGGTCTCGATCAGGCCGCCGTCATCCCGGAAGAAAATCACGCTCGCCGATGAATGACGCTGCCTTTTGTGGGCCGCACCGGGACGGCGAAATCGCCGAGAACGGTCGTTGGTCAGCCGCCTCTGCGCCGTTCGGTGCCGCGCCGCACTCATCGAACCAAGACCTGCCCTCTGCAGGCTGACATCTGCTATATCCGTAAGGCGCTGCGGATCGGGAACGATTTGCCGTGATAGCGCTAGGAGCCGTGGATTCATGACAGGAACGGTTACGCTGTACCATCCGGTTCACGCGCCGGAGGGACAGCCTGTCTACACCGATAGCGGTCCCCCGACGTCATATGCTGATCGGGGCTGGGTCGACGACCCTGCAAAGATTGGTGTCAATCGGTGGGGGGAGGACCACGAGCGCGACGTTGCCAAACGTCACCTCGAATATCTGAGCGGCGAAGTGCCCGGCATATCTACCGGGTATGGCAAGGACGACGGACCCCGTTGCGCGATTTGGAACACGATAGCGACAGGCGAGTCTGAGCCTGATCGCGACGGATCTTCGCTGGATTCTCCTCGGGCAGGCGGCAACTACTTCATTTCCGGATCTGCTGCGGCAATGGCGGCGAGCCTTGACGAGCGCGTGAAGGCGCGCCTGACGACCTGGTTGGTCGATCAGCGCCGGTCGGGCGTCCGGCGTCCGGAAGTCATGACCGCTTCAATCGAGGACGCGGGCCGATACCGGGATCTAACGGTCCGGCAGCGGGTTGACCGGTTACTTGGGTTCATTGCGGATCAGGCGCCGCGGATCGGGGCGACTTTCTCCTTTACCACGCAAAAGACCGCATGCGCCGCCATGGCCTGGTCGGAGTCCGCCAGCATCGAGGAGGTACGGTTTCTTCTCGAATACCTTCAGAAATGCGGCTGGCTGGAAGCGGACGCTTCTGCCCTGGACCGGTACATCGTGACAATCGATGGCCATGCCCGGCTTGCGGAACTGGAAAGCAGGGATACCGGCTCATCGAACGCTTTCGTCGCGATGTGGTTCGCCCCCTGCATGAACGATGCTTGGGAAAGAGGAGTCAAGCCGGGCATCGAGGATTCGGGATACAGCCCGATCCGGATCGACAAGACCGAATTCAACGACAGGATCGACGATGAAATCATCGCCGAAATAAGACGGTCGCGTTTCCTCGTGGCGGACTTTACGCAGGACGGCGACGGCGCGCGTGGCGGCGTCTACTACGAGGCCGGGTTCGCGCACGGACTCGATCTGCCGGTCATCTTCACGTGCCGCAGGGACATGATCGACCGGGGGCTTATCCATTTCGACACGCGCCAGTACAACCACATCGTATGGGAAACGCCGGAAGAGTTGCGGAGACGGCTTGCCGAGCGGATCGCCGCCACCATTGGCGATCGACCAGCCGAAGAAGGATGACACACACGGCTGTCTGACACGGCCTGTCGGATGTCCGGCAGGCGGAAATCGCTAGGAACAGGGGCGCGATTGGCCAATGACGGTTCCAACGATATTCGAGACCGCGCGGCCGCGCGAGGATGTGCTGCGGGGCGCCTTTGCGGATGCGGACTTTGCCGCGGACCTGGCGCAGGTGGTGGCGCGGCGGGGGGATAGCCACTATCTGGACCCGGCGGCGTTCTTCGCCCAGACCTATCCAACCCGGGGCCTCCGGAACCTGCTGGCCAATGTGGCTCGGCGCCTGAGCGGGGCGGGCGGCGAGGCGGCGGCGATCTTTCGTCTCGACACTTCGTATGGCGGCGGCAAGACGCATGCGCTGATTGCGCTCACGCATATGGCGCGGGGCATGGAGAGCGTTGCGAATGTCGCGGAGTTCGTCGAGCCGTCCCTGGTGCCGGGGGGTCCGGTGCGCGTTGCGGCCTTCGACGGCGAAAACGCCGACCCGGCCAATGGTCGCGCCATGGGAGACGGCATTCTGGCGCGAACGCCCTGGGGCGAGATTGCCTATTCGCTTGCCGGACGCGACGGGTACGAACGAGTGCGGGGCAGCGACGAGCAGCGTATCGTGCCGGGCGCGGAAACCTTGCGAGAGCTGTTCGGCGGCGAGCCGGTTCTGATCCTGCTGGACGAATTCTCGGTCTATCTGCGCAAGGTCCGCCAGCTGGACAATGCCTACGACCAGCTCACGGCCTTTCTCACCTCCCTGTTCAAGGCGGTTGAAGGCGCCCCGAATGCGGCGCTGGTCTATACGCTCGCCATCGGCAAGGATGGCCGCGCTGCCGATGCCTACAGCGTGGAAAACCAGTTCATCGCGGACAAGATGGCGGAGGCCGAGAGCGTTTCGGCGCGGAAGGCGACTTTGCTCAACCCGACCGAAGAGGACGAGACGGTTCAGGTGCTCCGCCGCCGGCTCTTCGAGACCATCGACGAGACCCAAATCCCGGCCGTGGTCGAAGCCTATAGAAAGCTTTGGACGGCGCATGGAGAGGCGCTGGCGGAAGACGCGGGGCATCCCGGCACCGTCGAGACCTTCCGGGCCAGCTATCCGCTGCATCCGGAAGTCCTGGAAACGCTGACCGGCAAGACGGCGACGCTTGCCAACTTCCAGCGCGTGCGCGGCATGCTGCGGCTTCTCGCGCGCACCGTCGCCCTGCTCTGGGAGCACCGACCGGCGGACGCGACGGCGATCCATGTCCACCATATCGATCCGGGCAACGAGCCGATCCGCCAGGAAATCGTGACCCGCCTGCAACAGGATGGATTCTCGCCGGCCATCACGAACGACGTCACCGGCGGCCAGCTCGACAAGCGGGCCCTTGCCGAAGTTATCGACGATCGAGACCACAAAGACTTGCCGCCCTATGCGGGCTATGTCGCGCGGACGATCCTGATGCATACCTTTGCGTTCAACGATCCGCTTAAGGGGCTGTCGCCGGAGGAGCTTCGCTATTCGCTTATCGGTCCGGCCGTCGATGTGAGCTTCATCGAGGAAGCGCGCCTGAAGTTCATGTCGGACTCGGCCTATCTGGACGACAGGCCGGGCACGCCCATGCGCTTTCTGGCGGAGGCCAATCTCAGCCAGATCGTGCGCCGCGCCGAACAGCAAGTGGACCCCGGCGAAGTGCGCGCCCATCTCGACGACCGTATCCGCCAGATTTTTCGCACTGCGACTTTCGACACGGTTCCGTTTCCGGGCGGGCCGTTCGATGTGCCGGACGAAGTGGGCGACGGGCGTCCCAAGCTCGTCCTGCTCTCCTATGACAGTGTCGCGGTGGGAAGCACGGTTGCGGCGGTTCCCGAGCTCGTTGAACGCATCTATGCCCGGAAGGGATCGGAGGGCTCTGCCCTCCGCGTACTTCGCAACCATCTGGTCTTTGCGGTTGCGGACGAGGCGCGGGTGGAAGACATGAAGCGCCTGACCCGGCGGCGTCTTGCCTTGCAGGACATGAAGAAGCCCGAACGCATTGCAGACTTGGCGGAGCACCAGCAGGCCAGGGTGCGCGAAATGGAAGCGCGCTCGGAACAGGAACTCGCCAATGCGGTGCAGCAATGCTACCGGCATCTCTTCTATCCCTCTCGCGACCGGATCGGGGACGGTTCGGTGGATCTGGCGCATTCGGCGATCGACACGCCGTCAGCTTCGGATAAACCGGGCGCCGGCCAGCAACAGGTCATGAGAGCCTTACGCGACCTCGGTAAACTGCGGCTGTCCGAGGACGAGCCGGACTCGCCTGCCTATGTGCGGGACCGCACGCCTCTCAAGCGGGGACAGATTTCCACGGGCTCGCTGCGCGACGAATTCCGGCGCGACCCCGCATTGCCAATGCTTTGGAAGGACGATGTCTTTCTGAAAGGCCTGCGGCGTGGCATTGAAGAGGGAGCCTATGTCTATCGTCGTGGGGAGTTGCTCTTCGGACCCGGTGACCCTCAGGCGCATATCGCGATCGACGAGCAGTCGCACATCTTCACCATGGCTTACGCCAAGAGCCAGGGCATCTGGCCCCGCCCCGAGAAGTCAGAGACATCGGATGAGCCAAAGACGGACGAACAAGAGCAGCAGCACGAGTTTGGTTTAGGCGAAGGCGGCGCGCCGAGGGAATTCTTGGCCGAAGCACCGCTGCGCGAGGCGCTGACCCGGCTTTGGGAGCAGTTGCGGGCGGGGAACGTGGAACGGGTGGCTTCCCTCACGATCCGCATATTCGAGTCCGGAGATGGTTTCCGCCTCATCGGTGTCGTCGGGCCGATATCTGGAGCGGAAAAGCTGGTGAACATAAAGGGCGAATACGAGACGCGCGCCGGCAGCACGTTCGCTATCGAGTTCCAGGGTTCGGTCGAGGACGCACAGCCAGTGCGGGAATTTCTGGAACCGCAACTGCGCGACGCCGCGGACAGGGACCTCAACATTCGTTTCGAACTGACCTTCGACGAAGGGCTCGCATTGACGGGGGACGCGCCCGAAACGCTAACTGATCGGCTCGTGCGGTTTGCCACCGCCGGCGCGCATGTGTCGGCCGTTCCCTTGAGCGGCGACTAGGCCATGGCGCAAGCGAAGCGCATTGCTCTGGTCGAGACATCGGCGCCGCAATATGAGCTGCGGGTGCGTAGCCACCGGCTTGGCGAGTCCGAATACGAGATATGGCAGCTGCCCTCGCCGGCGACGCCGCAGATCACCTCGGCGGTCCGGGTCGCCGGGCTGAAGGGAAGGAATCTCGCGCTCATCGAGCATCGGGTCTTGAAACGGCTGGCGTCGTCCGGCATCCGGCCTTCTCCGGCCCCCGTCGAGGCAGGACATGCACTTACCGAAGACCTGGCGCTCATGCTCGGGCTCCTGTTCCGGGTTCTGGCGCCCATGCGCAGCCGGGACAATATACGTGCGGTGACCGAAGGAATCGAGGCCATGGGGCGCGAGGAGGCAGCCTATTGGCTCGGCATGGCGATGCACCGGAAATATCCGCGACGCGTGCTGACGGCACTGCGCTTCCTGTTGACGGAGCCGAAACGGCGGGGTTCATGAGCGACACTCGCCTGATTGAACGCTGGCTACCGATCGCGGAATTGGGAATCGAGAGTACGCGCGAGCGAACGCCGATGACACCGTTTCCCGCACCGAATCGCCTTCATGTCTGGTGGGCCCGCCGTCCTCTCGTGGCTTCACGCGCCGCAGTCTTGGCGTCTCTGCTTCCCGCGGATGCCGACCGGGAGAAGTTCCTGCACGTCTTGGGAATTCACGGAGATCCCGTGGCTTCCAGACGTCGTATCGATGCTGCACGCAGGAAAGGGGAACGATTCGAGGGGCAAGCCTACAGCTATCCTCGCTCCTTTACGTACTCTCCCGACTGCGAGAGCAGAATCTGGATAACGTCTTTCATCGAAGGGTCCTGCGATAGCTTCTGGGTACTCGATCCAACTGCTGGGGGTGGCAGCATTCCATTCGAGGCGTCACGGCTCGGCATAGGGTCATTCGCAAATGACCTCAATCCGGTGGCAGCACTGGTCATGCGAGCAACGGCCCAATGGCCTGCTCGTTTTGGGATGGCCGTCAAACAAGACTTCGAGCGTTTAGCGAAACGGTTTATCGACATCCGAGAAGACCGACTTGCGCCATATTTCCCGCCCGAGCCGACGGAAGATTGCGTATCGACCAACTACCTTTGGGCGCGAACCGTCACCTGTCCCTATTGCGATGGGCTGGTTCCGCTCTCGCCCAATTGGCGTTTGGCTCCTGACGGCACGGGAGTACGTCTGAAACCCGAAACGGGCGATGGGCCAGGCTCGTCGGGCCGGGTATGTACGTTCGAGATTGTCGGAAAGGCGTCTGAGCACTCAGCAGGTACCCAGGCCAAGGGCGGGGGGATATGCCCGTTTGCCGACTGTGAACGGGTGATCGACGGCGACGAGATAAAGCGCCAAGCGCAGGCCGGTGGTATGGGCGAGCAGCTCTATGCCGTGGTTTTTAAGAAACGCATAGCTAGAGTTCTGAAGTCCGGCAAACGAGGCAAGGATAAATGGGTGCGTGGATACCGAGCCCCACGTCCCGAGGACGACAACGGCGCTAAAGTCTTGGCACGTTTGGAAGACAGACTTCCCGAGTGGGAAGCGTTCGACATCGTGCCGAACGAACGATTTCCTGAAGATGGAAACGACTTACGACCAATCCTGTATGGCATGCCGCTATGGCGTGATCTTTTCTCACCACGTCAGCTTCTTTGTCATGGCACGAGTGCAGAAATCTTCCGAGAATTGCTGAAGGAAGACGAAAACGCTGGTAAAATGTGTGATGTTCGAAGAGCCGCTTACGGTTATCTGGCGCTTTCACTAGACAAGCTCCTGAACTTCAACAGCCGTCTCGGTCGATGGCACTCGGGACGTGAAGTAGTGGCAGGTACGTTTGATCGGCATGACTTTGCGTTCGTCTGGTCTTACGCCGAAATGGCGCCATTGATCGTTGGGCTAGGCTACGACTGGGCAATCGAACAGACCGGCAAGTGCATAAGGGAACTTGTCGGTATGGTTAGTCCGGAGACACATGATTTGCAACCCGGATTACTGGACTCGTCCACCACGTCAATGGGTGTCCTGCCAGCTATAGCCATAACCTGCAAATCCGGCGACAGCCTCGATCATATCGAGGAAGGCAGCATCGATATCGTCGTGATCGATCCGCCCTATTACGACAATGTGATGTATGCGGAACTTTCGGACTTCTTCTATGTTTGGCTGAAACGCACTGCCGGTAGCGTATTCCCGGAGTTGTTCCGCCGCCGGCTTACCGACAAGGACAATGAAGCCGTCGCCAGTCCCGCCCGGTTCAAGGGTGAGAAGGGTGCCCGTGCTCTTGCCGGAAGGGATTATCGGCAGCGGATGGCTGCGATCTTCGCAGAATGCCGCCGGGTGCTGAAGCGGAACGGTATCATGACGCTCATGTTCACCCACAAGGCGACCGGCGCCTGGGATGCGCTCACCACAGGCCTCATGGAAGCCGGCTTTACGGTGACCGCATCATGGCCTGTCAATACCGAGGCCGAGGGCAGCCTGCATATCAAGGATAGAGCGGCGGCCAACAGCACCGTTTTCCTGGCCTGTCGGCCGCGGCCGGAGCAGGACCCCGACGGTGAGACCGTCTATTGGGAGGATGTCGAGCCCAAGGTCGCACGCGCGGTTCGCGAGCGCATTGAGGCGTTCTCATCGGCGGGAATACGCGGCGTCGATCTTTACCTTGCCGCTTTCGGCCCGGCGCTTGAAGAATTTTCGCGGCACTGGCCGCTAAAGCGCGGCAGGCCGCGTGAAATGCCGGAGCAACGTCGGCGACAGCGCCAGCAAGTGCTGTTCGAGGAGGAATGGGACCCCTACGCGGCAACGCCCGAAGACGCGCTCGACGCGGCGCGGCGCGAAGTGAAACGGTGGCGGCTGGAGCAGTTGACCCATCTCAAGGCGGGCGCCGACCTCGATCCCGCAACGGCGTTCTTCGTGCTGGCCTGGGATGCATTCAAGGCGCCCGTCTTCCCCTATGACGAAGCCTTACGGCTTGCCCGGGCCGTCGGCGTGGACCTCGATCGCGAGATCGTAGGCCGGCTGGCGGAAAAGAAGGCCGACAATCTACAACTCTGGGACAGTGCGCGGCGAGCAGCCAAAGGCGCATTCGGGCCCGTGGACGGCTCGCGGGGCATGATCGACGCAATCCACAGAGCGGCCCATACCGGCCGCGAGCGCTCGCTGCAGGCCGCACGCGAAATGCTGGAACATGCCGGGACGGACCGAGAGCCACGTTTCTTCGCAGCGCTGGAGGCCGTGCTGGAAGTGTTGCCGGTCTCCGGCACGTTTTCCGGAGTTGAGCTTAAGGGTGAGGCGGGAGCAGCGAGCGACGACTTCGACGCGCTCTACAATCTTGCCCGGCTTGCCTACCAGGAAGAAATCGACGAGCCCGAGCAACTGAACCTTTGGCGCAGCGACGAAGATTGAGTCGATGCTCGCCGACCGCTCATGGAAACGAAAATACACCCCTGACGACGGCGACCTGATCCGGTTGTTCTATGTGCCGGCGCTGGAAGACGCGGAGCGCTACGACCGTCTGACCGGGTATTTCAACGCGGGCGCGCTCGCGCTCGCCGCGCGCGGCGTTGAGGGCCTCGTTCGCAATGGCGGGCGGATGCGCCTCGTCGTCGGCTGCACACTGCAGCCGCCCGAAATCGAGGCGATCGAGCGGGGAGAGGCATTGCGCGACCTCGTGGACCGGCGCGCCGAGGCTCTACCGCTGGCGCCGCCGGATGCGGAGTCCACCGAAGCGCTGGAACTCCTCGCCTGGATGATTGCGCGCGGCCACCTCGAGGTGAAGGTCGCCGTGCCCTGCGATGTCGGCGGCAAGCCCATCCCCTCACACGGCATTTTCCACGAGAAGGCCGGCATCATCGAGGACCGCACCGGCGACCGCCTCGCCTGGAACGGCAGCCTGAACGAGACGGCCGCCGGCTGGCGAACGAACTGGGAGAGCATCAACGTCTATACGAGCTGGGGCCCTGAAGCTGAACGAATTGGCGACGAAGAGAGCAACTTCGCCCGCATTTGGGAGGGCAGGACGGAACGGGCAATTTTGGTCGACGTGCCGGAGGCGGTGCGTCGGGACCTGATGCGGTTCATGCCCTCGGGCGACATGCCGTCGCGATTGAAGGACATGGTGCCGACGCCTCCCGAACCGGAAGCAGACAAGAACAACGAAACACCGGAGAGCACACCCGGAGTCGACTTGCGGAGCCGGGTCTGGAACTTCATCGCGCATGCGCCGACGTTGCCCGGCGGTGGGGCCTTCGTGGGCGAGGCGACATCGGCGGTAACTCCCTGGCCGCACCAGGTGCGGGCGTTCGACCGGCTTTACGGAAACTGGCCGCCGCGTCTGCTCATCGCCGACGAGGTCGGGCTCGGAAAAACCATCCAGGCCGGCCTGTTGCTGCGCCAGGCATGGCTCTCAGGCCGCGCCAAGCGGATTCTCATCCTGGCGCCCAAGGCCGTGCTCCGGCAGTGGCAGATCGAACTGCGTGAGAAGTTCAACCTGAACTGGCCGATCTACGATGGCCGGCGGCTGACGCACTATCCATCTCCGGCGCTCGCTGGGGCGAATGTCCGGGAAACGGACCGGGCGCACTGGCATGAAGAACCGGCAATCATCGTTTCGAGCCACCTGATGCGCCGGGCGGATCGGGCCCAGGAACTGCTGGATGCGAAGCCATGGGATCTCGTCGTACTGGACGAGGCCCACCATGCACGGCGGCGCGGGGCCGGCGCCACGCAGGAAAGCAGGCCGAATGCCCTCCTACGGCTGATGCGTGAGCTTGAACGCCGGACCGACGGCCTGGTGCTGTTGACCGCGACGCCGATGCAAATGCATCCCGTCGAGGTCTGGGACCTGCTCGACCTTCTGGGCCTGCCCCCGGAATGGTCCGAAGCTGCATTCCTCCAGTTCTTCGAAGACGCAGCGGAAGCGAGCCCCTCTCACGACACCCTGGACCGGATGGCGCGGCTGTTTCAGGCCGCAGAGCGGCGCTTTGGAACAATCGACTCCGATGAGGCCAGGCGCGTCGCAGATCTCACAAGGCTGCGGACGAACAGGGTCATCGGGGCGCTACGCGACTCCGCCAGCATTCCGCGCCGCCAGCTGGAAACCGTCGAGCGTCGGGCTTTGGTGAGGATCGCCCAGCTGCATACTCCGGTTCGGCGGCTGATCTCCCGACACACGCGCGAACTGCTGCGGCGCTATTTCAAGGCGGGCAAGATGGACACGGCGATCGCGGACCGGTCGGTACGCGACGTCATGATCGACATGACGGCCGAAGAGCGGGCGCTCTATGAGGCAGTCGAAGACTACATCTCGCATACCTACAACCGGGCGAGCGACAAGCACCGAAGCGCCGTCGGGTTTGTCATGACCATCTATCGCCGCCGGTTGGCAAGCAGCTTCCAGGCTTTGCGCGCGACGCTGGAACGCCACCTGGCGGCGATTACCGGAGGCGGAGAGCTGGAGCTCGGTCTCGAAGAGGATGCGCTTGACGACGAAACCATGGACGACATGCAGGACGCGGATGAGGTCGAGGAGAAGACGCGCCTGGCGCTGGCGGCCGAGGAGGAACAGGATATCCGGCAATTGCTCGACAGTATCGGGCGGCTGCAACCAGATACCAAGCTGGGCCGCCTGAAAGCCGTCCTTCGCGATTTGCGACGTGACGGCTACGAACAGGCGATGGTTTTCACGCAGTTCACGGACACGATGGACTTCCTGCGCGATTCCCTGCGCCAGGAAGGTGATCCGCGGCTCATGTGCTTTTCCGGGCGCGGCGGGGAAGTGCCCGACGGCGAGGGGTGGCGGGTGATTGATCGCGACCAGGCCAAAAGGCGGTTCCGCGATGGCGAAGCCGATATCCTGATCTGCACCGACGCCGCAGCCGAGGGCTTGAACTTCCAGTTCTGCGGCGCGTTGGTCAACTACGACATGCCGTGGAACCCGATGCGGGTTGAGCAGCGCATCGGTCGCATAGACCGCCTGGGCCAGAGGTATCCCGTCATCCGCATCGTCAACCTGCATTACGAGGACACGGTGGAGACCGACGTTTACCGCGCACTGCGGCACCGGATCGGTCTCTTCGAAACGGTGGTCGGCCGCCTTCAGCCGATTCTGGCGCAGCTTTCGCGAAGGATCGCGGATGCGGCAGTTTCGGGAACAGCTCGCGACGCCAGGGCCCGCGCCGACGCTACCGAATCGATCGAGCGCCAATTGCAGGAAACGGATGCCGGCGGATTCGATCTCGACGCCATGCTGCAGGAGGACCTCGTCATGCCCGACCGCCCGGTTCCGCCTGTCGTCATGGACGACCTGGACCGCCTGATTTCGTCGCCTGACCTCTTGCCGCCGGGAACTGAGATCAAACCGATGGGCCCACGCGAGTACAGCCTGCTCGCGCCCGGAATGCCGGCTGGCCTTCGGGTGACAACCGATCCCGAATATTACGAGGCCAACGCCAACAGCCTGGAACTATGGTCCCCAGGCAACCCGCTCTTTCGGGCTCCGGATTTCATTACCGGGGAAGACCGCAAGGACCAAGTGCCATCTCTGGGCGAGATTTTGAACGCCGCAGTGCAAAGCCGCTCGGCATAACCTCCCTGTGAACTCGGCTGCAGGGCGTACATCTTCTATCGACAGGTACCAGAGAAAACTACCACTGGTCAACGACGTCAGCGCCGATTGACGCTTTGGTTCCCATTCGATAATGGAGGTTTATTACCATGAACCATAGGTAATCGAGCCCCATTCCTTGTGATTAGCAACGAATTTTGCAGCACGAATCCTATCCTGCATTGAATTAAAGATCAAGTAGATTATCCAAAGTTTCGAAACGTTCCTTGTTCTTCTTTTCCAAAATTTCTAGAGCCTTGTATCCAGCCTGTACGTGAGACATAGCGAACGGCCCCTCGCTCAGCAATATATCCCTCAGAGGTTGTGTTCGATATGACATTGTTGAAGTGTCAAAAATTCTATCGCTTCCGTCTTTCTCCGCGCCAACCTTCCCATATCGAGCAATAAGATCCCCTAGCTTGATCGATCCCCGTGTATATGTATTGTTCATTCGGATCGCAATATTGAGTAGCTCCACAATCTGATCAGGTTGATCCCTGTGAGTAAAACCGATACTCTCCCGACGAAACTCCACACTTGAATAGGCTAGCTTAAAGTATCGTGCTGCATGAGTGACACCTACTTGCCTCGACACTCCAAGTTGCTTATACAGCTTTCTTAACCTAGGCAACAAAACACTACGCTCGATGATCTCCGGGTTCAATTCTTCGATTAGGTCTATCACACTGTCTGAATTTACATATCTCCAGTATCTGTCAAGCAGCTTAAGTTGAACCTCATCGGAAGATAAAACAATATACTGCGCTACAAAGTATTCTTGAAACGATCGGTGCGTGAACATAATTTCCAGTCCATCCTCAACAAGCAGGCATGTCGCGCTCATAAGATCATTCAGATACGCTTGTGAAGGAAAATTAAGATCAAGTCGTTCCTTCGCCTTTTCAATGAATTGAAGTGCTTGTACATTTGACATTTTAGAGGCACTTGCAGAATTGAGGTTCTGAGGAATAGCGGCTGAGATTTTGGATGCGGTTTTAGGTTTGCGTTGCGTTTGGGGCGCTGCGGCTGGCCTGATTGGGTCGCGGGTCGTGTCTGCGGTCGGTTTTGAGGCGAGCG
>JAJECF010000232.1 GCA_022822125.1 Alphaproteobacteria bacterium
GGCTTTTGCACGGCGCTACGACACTCACATGAAGCGGGCCGAGCCCAGGAAGGACATCTGGCTGCGGCCGCTGAGACGAGACTGGAAGCGAACACTCAATCGCTGAAATCACCATCCATCACCCGAGAACGGAAGCATTACCTGGCGGAAGAAATCGGATGTCGCATTCGGAGAGGCCTGCCTTGGGTGCCGTCAAGCTCAGCAAGAGAACTATAGACGCGCTCGCCGTGGAGCGCGGCGACAAGGTGTTCTGGGACCGGGACCTGCCGGGGTTCGGGATACGGGTCCATGCGACGGGGCGCAGGATATACGTCGCCCAGGCGCGCACGCCGGGCGGGCTGCCCAGGCGCGTGAGACTGGGCCGGTTCGAGGACATGACGGCCAAGCAGGCCCGGCAGGAGGCGGCGGAGATCATCGACCGCATCCGGCGCGGCGAGGACCCGCTGTCCCCGCCGACGCCGTCGGAGCCGACCGTGGCCGATCTCGCGACGCGCTACATGGAGGGATATGTGGAGGTGAACTGCCGGCCGTTGACGGTGGAGACCTACCGGCGCGTGCTCAAACTGCAGATCCTGCCGGAACTGGGAGCTCTCAAGCTCTCCGAGGTCGACCGCTCGCATATTTCGGCGCTGCATTACGGTCTGCGGAACAAGCCCGCGCAGGCGAACAAGGCGGTGGGCGTGTTCTCGAAGATGTTCAAGCTGGCGGTGGCCTGGGGCTTGACCCCGGCCAGGCCCAATCCCTGCCGGTCGGTGAAGCGCTACAGGGAGAGAAGCTGCGAGCGTTTCCTGACCGCGGACGAATATGCGCGCCTGGGCCGGGTGCTGGTCAAGGCCGAGTCCGAAAGCACTGTTATGGCCTCTGCGGTCGCGGCCATCCGTCTGTTGCTGCTCACGGGCTGCCGCCGGAACGAGATTCTGACGCTCAGGTGGGACGACATCGACCGCAGCGCGGGCGAGTTGCGGCTTCTCGATTCGAAGACGGGCCCCCGGCCTGTGCCGCTGACGTCGGCCGTGGAGCGTGTGCTGGCGCGGATACCGCGTATTGAGGGCAATCCCTGGGTGATCGCCGGGCGGGACCGGAGCGACCGTCTCAAGCGCATCGATCCGTTCTGGAACAAGCTGCGCGCGCGTGCGGGGCTTGAGGATGTGCGCCTTCATGACTTTCGTCACTCCTTCGCCTCGCAGGCGCTGGAGATCGGTGAGGGACTGCCGGTCATCGCCCGTCTGCTCGGCCACAGGACGGTGATGACAACGGTGAAATACGCCCATCTGGCGCGAGACACCGAGCGGGCCTCGGCGGCGAAGGTCGGGGACAGCATCGGCGCCGACCTCCTGGCCGTCGATGCAAGCGACGAAGCCGACGCGGCGTAGCGCCGGGCGAAAACAGGAAACAGGACATGGCGAAGCTCAGGCGCACGACGATCTCGCGAAGCACCGTGGAGAAGCTGGAGGCGGACAAGGACACGGTATTCTGGGACAGCGAGCTGCTGGGCTTCGGCGTCAGGGTCTATCCGACCGGGCGCAAGGTCTATGTCGTGCAGACGCGCACGGGCGGCGAGAACGGCAAGCGGGTGACGGTCGGGCGCCACGGCGTCATCACGCCGGAGGAGGCGCGCCGTCGGGCGGCGCTGATCGTGTCCAGGATCAAGGCGGGCGAAGACCCGGTCCCGGAGCCGATGGCCGTGACGGAGGCGAAGGGGCCGACGGTGGCGGAGCTGGCGGCGGTCTATCTCGAAGAAATAGTCGAAGTGCGCCTGAAGCCGGCGTCGGCGAAGGTCTATCGCAGTGTCATCGGCAAGCACGTCCTGCCGGCGCTCGGGCGCAAGCCGGCTTTGTCCGTGGACCATGCGGCGGTCTCGGCGCTCCACCATTCGCTCGTGGCGACGCCCTCGGTGGCAAATCGGGCCGTCGAGATGCTGTTCCGCATCTACCGGGCGGCCGAGGAGCGGGAGCTGGTCCCGGAGGGCAGCAATCCGTGCCGGCAGGTCTCGAAGAACCGGCCGCGCCGCCACGAGCGGTTCCTGACCGACAGGGAGTTCCGCCGGCTCGGCCGGGTGCTGGACGAGGAGGAAAAGAACGGGGGCGGCCGCATGTATGCGGCGATGGCGATCCGCCTGCTGCTGCTGACCGGGTGCCGCAAGAACGAGATCCTTAACCTGCGCTGGGGCCATGTCGACCTGGAGGCGCGCGAGATGCGGCTTGAGGACGGGAAGACGGGGACCCGGAGAGTGCAGCTGTCGCCGGCTGCGGCCGAAGTGCTGGCGCGCATCCCGCGGGTCGAGGAGAATCCCTACGTCATCCCGGGCATGCGGCCGGGCAGCCGCATGAGCGAGCTGCAGCGTCCCTGGATGCGGATCCGGGAGCGCGCCGGGCTCCAGGACATGCGCCTGCATGATTGCCGGCACAGCTTCGCGTCGCGGGCGCTGGCGCTCGGCGAGAGCCTGCCGGCGATAGGTCGCCTGCTCGGCCACAGCCAGGTGCAGACAACGGCGCGCTATGCGCATCTGGCGCGGGACTCGGTGCGTGAGGCGGCGTGTCGAGTGTCTGATCGGATAGAAGCCGCCCTTTATCGCGACTGTCCGGATTTCGCGGGCGCACGGTGAGTGTCGGTCTTGTCCACAGGACAAGGGCCAGCGCACCACAGTTTCGACGGGCTTCGGATTTAGGGTATGTCGCAGCCCCGGCTGCCTCTCGCTCTTCCGGTTTGCTGAGGACTTTCGCGAGACGCGCCATCCTGCGGTGATGTACGTCGGCGAGGTTCGGATGAGCGTCCGGAGTCTCGCGAGGAGCCGCTGCAGGACCTGTCCCCTTACCACAACTGCGAGAGCGCGGCACCGACACTGCATGCGCCGAGTAACTACGCTGGAATACCTTTGCGCCCCGGGTCCGATAGCCATTCCTTGATCTCAGCCAGAAACGACCATACGTCTCCGATCCTTGGGCGCACATAAGATTCCTCTTCTGGGTTCTCTCCCATTTTTTGAAAAATATCGATTAGCCAAGATGGTCCGTGCCCGGGCGCCTCAAGGTCAAGCAGCCAAGATTCCAGTTCCCCCTTCTTCACCACAAAAAGGCCATACTCATACAGTCGCTCACATAAGTTCTCGGCGGCCTCCCTGTCGCCTTCTTCAAGAATATCGAGGCCACCGTCTCGCTTCATATCTTTGCCTGTATCTTTAAATTTCTCCATTATACTGCTTCTGCTGATGGCCAGAGATCTACGTTCTAGTTCCGGGACAAACCCTCCCTCCAAAAAGGCTGTCCATACAGAGCCTCCTTCCTTCAAGATATCGATATCAACAATGCCAGCCGCAGGAATGCCCAAATTCCGTAAGGGCTTCAGGAGGGTGCGGACAGTCTGCTTGTTTTGAGCGTTTAGAAAAAGACAGTTCGGTATTCCCCATTCAGGCTTAAATCGCAACAGGCGTTCGTTCACTTCCTAATAGAAAGCTCTATCAGTATCCGATTCAGTAACAACAACAAATTCATAGAACAATCCGTCCAAAACACTTGTTGATCGTAACAGTGGATTTCGCATCAGCGCGAGAAGCTCTTCGCTCGGCAAGAGGCGAGCTGTTGCTGCATTGTCTCGATAGGTAAGCCGAACAATGTTGATGGACGCTCCGGACTGAATGCAACCCATGACAAAGTTTGGGCTATGTGTCGAAACAAACAGTCTCTTTTCGGATCCGGAGCTTGCCAAAGCAATTTCTTTTCCTAAGCTAAAGGATAGTGCGGGATGTAGAAAGGCTTCGGGCTCGTCTATGATGAGAATAACAGGATCACCGGCTATTATCTCTGTTATCATGCCGGCAAAAGCCTTCACCCCGTCGCTCGCCTCCTGTATTGGCAGGGCTTCGCTATGAAACTGCACGGCCTCCTCGTGAATTCCACGTTCTTGTGCCTCAGAGCTGGGCTCGATCGATGAAAGTCGAAGGCGAAGCTGCCCCAAGTTCGTAGGATCAACAACCAAATGCGTACCAAAAGCGTCATAAACTATACGACGTACACTGGCCCTTTTTTGATTGTCGCGGAACAAAACTTGAAAACTTGTTTGTGGAGCCTGTTGAAGGTCTCCGGCATTCTGAGGTCCGACAAGGTTTATACGGCTTTGGCCATCAAGTAGCAGTGTATTGTAAGTGAGGTACCACTGACACAAGGTTGAAGTGTGTGCATCTACGTTGATCAGACTATCTATTAGCTCTCTTCTCGGCACCTGTTGGCGATGTCCTCTCTTTCCAACAATTACATGATCAGGATGAAGTGCTTCATTGAAATTGGGTTTTAATGTTACATGTTGAATCCGTTCTTCGGCAGTTTCCTGAGGCATTGAGCTAAAGTCAATGCGTTCAACAATTACATCCGAAGCGTTCTTCTGGCCACTAGTGCAAAATTGATGTATCTCAGAAAGTACTTTGCTTTTACCGGAATTATTTGGTCCAACAAAAACTGTCACAGGAGTGGTACCGATTGTTTCGGGTGAAAGTCCAGGCGCACGCCCGAACTGGAGAGTGAGTGCATTAATCATGTGGTGCTGCTTTCAGGTGACCGTGCTGGTTGTGCTTGGCAGGAACTTTACCACATCACGGCTCCTTGATCAGGTGTCGGAAACAACGTCATATCTCCGGCCACCGAAGTGGCGGTTGGCGTACGGGGATGGGTATTGGGGGCGAAGCGTTGAGGGTGCTGGCGGTATGATACCGAGCGATTCCGTGTCTCTGTTCGATGTGACACGGCAACTATGAGAACACACCGGCAGTTCAGAAGGTCAGAGCGGATCTGGGGAGAGTCTTGATCGAATGTCGGTCTTGAGGTTGTGGGGTTTCTCCTTGGACATGGCGCACGCCGCTCCTTGGGCCGCAAGCATAGCGAAGGCGAATAGAAGCCAATACCTGGCGGCGCAGACAGCATGGTAGTCGGGAAGGTCTCGGGCGTCCTCCGTTTGCCCGACCGGTGAAGGCATGATGCAGAGACGCCCGGAACTGCACCGACCTTGTGTCCCGGCTGCAAAGCCGGGGCAGTTGTCGTCGGCGGTCTCACGGTGGATCGCAACGGCCTGACGAGTTTCCCAATCCTTCAGGCATCTCGTCGGCTTACGGGTCGGTCCGGTCCGCTGGCGGCCGGGCGATGAACACGGATCGTGTCATCAAATCGAATGCGGAATTTTTCAATACCAGGACTTGGGCGGGCGACACATGGCGCAGAAACGCCATTTCGGCGCGCGGAGACGATGTCGAAGTCACCATAGGCAGCGGTTCGGTGCAGGAGCGTCCCGCCGAGAGCGGATTGCCCCAAAACCACGGCCTCATAACCTGAAGGTCGCAGGTTCAAATCCTGCCCCCGCAATCAAGACCAAAGCCCTGAAAACAATGAAATTTTCGGGGCTTTTTGATTCCCGAAAATGAGGTCGCGTATCAGCATTGGGAATCGTATGGGAATCGCGAGGAGTGGTATCCCAGTCGGTGACTGGCGGTGGTGGCGATAACGGGACCGGGAAACGGAGCGGTTCGGACGGTTGTAGCGTCGGCACTGCGGGGCATGCCTGCTCCTCGTCCGGGCTACGCATGGGGTAGCCGACGCCGAGCTCGGTGAGATGTAGGCGGGCCGTGCGGCGCTGTCGCCGAGCTTGCGCGCAGCTTCTTCATGTAGGTGCGCACCGCTTGCTGGCCGTTGGGGTTGCCCTCGCCCCACACCTTGCGCAGCAGCGTCTCGTGCATGGTGCTTCGGCCCGCGTTGAGAGACAGAATGCGGAGCAGCGCGTATTCCGTCGCGGTCGGCGTGTCGGCGGCGAGGACGAGGTGGTGCTGCTGGTGTTCGCCACCCAAGCGGGGCGGTGATCGCCCACCTCCCGCCTACCGCGACGAGCAGCGTGCACGGTCCGAACTCAAGGCGCTGTTCGAGACCTCGCCGGTGGCCGTCGTGGTGGTCGACGCGGCGACCGGCGCCGCGGTCTCGCCTAACCGGGAGGCGAAGGGGATCGTGGAGAGCCTGTGCATGCCGGACGTCACCGCCGAGGACCTGCGTGAGACCCTCGCCTACCGGCGCGCCGCCGGGCGCGAGATCGCCCTAGCCGAGTTGCCGACGGTCGTGGCGCTGAAGAATGCCAAGACGATGCGCGCCAAGGAGACCGAACTCACCGTTCCCGACAGGCGCAGACCGATGGTGCTGGTCATCGCTAGGTTGGGTCACTGGGGACACCTAGTCGTCGGCGTTGCTAGGAATTGCTCTGGCTGCAATGGTCAAGAATGGGGCCACGCTCCGGCTCATCACGATGCATCGTGCCGCGCGACGAAAGAACGAGATGTGACTAAACTACTTGCCCTTGATCGTCTGGACATCCCATATCTATCCAGTGGGCAATCTCAGCGATCTCCGACAGTTTAATTTCCGGCCCTCCTGCAGGCATTCGCCGAATGTTTTGGTTCGGAAAGCCCTGCCTAAGTGCTACAACCAAATTGGTTTGGTACCCTTGCTGATTCCCGATCTTACTTGGCTCGATTAGGCGCATTCCTCTCGCAGTAGATGCCAGCAACTCCTCACGTGTCGACCAACCGAAAGCTCCACCGTGACGGGACTCGAGTCGAGGCAACATCCCGTCCCGTTCCTTTGACCATCGTGCAATCGCACTATCCAGTATCTCCTGAACCCGAGTCCAGTGCACATAGGAACAACCCAAAGTCTGACTGTCCAATACGTGTTGGGGCGTCCTTATGTCTGCCTGATCGAAATTTGGCAAAACTCGCTCTATCCTATCGACAGTTGCAACTTGGTCCATGCCGTCCCAAGGCCACATATTGCTGTCAATCTCGTGTCCGCGGCCTGCATTGCTAGTCGTTGTGTAGTGCTGCTCCCCATGATGACCGAGCGCTTGCCACAACGCCCATAACCTATCGATGAATGCGTGATTTAGCATAAATATAGGGTCGTATGGCGAAGCATGGCTTCGCATTACACCACCCACCCAGGCATGCATAAAGTCGTGGGTACGACGATGTAGAGGCGTCCCGTGCTCGACCGCTAATCTGAAGGAATCGTAGTTTGGCCGCTCCATGAGGAACTCAAGCGTTTCTTGAGGAGGAAGGCTAGATTTCGCCATAAATTCTCGAACTAAATTCTCACCAAATTCCGGAACTGGAGCATTAGGGTCTGCAATAAGGTCTCCCACCATGCGCATTCTAACTCGCTTGTCGAGTTTCCACGAGTTATTCCGAGCAAACCTCGCGTTGGTCACTTCAACAATGCCCGAATTGTCATATTCGCCTAGAAAGTCGTCTTTGAAAATTATCTGGAAGGTCGTATCAGGATCCGTCCAATCCCAGAAAGGGATTGCCATATTCGGAACCTGAGAGATATCCTGTAAGTCCTTTTCGATGCGAAGTAGATACTCTCGGTGCCAAGGCAAAAACCCTGGTCCCCCGTGCCCTCCATCGGGCGGCTTGGTAGCTACTCCGTTCTGTAGGCGCGCTGTAACACCAAGGTGCAGGGCTACATGTTGGTCATATTTCCTGATTGTGGTATTGCCGGGAAGGGATACTTGACTATTTTTTAGCGCGACTACCGCATCAATAAACTCTCTACGTTCAGTTTGCGTAAGGTGGCGAGGGCTTTTTCGAACGTTCATGAATTCACTCCATGGTCGACGCCGGTCCAATTTCCGCTTCGGATTACGGCCTTGCCGAGCGAGATGAGATCTCGGTACGTGCTATACGGGCAGAATGATGTCGAAAAGAGTTCGCCATTCGGTTCGGCTGCTGTCGGGAGCAGCTTTCCATCTATACGCAGTTCGAGCTGGGAGCCTCCGTCAACGACTTGGATCTGGTGACCGCGAAAGCCCTCCTGCTGATAGACGGGAAGGTTGTCGTGCTTGACACCGTCGCGAGCGTTCATCGGTGATACCTCCAGCATGGTGGTTCTGGCAGAAGTGTGGCTGTCGGAGTTGCTCCAGTCAATCTAGTTGCCGACTTGATCGTCCGCGGGCAGCCGGTCTCCTCGGCGTCGTCTAGCAGGCTGCGGAAGAGCGCAGCGAGTCGGGGTTCTTATGGGCGCCTCTGGGCATGACCGTGTCGGTCGGGTGAATTTTTTCGGAAGGAACGAGGCGGCGGATTTCGCGGCAGCGGTGCGGACCTGCGGAGGGGAAGGCTCACCGGCGGCGGTGCCGGTGCGACGGAACGCCCGACGGTGGCCCTTCGCCGGGTTCCGGCGGTCATGCGGCCGCCCTCAATAGCTTCGGCAGGCGGATCAGGTCGTGGGCTGCAAGCGCCGGGGTGAACTGCCAGCCGACCCGCGCCGTCCGCGACGGCGGGTCTTCGAGAAGCGCGCCACCGTCGTCACCCAGCCGAAGACCTCTCCGGTCCGTTTGCGGTGGACCTAGCTCGCCTGGTAGGCCTCGCTCGCCGCCATCTCCTCGCCGATGTTCGAGCACCTGCCCGCGGTGTTGCGCGCCGCATGCGCCTCAGCCCCGAAGGCTTTGCAGGTTCTGACGAACTCCGCCGTGTCACAGTCCTTGTCCGCTCCCACCGTCACAGACCGGTCGGGGTCCTCCCGGCGACCTTCGGCATGACCTCGCCCGCCAGGCATTCCGCCTGCCCCGTCGCCCGGCTCGCCAGGCCGTCCACCACCAGCCCGTTGCGGTTCGTCGTGAACACGGTCGCCTCCGACACCCGGTCGGCGATCCCCAGAACCTTCAAACCCGAAACCGGAAGCGTTCACAGGTCCAGTTCTGGCTCGCTGATTGATGTAAGCCCATGATAAGCGTGTCGAAATCGGAGGATGCCGGGTCGGGAACAAGAGCAGGCGCCGACGACTGGGAATCTCATGGGTATCAGAGAAATTCCAATCGCAGACAGCGCATGGCGGCATCTTTCGGGATTGCCGGCCTGCAACCGTTCGAGTGGCCTCTCATATGGCGGGCGTCGCAGGCGACAGCGTGATGGCTATAGGCAAGATTGTGAGTAGGATCGAAATGGCTGTGATTGCGCGTGGAGCAGCCGTCGTGTCCGGGCGACCGATCTGAGGGCGCGGATCGTTGCCAGGACGCTGGAGGAAGCGCAACGACGCGCGAGAAGCAGTGGTGCGGCCATAGTTGATGCTGTGCGGGAATCGGCGGCGACGGTTCAATCGGCATTTCTGCTGAAATGGCGTCCCTCGGCATAGTATGCGCGCACAGCCTCCCGGCGCCGACGATGGCGGCCTGCCTGTTCGGCGTCTTCGGCCGCCATTTGCCGGGCGCGTTCCAGGAGCTCCCGCTCGGCGCCGGCGAGGTCGAGGCCGGTCAGGGCGCCATTGCGCACCACTTCGCGCCCGGCGACCAGCAGGCTGCGGACATGCCGGGAGGTCCCGCGCGTCAGAATCACGTCGAGTTCGTCTTCGTCGGAGATCAGGTAGTCGTCGCGCATGCCGGCGTAGTCCAGCACGACCAGATCCGCCCGGGCGCCGCGCGCGACCCTGCCGTAGTCGTTGCTGCCGTCGATGCACCGGAAACCGTCGCGGCAGGCCGCATCGAACAGGCGGCCGGGCGGAAGCGCGTGCTCCAGGCCGGTGCCGTTGTGCAGCCGCCAGGCGAGGCGCAGATCACGGAAGTAGTCCTGGTCGTCGTCATGCGCGCAGCCGTCGAGGCCGAAACCGAAGCGCAGCCCGTGCTGCATGAAGCGCGCGACGGGAGCCACGCCGGAGCGCATTCTGAGGTTGCTGGAGGTGTTGACGGCCACGGTAACGCCGCGCTCGGCCAGCAGCGCGCACTCGGCGTCCGTGAGATGCACCCCGTGGGCCAGCGTCAGCCGGGCCGACAGCAGGCCGATATCGTCGAGGAAGCGGAGGATGCCCTGCGGGTAGGCCGCATCCAGCCACTCGCGCTGGCGCCGGGATTCCAGCAGGTGCATGTGGACGCGGCGGTCGTTTGCCGCGGACGCCTCCGCGATGCGCTCAAGGGTGGTGTCGTGACACCATTGCGGCCCGATGGGGCCGTACTGGACCTGGAACAGGTCGCTTTCGTGGGCGGCGGCGACGGCCTCGACCTGCTCGACCAGGTGGAGCGCCGGCCCGCCATCGGCAATGGCGGCTTTCATCCCGGCGCGATCCTCCGGCGGCATATGGGGCAGGAGCGCGCGTTGGTCTCCATAGATCCAGGGATTGCGGTCCCGAACGGGGCACGAGAACGCCACCCTTATGCCGATATCGGCCGCCGCGCGCGCGACTTCGGCGGCTTCCGGCTCAAGGCGGTCCGCCACCAGCGAGTTATGGCAGTGGACGGTCGCCCCGATGCCGGCAAGCGCCATGCGGCCGAACGCGACAGCGGCTTCCAGGCGGGGCTCGATGGTTGCCCTGGAGAAGGACGCGATCCAGCATTCCAGCGCGTCGTCGGCGCCGCCGAGCGCGGGCGGGCAGCGCAATGCGTCCGTCGCGGCAGGAGCTCGCTGTCTTCCCGATCCCGGCGATGCGGCGCTGCGAACAGGCCACGCGAACGTTATGTTCGGCGGGGCGATGGCCGGGCGCGGCGAGAAGACGCTCGACCTCCAGGATTCCGGTCATGAGTCGTCCTTTCGATCGAGATCCATGCCGAACGAGGCGAGCGCGCTGCGAAGATGATCGGCCATTGCCTGTCCGGCGACGGTCGGCAGGCGGTCGGACGGCGCAACCAGGCAGAGGCGCAGGTCCGACACGCGCTCTCCTTCCAGCGGAACCGCAACCAGGCTGCCGGCGGCCAGCTCCTCGGAGAACCCGAGCCGCGTATAGAAGGAAATGCCGACTCCCCACAGCAGAAGGCGCTTGACCACCGCCTGGGTGTTGGAGACCGCGACCGGCCTGTGCGCCCTCTTGAACGCCTCCAGCTCGTCGCCGACGAAAGGCTGCATCGTGTCGACAGGCTCCTGGTAGATCAGGGGGAAGGCGGCGCATTCGTCGAGCGTGACCGAGCTGCGCTGCGCCAGTTCGTGCTCCGGTTTCATGACGACGCACATCGGGCAGGCGATATCTTCGAGCAGGGCGATTCCGCGGCGCCAGGCCGGGGAGAAGGTCAAGCCGAGGTCCGCGTTACCCTGGGAGACGGCGTGCAGGGCCTCAATGGGATTGCAGGTGGTGACGCGAACCCGCACCGCCGGATGCGCCGCAACGAATTGCGCCACGGCTTCGGGCAGGAAATGCACGGCCGGGCTGTCCAGCGTGGCGACGGTCACATCGCCGCTGACGATCCCGCGCAGATTGTCGATATCGCCGCGAAGCCGGGCGAAGTCGTGCAGCGTGTCGCGCGCATGGCGCAGCACCAGCCGGCCGGCGTCCGTCAGCCGCATGCCCTCCGGGCGGCGCTCGAACAGCGGCGCGCCGAGACGGTCTTCGAGTTTCAGGATCTGCCGATTGATGGCCGAGGCCGAGATATGGAGCCGCTCGGAGGCGCGGCGGATCGATCCCTCTTCGGCCACCGCTTCCAGATAGCGCCACACCGCAGCATGCATTCCGGGTCAGCCTCCGTTCGGGTCCCAGGCGGCCACGACGGGATGGTCCTGCCCGGTGCGGAATTCCGGGCCGAGACCGCCCGGCTGGCCCCAGCCGGTGACCCTGTCGCCGAAGAACTCCGCGTTGACGGCAGTGAAGCCGGCGGACTGCGCCGGCAGGTCGTCCTCGTCCCAGATGGCGTCCACCGGGCAGACCGACACGCACAGCGCGCAGTCGATGCACTCGTCGGGCTGGATGTAGTACATCCGTCCGCCTTCATAGATGCAATCCACCGGACAGACCTGCGTGCAGACGCCGTCCTTGATGTCGATGCAGGCCTCGGCGATGACATGGGTCATGACGGTGCTCCGGAGGTGAGTCAGCGCCCGGCCCAGACCGGCGCGCGCTTCTCCCGGAACGCCGCGACGCCTTCTTCGGCGTCATGGCTCTGCAGCGCCGCGACGAGGCTCGGCAGGCGGGCATTGCGGGCTTCCGGGACGGTCAGGTGCGCGGTGTCGTTGGCCGAGCGCTTGATCGCCCTCAGGCTGAGGGGCGCACAGGCGAGGATGTCGCGGACCCAGGCGTCGGTCGCGGCGTCCAGTTCGTCGGGGGGCACGATCTCGTTGACCAGGCCCCGCTCCAGCGCCTCGGCGGCGCCGAGGCGCCGGCCGGTCAGCAGCAGGCCCATGGCAAGGCTTCGCGGAAGCCGGCGCGGCAGGGTAATCATGCCGTCGAGCGGCAGCCGCCCGACCCGCGGTTCCGGCAGACCGAACGACGCCGTCTCCGCAGCGACAACAAGGTCGCAGCCGAGCACCATCTCGAAGCCGCCGCCGAGCGCAACACCGTTGACCCTGGCGATGACGGGGACCGACGGACGGCGGCCGAGCGCGATGCCGCCGAAGCCGTGGTCGCCGGTGCGGGCCCAGTAGGCGAGGCCGCCGGGGCCTTCTTCCTTCATGTCGGCGCCCGCGCAGAAAGCGCGGCCTGCGCCGGTGAGGACCGCGCAGCGTATCGCCGGGTCGAGGTCGATGGCGTTCCAGACCTCGTCGAGCGCCGCCTCGGTCGCCGAGTCGACGGCGTTCATCCGCTCCGGCCGGTTCAGCGTCACCCTGGCGACGCCGTCCGATATGTCGAATTCGACGCTCACGCCGCGTCCTCGCCGGCGTGCGCCGGCGCGAGCACCTCGTCGTTATGCTCCCCCAGGGCCGGCGGCGCGCGGCGCACCGCGAACGGCGCGCCCGACATGTCGATGGGCGAGGCCACGAGACGCACCGGCCCGCCGGCGGTCGGCGCCAGCTCGACGATCAGGCGGTTGCAGGCGGTCTGCGGGTCCTCGAGGGCAGCCTGGAGCGATTTGACGGGCGCGCACAGGATATCGACCTCGCCGAGGCGCTCCAGCCAGTGGCCCGTCGTGTTGCCGGCGAAGCTCTCGCGGAAGATCGCCTGCAGTTGGGGCCGGTGGGCCTGCTGCTGCTTCAGCGTGGCGTATCTGGCATCGGCGGAAAGGTCGTCGATGGCGAGCGCCCGGCAGATGTCGCGCAACGGATTCTCCTTGAACGCGCCGACCATGACGATGGCG
>JAJECF010000038.1 GCA_022822125.1 Alphaproteobacteria bacterium
TCGATACGCCGCTTCGCGGCTACTCAGGATGAGGTTCGATACACCGCTGGCGCGGCTACTCAGGATGAGGAGGGGAGGACCGCAGACGCCACACGCTCCCGAACCCCCAATCGGCTTCGCCCAACGGGCTGGCTCCCGCCATGACCGGAACGGGTCCGGGCATGGCGGGAACGCGATTGGCGTCAGCCGGTGTAGAAGTCGAAGTCGCTGGCGTCCAGATCGTCGAGGTCGAAGTTCCGCAGCGTGATCGAATTCTCGTCGGAGAAGTCGATCACGACATTGTTGCCCTCCTGCCTCACGCTCAGGTCCGAGAACCCTGCAATGTCGGTGAACGCCTTGAGGTCGATCTTGTCCAGGTCGTCCTTGAATCTGAAGATCGTGTCCGCCCCGTGGCCGGGGGCGTAAACAAACGTGTCCTTTCCGGCGCCGCCATACAGCTTGTCGTTGCCTTCGCCGCCGATGATCGTATTCGTGCCCGAATTGGCATAGATAGTATCGTTGCCTTCGCCGCCGTCCAGATGGTCGTTGCCGCTTCGGGCATCATACCAACCCCATCCCTGGTAACCGTATCCGCCCCATATCGTGTCATTGCCCGCGCCGCCATACACTTCGTCGTTACCCGTGCCGCCGCGCATCGTGTCATCGCCACCTTCTCCGTACAATTTGTCATCATCACCGTCGCCCCCCATCTTGTCATTGCCGTCGCCGCCATACAGTTCATCATTGCCACTGCTGCCATTCATGGTGTCGACGTTGGCGCCGCCATACATTTCGTCAAAGCCGGCATCACCCACCATGGTGTCGAGGCCGTCGCCGCCATACATTTCGTCTTTACCCATGCCGCCATACATGGTGTCATGGCCGGCGCCGCCATGCATTTCGTCATTGCCCAGGCCGCGACCGCCCTTTATGAACGGGTTGCCGCCATACATGGTGTCATTGCCGTCATTGCCTTCCATGTAGTCGTCGCCGTCGTCGCCGCGCATTGTGTCGTCGCCGTGGCCGCCATACATTTCATCATTATCTGCGCCGCCATACATTTCGTCATCGTTTTCGTTGCCTTCCATGTAGTCTTGATCAGCGTCGCCATACATCTTGTCATTGTGCGTGCCACCAAACATCCTGTCATTGCCAGCGCCGCCTTCCATGTGGTCCTTGTCACCATCGCCATGCATTTCGTCGATGCCGATGCCGCCTTCCATGCGGTCTTCGCCCCGGCCGCCTCGCATGTAATCCTCGCCGGCGCCGCCATACATTTTGTCACGACCATCATCGCCGAACATCCTGTCATTGCCGGCATCGCCCCACATCCGGTCATTACTGCCGCCACCATACATTTCATCATTATCTGCGCCGCCATACAGCTTGTCTTCGCCGTGGCCGCCTTCCAGGGTGTCGCCGCCCCCGCCTCCATAAAGGGTATCGTCACCGTAATGGCCCTTCAGGCTGTCGGCTTCGGAAGTTCCCGTCATTGTATCGTCGCCGGTCGTGCCCGGCCCAAACAGGAATATTTTTTTGAAGATATGTTCGATTTGGTGAGGGGGAGTCCAACCGGAATAACCTACCGTTTCGATTTCGATCCTCCCGAGGCCAAATTCCCTGAGATCGACGTTGAAAACACCGCCCAAAAACGTATCACCAGCGCTAGTGATTTTACCCTTGATATCGTCCCAGGTTATGCTGTCGCCGAGTTCGGTCAGGTCAATAGTGTCTTCACCGACATTGAAATACCCAAGCGTGATGCTTGTATTGTCGTCTGTCAGAATGAAATTATGTTGACCACCTGCCGCATTAATTCTCGATTCCTTGCCATTCAATCTCCAATGTTCCATCATGATCCATCTCCTGTTGTCGGCGGCGTTCCGGAAGCCCGGAGCCGCTGCCAAGGTTGCCTGGGGACCAGAATGGACCCGCTATCCCGTCACCGCAAATACCGAATTCCTGTAGGACACCAAAGAATTTCTTATGGACGGCGGCACCGGGTTGAGACTCACGGGCAAATGCCGCCCGGCCGCCCCCGCCTCTCCTCATCCTGAGTAGCCGACCGGAGAGCCTGTCCTGAGCTTGTCAAAGGGGACGGTCCTTCGATACGCGCCCGCTAACGCGGTCGCTACTCAGGATGAGGAGGGGTCGGAGCCCGCTGGAGCAGCCGCTGTTCAGGATGAGGAAGGGGGAGGGCCCGCTGACGCGGTCGCTACTCAGGATGAGGAGGGGTCGGAGCCCGCTGACGCAGCCGCTGCTCAGGATGAGGAAGGGGGAGGGCCCGCTGACGCAGCCGCTGCTCAGGATGAGGAAGGGGGAGGGCCCGCTGGCGCAGCCGCTGTTCAGGATTAGGAAGGGGGGAGGCGTCCGCTGGCGCGGTCGCTACTTGGGAAGGGGGCTTGCTGGCGCTGCTGCTCGGGAAGAACGACAAGGGGAGCGACCGTCCTGCCCTCATCCCGAGTAGCGGCGGAGCCGCGTATCGAGGGACGGCGCGGACGGCGGGGGGTATCCTTCGATACGCGCCTCCTTCGACAGGCTCAGGACAGGCTCCTTCGACAGGCTCAGGATGAGGACAAAGGACCGGGGTTACGGCAGGGAGGCGCCGCGCCATCGGTTCCGATCAACAACCGCTGGTATCAGGATGAGGAAGAGGGGGAGGGCCCGCTGATGCCGCCGCCGCCTCGGCCCATGCGCGCCGCCAGCGCCGGGGCGTCGAGGCGGCGGCGGAGCTGGTCGCAGGCGTCTCGCCAGCGGAAGCGGATGGAATTGGTCACGATCTCGCGGTCGAGCGCCTCCGCCGGCAGACCGGCTCTACGGCGCGGGGAGCAGCACGCCGGGGTTCATGATGCCGGCGGGATCGAGCGCGGCCTTGGCGCCCCTGAGCGCGGCGGCGAAAATGTCCGAGCGCTGGCGCTCATACCAGGGCATGTGGTCCCGCCCGACGGCGTGGTGGTGGGTGATGGTGCCGCCGGCGTCGATGATCGCGTCCGAAACGGCGTTCTTGACCGTGTCGTATTGCGCCGAAAGCCGGCCCTGCTCGCCGAGCCCGATGAAGGTGAAATAGGGCGCCGGACCGTCCGGATAGACATGGGTGAAGCGGCAGGCGACGATTCCCGGCCGGCCCGTCGCCTCCCTGAGCGCCCGGTCTGCCGCGCCCGCCACATCGCGGTGGAAGTCCTCGAACCGGTCCCAGGTGATGGCGGTTTCGAAGGTCTCGCGGATGATGGCGCGCGCCGTCAGCATCTCGCGCATATGCCCGCCCTTGATGAAGGCGTCGCGCCAGCGCGCGGCCGCACTGCCCCCGCCCGCCGGGGCTTCCGGCAGCCGCCCGCCATGGTCCCGGCAGCATTCCATCGCCCGCGCCATCCAGGCGTCGACGGGATGGTCGGCGCTCTCGAAGCCCAGCACCAGCACCGCCGCCGAGCCGTCCCCCGCCCCCGACCAGCGCACCTCGTTATGGTCCAGCAGGCGCAGATTGGCGGGGTAGAGCCCGGCCTGGGAGATCGCGCGCACGGCCTCCGCGCCGTCCATGAAACGGGCGAATTCGACCGAGTGGCCGGCGCGAAAGCCCGGCCGGTCCTGCAGGCGCATCCACGCTTCGGTGACGATGCCGAGCGCGCCCTCGGAGCCGAGGAACAGCCGGTCGGGGCTCGGGCCCGCGCCGGAGCCCGGCAGGCGGAAGCTGTCATGCACGCCCGCCGGCGTCACCGCGCGCACGCTCTCGGTCATGTCGTCGATATGGGTCAGCATGGTGGCGTAGTGGCCGGCGCCGCGGGTCGCGATCCAGCCGCCGAGCGTCGAATATTCGAAGCTCTGCGGGTAATAGCGCAAGGTCAGGCCGTGCGGGCGGAGCTGGTCCTCCAGATGCGGCCCGTAAACCCCGGCCTGAATGCGCGCGGCGCGCGAGGTCCGGTCGATTTCCAGCACCCGGTCCATCGCGCCCATGTCGATGGAGACCGCGCCCCTGAAGCCGCCGCCGACATCGGGATGCACGCCGCCCACCACGGAGGACCCGCCGCCGAAGGGAATGGCCGCCGCGCCCGCCTCGGCGCACCAGTCGAGCAATGCGGCCACATCGCCCTCGTCGCGCGGGCGGGCCACAAGGTCCGGCGCGCCGGCGAAGTCGCGGTCCATGATGCGGACCTGCTCATGGAAGGACCGCCCGAAGGTGTGGACGAGCCGCTCCCACTTGTCGTCCGTGCAGACGGGCGCGAGCGAGGCCGGCGGCGCGAGGCGCGGCGGGGCGAGCTCGATCTCGTCCACGGTCGGGAAGGGCCGGGCCTCGAAGCCGTCCACGCCGAACACCGCCGCATAGTCCGCCTCGAAAGGCTTCATCTCTTCGTCGGTAAAGCCTTCGCCGACCTTGCCCCATCCCCAGAACTTCCGCCGCGTCATCGTCTTCGCTCCCTGCCGCATGCGGGAATCCTCGCATGCCGGCCGCTGGGGCGGAAGGGCGCGCGCCCGTCGCCGTCGCCGCAGGCCGCCGGAACGCCATCCGGAGGCATTATACCAGCGGCACCGGGTTGAGACTCACGGGCAAATGCCGCCCGGCGTCCTGACCTTCTGTCTCCTCATCCTGAGTAGCGCCCGCGCCAGCGGGCGCGTATCGAAGGATGCCCGGCACCGTCCGTGCCGTCTCCTTCGATACGCCGCTCCGCGGCTACTCAGGATGAGGAAGTTCCAGGAGCGCTGCCTTCACTCTGCCCTCACCCTGAGCAGCGCCTGCGCCAGCAGCCTGTCCTGAGCTTGTCGAAGGGCCGCCGCTTGTTTCGCAGCCGCCGGATACCGCGCTAAACCGCCCCTTCGCGGCGCAGGGCGGCGATTTCCTCCCCGGAGAAGCCGAACTCGGCGAGCGCCTCATCGGTGTGCTCGCCGACCAATGGCGGCGGGCGGTCGGTGCCGCGGGCGGTGGCCGCGCCGTGGAAGGGCAGATCCACATAGACGCCCTCGCCGCCGCCGAGCGCGGGCTGGCGCGCCACCGGCCGGAACGCGCCGCGATGGGCAAGCTGGCTGTCCTCGCAGACCTGCGGCACGGACGCCACCCGGCTGGCGGGCACGCCGGCTTCGGCAAGACGCGCCTCCCAGGCGCCGGCATCGGCCGTCGCCAGCGCCGCGACAATCTCCTTGCGAAGCGCATCGGCATTGGCGATCCGGTCCGGGACAGAGCCGAAGCGCGGGTCCTCGCAGAGGTCCTCGCGTCCGAGCGCGCGGGCGAGCGAGACGAACTGGCCCTCGGTCGGCGCGGCCACCATCAGGAAGCCGTCCGCGGTCGGAAAGGCGTCGGAGGTCGGGTTGCCGGTCTGGGACCTGTTGCCGTTCAGCCGCGGCTCCTGCCCGTTCACCAGCCAGGGGGTGATCGTCGGCATCATGATGCCGACCGCGGTGTCGAGCATGGAGAGATCGAGATGGTCGCCCTCGCCCGTGCGCTCCCGATGGTAGAGCGCGGCCGAAATGGCGAAGCAGGCCTGGATGGCGGTCGCCATGTCGGTCAGCCAGTAGCCGGTCTTGAGCGGGCCGGACGCCGGGACGCCGGTGACGGCCATCATGCCCGACGCGGCCTGGATCGAGGGGTCGTAGGCGGCGGCGGGCGCGCGCGGGCCCGACTGGCCGTATCCGGATATGGAGCAATAGACGAGGCGCGGATTGACCTGCTTCAGCGCTTCGTAGCCGAGGCCCATGCGGTCCATCGTTCCCGCCTTGAAATTCTGGATCACGACATCGGAAGACGCCGCGAGCCGGCGCACGACCTCGCCCGCGCGGGGATGCTTGAGGTCGAGCGTCATCGACCGCTTGCCGGCATTGACGGACAGGAACAGCGTGGACATGCCGCTCTCGACCAGGCGCGGGTCGGTTGCGGGGCCGAGGGCCCGGCCCTGGTCGCCGCCGGCGCGGTTCTCGACCTTCACCACATCGGCGCCCAGCAGCGCCAGTTGCTGCGTGCAATAGGGGCCGGCGAGCACCTGGGTGAAGTCGATGATGCGCACGCCCTCGAGCGGCCGTCTCGCCGCTCCGCCCCGCCTGTCGTCGCCGGTCGTCTCCGTCCCGGTCATCCCGTGTCTCCCTTCATTGCCGGAATCCGCTACATATATCCGTTCCCGACCCGATAACGGAGACCCGGCCCGTGACAAGCGACCCCCAGACCCGCCCGCGCTATCTCGGCCTGCCGACCTTCATGCGCCTGCCCTATTCGGAAGAACTGGAGGGCGTCGATATCGCCGTGCTGGGCGTGCCCTTCGACGGCGGGGTGAGCAACCGGCCGGGCGCCCGCCACGGGCCGCGCGCGGTCCGGGACCTGTCGAGCATGGTCCGCAAGGTCAACCAGGCCACCGGGGCCGCGCCCTTCGACGCCGCCCGCATCGTGGACGGCGGCGATATCTGGACCGAGCGGGTCTATCGGCTGGAGGACGCCCATGCCGATATCGAGGCAGGATTCGCCAAGGTGCGCGAGGCAGGCGCCGCGCCGCTTTCCGTCGGCGGCGACCATTCGATCAGCCTGCCGATCATGCGCGCGCTGTTCTCCGGCGGTCCCCCGGTCGGCATGGTCCATATCGACGCCCATTGCGACACGGCCGACGATGACGGGCCCTCGCGCTTCCATCACGGCGCGCCGTTCAGCCGCGCGGTGGAGGAGGGGCTTCTGGACCCGAAGCGCACGGTGCAGATCGGCATCCGCGGCGCGCTCTTCGATCCCGACAGGTGGAAGTTCAGCTATGACGCCGGCATGCGCGTCGTGCCGATGGAGGAGGTCTATGAAATCGGGCCCAAGGGCGCGGCCGCCATCGCCCATGAGGTTGTGGGCGACGGCCCGACCTATCTTTCCTTCGATATCGACTGCCTCGACCCCGCCTTCGCCCCCGGCACCGGCACGCCGGAGATCGGCGGCTTCAGCACCGCCGAGGCGCTCATTCTGCTGCGCGGGCTCGCGGGCATCGACTTCGTCGCGGGCGATCTCGTCGAGGTGTCGCCGCCATTCGACTCCGCCGGCATCACCGCGCTCGCCGGGGCCAATCTGCTGTTCGAGATCCTGTGCCTGCTGACCGCCGCGCTGGACGCCCGGCGCAAGGCGGCGGCGTGAGGCCGGTCGGATGAGCGGCGGACGGTTCGAGGGGCGCACGGCCCTGGTGACAGGCGGGTCGCGCGGCATCGGCCGGGCGATCTGCACCCAGCTTGCGCGCGAGGGCGCCTGGGTCGGGGTCAATTTTGCGGAGAGCGCCGGCGCGGCGGCTGCAACGCTCGACCTCATGCGGGCCGCGGGCGGGGAGGGCGATGTCTTCCGGGCCGATGTCTCCTCCTGGGAGGAAACCTCCGCCATGTTCGACGCCATCGAGGCCGCGCGCGGGCCGGTGGACCTGCTGGTGGTCAATGCCGGCGCGGCGTCGTTCCAGGACGATGCGAACATGCCGCTCGAGCTCTGGCGGCGTATCCTTTCGGTCAATCTCGACGGCGCGTTCCACTGCGTCTGGCGGGCGAAGGAGGCCATGCTCGGGCGGAAGGACGGCCGCATCGTGTGCATCTCCTCGATCCAGGGCCTTGCGCCGAGCCGCATTCGCCGCGACCGGCTGATCGCCTACGGCACCTCGAAATCGGCCGTAATCGGCTTCGCGCGGAACTGCGCCGTGGCCTTCGGCCCCGACATAAGGGTGAACTGCGTGGCGCCCGGCCTGATCGACACGGACATGACCAAGGACATGAGCGACGAGATGCGCGCGCGCATCGTCAGCGAAACGCCCGCCGGCCGCACCGGCGCGCCCGAGGATGTCGCGGAACTCGCCTGCTTCCTGCTGAGCGACGCCGCCGGCTTCATCACCGGCCAGACCTATGTCACCTCCGGCGGCCTGGTGACGCTGCCTTAGGCCGCCATCCGCCCTCAGGGATGCGGGCCCCAGGGGGCGGCGAGCAGGAGCTGGTTCTGCTGCGACATGATGAGCGGACGGATCTTGCCGGCGAAGGTCCTGAAGGCGTCGTCGGCATAGAGCGTCGCCCAGTGCCGGCGGCGGTCCGCGTCGTCGTCGAATTTCCACAGATGCACAAGCTGGTTGAGCGCGCCCGCATCGGACTGGAAATAACCCACCAGCTTGTCGCTGTGCGGCTCCAGCGCCGGCCAGCCATAGTCGGAATACACCTCCACCGCCTCGGCCATCTTGCCTACATAGAGCGTGTAGGTGCGCAATTCGTAAAGCGACATTCCTGTCTTCCTCCCGTTCCCTCGTCCCCGGTCAGCTACCGACGACCTTCACGTCCGCATTGCGCTCCACGGTGTGGATCAGCGCGTTCACATCCTCGCCGCCGCCATGCTGGTTCACGGCCTGCTGGAACAGGTTGCGCACCACATTGGCGACGAACATGGGCGCGCCGCTGTCCGCGCCGAGCTGCGTTGCCAGGCGCACGTCTTTCAGCATCAGCTCCAGCGCGAAATTGGACTTGCCGGAGCCGTCCGCCAGGCGCGGCAGGGTGAATTCCGTTGTGTAGCTGCGCGCGGAGCCCTTGTGCAGCACCTCCGCGCAGGCGGCGAGGCTGAGGCCGTTCTTCACCCCCATCGCCACCGCCTCGAAAGTGGCGGCGCGCACGCTCGCGGCGATGACATTGTTCACCAGCTTCATGGCGTGGCCCGCGCCCACATCGCCGCAATGGAAGATATTGGGGCTGATCGCCTCGAAGACCGCGCGCATGCGGGCGAATTGCGCTTCCGTGCCGCCGGCCATGATGGCGATGGTGCCGGCATGCGCGCCATGCGGGCCGCCGGAGACCGGCGCGTCCATCAGCTCCAGCCCGCGCTCGGCCAGTTCCGCCGCCATGGCGCGGGTCGCATTCGGGTCGCCGGTCGTCTGGTCCACGATGAGGCCGCCCGGCGCCATGCCCGCGGCGAGCCCGCCCTCGCCGAAGATCGCCTCGCGCACCTCGTTCGAGGTCGGCAGGCAGAGCAGCACCGCATCGCAGGCCTGCCCGAGCGCCTCCAGGCTCTGCGCCGGCTGCGCGCCCGCCTCCGCCATGTCCTGCATGGCCTCCGGGCGCAGGTCGAAGGCCCTCAGCTTGCGGCTGAGAAGCAGACGCCGCGCCAGCGCCCCGCCCATATTGCCGAGCCCGACATATCCGAGTTCCATGACGCACGCTCCCTCTCTTCCACGATGCCCCTGCGGGGAAAGGATAGTGCAGCCGCCCGCCGATTGCACCGTGCCGGCTATGTTGCCGCAGATGCGACGCCCGCCCGCCGCCGGATCGGGGAAGCCTGCCGTTTGACCGCCGACCGAATGAAGCGGTTATACTGTCGGTATGAAAACGGCAGTATCGATTCCCGACGACATTTTCGAACGCGCGGAACGGCTGGCTTCGCAAGAGCGGAGATCACGAAGCGACGTGTACGCGGCGGCGCTCGACGAGTATCTTGCGCGCCATGCGCGTGAGGAGGTCACCGACACGATGAACCGCGTATGCGACGAGCTTGGCGAGACCGATGACGCCTTTCTCGCCGCCGCAGGCCGGCAGGTGCTCGACCGCGTCGAATGGTGATCTCCCAAGGCGACGTGTGTTGGGCCGAATTGCCCGAACCCGCAGGTTCAGGACCGGGATTCCGGCGACCGGTTGTCATCGTCCAGGGGGATGCCTTGAATCGAAGCCGGCTGGCAACGGCAGTCTGCGTGCCGCTCACAAGCAATCTGCGGTGGGCCGATGCGCCGGGAAACGTGCTGTTGACTGCGCGAATGACGGGCTTGCCGAAAGACTCTGTCGCGAACGTATCGCAGGTCGTCGCTCTCGACCGGACGCTGCTCGAAGAACGCACAGGCCGGATCTCGCCAGCGAAAATCGATCTACTGTTTGCCGGCCTCGACATCGTCCTTGGACGATAGCGGCTGCACGCCGTTCCTTCCGATCCGGGACGACCGCATGCTGTGTTCGGAACCTGCTAACGCTTCTTCGGCAGGTCCAGGCGCACCGACAGCTCCTTCAGCCGGGCGGCCTCGACAGGTGCAGGCGCGCCCATCATCAGGTCCTGGCCCTGCTGGTTCATCGGGAAGGCGATCACCTCGCGGATATTGGGCTCGTCGGCGAGCAGCATCACGATGCGGTCGATGCCGGGGGCGGATCCGCCATGCGGCGGCGCGCCGAATTTGAGCGCCGAGAGCATGCCGCCGAAGCGCGCCTCGACGACCTCCGGCCCGTAGCCGGCGATCTCGAACGCCTTGTACATGATCGCCGGGTCGTGGTTGCGGATCGCCCCGGAGGAGAGTTCGACGCCATTGCAAACGATGTCGTACTGGAAGGCCTTGATCTCCAGCGGGTCCTTGCTTTCGAGCGCCTCCAGCCCGCCCTGGGGCATGGAGAACGGGTTGTGGCTGAAGCCGATGCGCCCCGTGGCCGCGTCCCGCTCATACATCGGGAAATCGACGATCCAACAGAAGCGGAAGGCGTCCTTCTCCAGCAGGTCGAGGTCCCCGCCGAGCTTGCTGCGCGCCGCGCCGGCAAGCTCGGCCGCCTTGTCGGGCTTGTCCGCCGCGAAGAATACGGCGTCGCCGGGACCCGCGCCGGTCGCCTCGCGCAGCGCCGCGACGCGCGGCTCGTCGAGGAAGCGCGCAATGGGTCCGCGCGCGCCGCTCCCGTCGAGCGTGACATAGGCGAGGCCGCCCGCGCCCTGCTCGCGGGCCCAGTCCTGCATGCGGTCGAAATAGCTGCGCGGCTGCGCCGCCCCGCCGGGCGCGGGAATGGCGCGCACCACGCCGCCCTGCGCAATGCCGCGCTCGAAGATCGAGAAGCCCGAGCCCCGGAATATCTCCGTCGCCTCGGCGATCTCGATGGGGTTGCGCAGGTCCGGCTTGTCGCTGCCGTATTTCAGCATGGCCTCGTCAAAGCCGATGCGCGGGAAGGGCGGCGGCGTGACGCTGCGGCCGTTGGCGAATTCCCCGAACACGCCGGCCAGCACCGGCTCAATGGCGGCGAACACATCCTCCTGCGTCACGAACGCCATCTCGAAATCGAGCTGGTAGAACTCGCCGGGCGAGCGGTCGGCGCGCGCGTCCTCGTCGCGGAAGCAGGGCGCGATCTGGAAATAGCGGTCGAAGCCGGCGATCATCAGCAATTGCTTGAACTGCTGCGGGGCCTGCGGCAGGGCGTAGAAATTGCCGGGATGCAGCCGCGAGGGCACCAGGAAGTCGCGAGCGCCCTCGGGGCTTTCCGCCGTCAGGATCGGCGTCTGGAACTCGCGGAAGCCCTGCTCGATCATCCGCCGGCGGATCGAGGCGATGATGTCCGAGCGCAGCGCGATATTGCGCTGCATCTTGTCGCGGCGAAGATCGAGGAAGCGGTAGCGCAGCCGCACCTCCTCTCCGTAATCCTCGTCGCTGTTCACCTGCAGCGGCAGCGCCTCGGCCGCGCCCTGAACGGCGATGTCGCTTATGGAGACCTCGACCTCGCCGGTCGGCAGCGCCGGGTTGACCGTCTCGGCGTCGCGCTCCACGCATGCGCCGGTAATGGTGAGCACCGTTTCGTTGCGCGCCGCGTCCAGAACCGCGAAGGTCTCCGCGCGGCTCGAATCGATCACGCATTGCGTCAGCCCGTAGCGGTCGCGCAGGTCCACGAACAGCAGGTTGCCGTGGTCGCGCTTGCGGTGGATCCAGCCCGAGAGGCGGACGGTGTTGCCGACATCGGCGCGGCGGAGCGCGCCGCAATCATGTGTGCGGTATGGGTGCATCGGATTCGGGCCCGTCTCGCGAAGGTGGCGCGGGAATGGAATGAGCGGGCCTCGCTTGTCAAGCCGCGAGGCGGGGCTTATGAGCCCGCTCATGCCTTCTTCGACATCGCCGACCCCCGACCCGCGCCTCATCGACGCCCAGGCGGACCTCGACGCTTTCTGCGCCCGGCTGCAGGAGGCCGACTATGTGACGGTCGACACCGAGTTCATGCGGGATGCGACCTATTGGCCGCAGCTCTGCCTGATCCAGCTTGCGGACGCCGGGACGGCGCGCGCGGTCGATGCGCTGGCGCCCGGCCTCGACCTCGCGCCCGTCTGGCGGCTGCTGGCCGCGCCGGTGCCGAAGGTCATGCATGCCGCCCGCCAGGACATCGAGATCTTCTTCCATATGGGCGGCGTCATCCCCGAACCCCTGCTCGACACGCAAATCGGCGCCATGGTCTGCGGCTTCGGCGACCAGGCGGCCTATGACACGCTTGTGAAGCAGTTCGCCGGGCGGCGGCTCGACAAGCGCGCCCGCTTCGCTGATTGGGCGCGCCGCCCCCTTCCGGACCGGCAGATCGACTATGCGCTTGCCGACGTGATCTGGCTGCGCGCGGTTTACGAAGGACTCGCGGCGGAGCTTCGCCGCAATGGCCGCGCCGACTGGGTGGAGGAGGAAGAGGCGGTGCTGCTAAATCCGGAAACCTACCGGCTCGATCCCGAACACGCCTGGAAGCGTCTCAAGACCCGCAGCGCCGACCCGGCGTTCCTTGCGGTGGTCCGCGCCGTTGCGGCCTGGCGGGAGCGCGAGGCGCAGCGGCTCGACCTGCCGCGCAACCGCGTGCTGCGCGAGGATGCCCTGCTCGACGTCGCGGCCCAGGCGCCGGCGGACGCCGACGCGCTGGCCCATTGCCGGGGCGTGACGCGCGGCATGGCGACGGGGCGGCTGGGCCCGGGCCTGCTGGCGGCTGTCGCCGAGGGCAAGGCCGTCCCGTCCGCGGAGCGCCCGCAGCCGGCGCCGCAGAGGGAGCGTCCGAAGGGCGTGGGCCCTGCGATGGAGCTGCTGCGCGTGCTGCTGAAGGCGCGCGTGGAGCATGAGGGCGTGGCGCAGAAGCTGGTCGCCAGCAGCGAGGACCTGGAAGACCTGGCCGGCGGCGCGGAAGACGGGCCGCTGCTGCGCGGCTGGCGCCGGGAGCTGTTCGGTGCGGACGCCCAACGCCTGCTGCGCGGCGAACTGGCGCTGACGCTGGAGCGCGGCCGGGTCACGGTATGCTCCTGGGCCTGCCCGGAGAAAACCGGGACGTGACCGTCGAGGCGTTGCGCGCAGTGCTTTCGAGGCGAGCTTGCAATGAGGGCCTGCCGCACGAATTGCGGCCGGGCGGATTCATTGTCGCGGACGCCAAAGCGCGATGCCTTTCATAGGGTAATTATGTAGTTAATTTGACAGCGGTATCCGGCGCCAACAACCCAACATTTCCGGCGCCGGATACGGCGGCTGGGTTTAGTGCTGCTTGTCGATGCACTCGACCGCGGCGGTGAGCTTCTTGAACACATCGCCCTGCCAGCCGAGGAGCTGGGCGAGGCTGTCGGCCAAGTCACTGAAGTCCCACGCACTGACGCGCCGGCCCCGGTCCAGCCCGTTCATGGCAACCTCGGTCGCCTCGTTGCCCTTGCGGACTGTCCCATCGACCACCTTGGCGGCATCCAGGAACAGCGGGCGGCAGTCGTCCGGCACGTGGGCGGTGGCGGAATGCGCTACCAGCAGCAGGACCACCGTGAAGCCGATGCGGACGACGCTCATTTCAGGCCCGGCGTCGCAAGGAGACAGAGCCGCAGCATAGCGACATAGCCGGCCGCCCGTTTCTTCCACGGCGTGTTCGGCTTCATGTTTTTGACCAGATCGCGGGCGGCTTTGTCCTTCTCCGCGGCCATAATCATGACGATGTGCTCCAGCTTCACGCCGGCGTCGATGGTTGCCTGGTCCAGGTCTTCGGCATCCAGCGCCGCCCGGACCGTCATGCAGGGTTCAATCGCCCACTCCATGACCTCGGCATGGAAATCCGCCGCAAGCGCGGGGGTGGAAAGGACAACGGAGGCGGCCAAGGCCGCAAGGAACTTCTTCACGGGATCATCCTCCGCAGGTTCCCGGCCGCCAAGGGCTGGCGTCGGGCCGTTGTCAACACTGCACACGAGGTGAGAGCCCCGCCTATTTGCCAGGCGGCGGGTGATCGGCCCACTGCCGGGTATCAGGCTGTTCTATTCAGCGGGCGACCCGACAGAGCGGGCGCGCACAGTGTTGACATGAGCACGATACACGTAGGCACATTTGTGTGCGAATCTATTGCATCGCGCGTCGCGAAGGCACATATTGTGCCTCCGATCCCCGCAAAGAGATGGCAGGTTCACATGACGGACGCACCCAATTTGAACGGCAGCGTGGACCTGTTAGCCAAGGCTATGCGGCAGGTTTTCACGGAGGCCGTCCAAGGTGCAGTCGAGCCGGTCAAGACTGAGGTTCAGGCCATGCGCACCGAAATGCGCGACATGGAGACCCGGCTGCACACGAAGATCGACGAAACGGAAGCGCGCCTGAATACGCATATCGACGAGCAGGTGGCGACGACCAACGAAAACGTGCAAGCGCAGATCGCTGACATGGACGGTCGGATGCAGAGAGGTTTCGCCGACGTCAATCGACGCATGGACGGCATGGAGGAACGCCTGCCGAAGCAAGACTAGCTACTTCCCACGCTCAAGCCAGCTTTCAAGGTTCGATGGCGGCAACGCCCCCACTACCCGTCGGTGGCGCGAGCTGGGCGGATGTAGGACTGGCGCAGGACTGGCGCTCGTGGCATTCGCGAAGGAAGACATCGTAGGTTTCGCACTGGCTGCCGCCGCGCTCGCGATCCCAATGTGGTTCGTGTTCGGGAGACCGATGGCGCTGCTGCGGAAGACTTTCCGCGATATAGTCCGTGTGATACCCTCCAAGGAGGAGCAAGAGGATGACTGACGCCGTTCTTCTGAAGATCGGTTATGTCGTCGTGGCCGTGTTCAGCTACGGCTTTCTTCGCTGGCGGCTTATGGTAACAACCCATGACTTCCGGGTTCGTGCCGGCAGCGAGGCCATGCGCTGGGCGGCCGACGACCGCATATCAGCAGACATGCGCAATGCGCTTCAGGGTTGGGTTGATCGGATGTATCGTCCGATGACTCCTTGGTTGGTTGTATTCAGGGCACTGATCGTTGTCTTCATCCCCACCCAATGGCTTGCCCATGCTCACGCCGCTGCTATGAGTTCGGTGCCTCCAGATGCTCGACGCGACGTAGCCCGTTTGAATGTCCGGCTCGTTTTTGCCGCGGTCACTACCAGTCCTCTCGCGAGCTTCGCCACCTTCCTGATCTTGTTCCTGGGTTTGGTGGTCCGGGCGTCTCTTGAGGTGCTTTGGGAGCGCGTCGCGGCAATCCCTGAAACACGTCCGCGTCCGACGCAAGCGGCATAGCCCGCAGGAGCGGGCGGTGCCTAGCCACCGCCGCGAGATTGACTAGTCGGCTACCAGCTCTCGATACATGAGGCGCTTGCCGGCGGTGCAGGCCACCAGATGCCGCATCTGGTCGAGCGTGTCCTGGTCGCGGATGCCGTGCCGGAACGCGAACTCGTCCACATAGCGTTGCAGGTGCTTCGGGCTGATCTTGTGGAAGGTGCCCTTGTGGGCGCGGCGCAGCATGGCCCAGAAGCTCTCTATGCCGTTCACTGTCGCCATGCCTCTAACATACTCGCCGACGCTGTGATTGACGGCCTCGTGCTCGCTGACCGGCGCCCCGACATAGACGCTCGACTCGTCTGAGTAGAGCGTCGCCTCCGGGGCCACCGCGTCCCGGATAATCCCATGCACGGTCTTGGCGTCCACGGTCTCGACGACCTTGGCGCGGACCTGATTGGTCGCCCGGTCCTTGATGCCGACCACAGGCGTCTTGCCAACGGTGCCGCGCCCAGTGAGATCCTTGCGCTTCTTCTTCGACATATTCTTCCGGATGCCGCCCATGTAGAGCTCGTCGGCTTCCACCGGGCCTTCCATCGGCGGCAAGCCCGCCTCGTCCCACGCGGCGCGGAGGCGGGCCAGCATGAACCAGGCCGTCTTTTGCGTCACCTTCAAGTCCCGATGGAGCTTCATCGAAGAGACGCCCTTGAGGTTCGTCACGTAGATGTAGACCGCGAACGCCCACTTCCGCATCGGGAGGCGCGACTTCTCCATGCTCGTGCCGGTTCGGACACTGAAATAGGACCGGCAGTGCGGGCACCAGTAGGGCATCGGCTTCGCGTTCGGAACTTCGCGCGTCTCCGTCGAACCGCAGTGACCGCAATGCCGGCCGTTCGGCCAGTGGATCGACTCGAACCAGCGAACCGCCGTCTCCTCGTCCGGAAACATCTCGGCAAGCTGCATCAGCGAGATGCCCTCTCGGTGCGCCTTTCCGGGTGCCTTTTTGCCCATCGGAACAACCTCTTATGGCGTGTTTCGCCCTATCCTCATCATGGCAGATAACGCCGCGTTCGTCAAATTAAGTATGTAATTTCCTTTCATAGTCCGGATTCGATCGGGTCTTGAAAGGTTCGGTGGGATCGAGACACGGATCGACGCCCGGCGTCCCGACCTCCTGTCCTCATCCTGAGTAGCGACCGCGCTACCGGCGCGTATCGAAGGATGCCCCGCGCCGTCCCCTTCGACAGGTTCAGGATGATGAACAAGAAGACCGCAGACGCCGCGCGCTCCCGAATCCCCTGTCAGGACCCGATCAGCTTTCCCCGATGGCTGAACCGGACAGCAATGATCCGTTTCCGTGTCTCGGGGCGTGCGCGCCCGCCCGCCAAATGGTGACAGAATTAGGGTTGCGCGCGTGCGTCCGTTTCGGGTCAAATTCGATGGTCTGACAGCGCAACACCCGACGGGAAATTGTCAAGGAGGCAAAACCATGAAAAAGGCAGTCGTTCTCGCGGCGGCATCGATTGCGGCCATGCTTGCGGCCGGCGCGGCGAGCGCCGAGCGGTTTGTCATGATTACCCACACCCAGGGCACCGACCCCTTCTGGCCCGTCGTCCAGAAGGGCGGAGAGGATGCCGCAAAGGCGGTAGGAGCGGAGTTCGAATATAATTTCGCGCCTTCCGGGGACATGGCCGACATGGCGCAGCTCATCGAAGCCGCGGCGGCGACCCAGCCGGACGGCATCGTGGTGTCGCTGCCGGACGCCGACGCCCTCGGCGGCGCCATCAAGGCCGCCGCGGATTCGGGCATCCCGGTCATCACCATGAATTCGGGGCTGGAATCCTCCGCCGCGGTCGGGGCGCTCATGCATGTCGGGCAGCCGGAGCGGCTTGCCGGCGAGAAGGCCGGCGAGCGCGCCAAGGCGGAAGGCGCGACCAAGGGGCTTTGCCTCAACCAGGAATCCTTCAACACCGCGCTCGTCGATCGCTGCACCGGCTATTTCGAGGCCATGGGGGCGGAGCTCAACATGATCGACGTGTCGAACGACGTCGCGCAGATCAAGACCCGCACGGCGGCGGCCCTCCAGGCGGACCAGGCTATCGATGCGCTGCTTGCAGTGGGGCCGCATGTCTGCGTCGCGGCCGCGGCGGCAGTGAAGGAAGTCGGCGCTAAGGTCCACCTTTCCTGCTTCGACCTCTCTCCCGAAGTCATCAACCTCATCCAGGCGGGCGAGGTCGCCTACACTATCGACCAGCAGCAGCGGCTGCAGGGCTACATGCCGATCATCGTGCTGCACCTCTACAACCAGAATGCGGGGCTGCTCCCGGGCGCGAATATTCCGTCGGGACCGGGCTTCGTCGATGCCTCCAACGCCGCCGGCGTTGCGGCTCAGGCAGGCGTGAACCGCTGATCGCGGGCGTCCGGCGCCCGCTCCCGTAACCGGGAGCCGCGGCCGGCCCGCGACAGAAAACGGACCGGTCCGCGGCGGCATCGACAAACAGCATTGGAGGCAGACCTCCGAAAGGAGCCCGCCATGACCGAAGCCGCAAGCGCAGGCCGGAGGCAGGAAGCGGACCGCCTGAAGCAGGCCGGCTGGTTCTCGCGCCTGGTCCACCGCCCCGAGATCGGGGCCTTCTCGGGCATGATCGTGCTGCTCGTCTTCCTCGCCGTCGTGGCGGGCGACGTCGTCTACAACCCGCTGGGAATCAAGAACAACCTCTCCATCATCGCCCAGCTCGGGATCATCGCCACCGGCGCGTGCATGCTCATGATCGCGGGGGAATTCGATCTCTCGATCGGCTCGATGATCGGCTTCGCCGGCATGTCCATGGCGGTCATGCTGAAATGGGGCCTGCCATTCGGCCTCGGGCCGGCCTCGCCGCTCGCAGCCTTGCTCATCACCTTCTGCCTCACCCTCTCGATCGGCTGGTTCATCGGGTTCATCGTGGTGCGGACCCGGCTGTCCTCCTTCATCGTCACCCTGTCCTTCCTGTTCATCCTGCGCGGGGCGACGGAGGTGTGCTTCCGGACCTTCAACGGCTCCACGCAGGTTTCGGGCCTTCCGGACTACAAGCAGACCGACTGGGTCGCTGCGCTCTTCGGGGGCGAGGCGTTCCAGTGGTTCTACGATGTCCTCTTCTGGCTCGGCCTCAATTACAACCGCGCCGGAGACCAGTGGGTGACCGGGCTCGACGCCAAGGTGGCGTGGTGGATCGCGATCGCCGGCGTGGCGTGGTTCGTGCTCTCGCGCACCCAGGTCGGGAACTGGATCTATGCGACCGGCGGCAATGAGGAGGCGGCGAGGGCGAACGGCGTGCCGACCGACAAGGTGAAGATATCGCTGTTCATGTTCACTGCGTTCTGCGCCACGATTTTCGCCGCCACCCAGGTGTTCGACACCAACACCGCGGACGCCGCAAAGGGGAACCTGAAGGAGCTCGAGGCGATCGCTGCCTCGGTGGTGGGCGGCGTGATCCTTTCCGGCGGCTTCGGGTCCATTGTCGGCGTCGTGTTCGGCGCCGTCATCTTCGGGCTCGTGCAGAACTCGGTGTTCTACATTTCGTGGATCGACGGCTCCTATTACCGGACCTTCCTCGGAACGGTGCTGCTCATCGCGGCGCTCAGCAACGAGACCATCCGAAAACGCTTCACCGGAGGGATATGACGTGGCCCAACCGCTGATCCGTCTGGAGGATATCGTCAAGCGCTTCGGGAACTTCACCGCGCTGGACGGCGTCTCCATGGAGGTCCATCCCGGGGAGGTGCATGCCCTGCTCGGCGACAACGGAGCCGGCAAATCCACCCTCATCAAGGTTCTCGCCGGCGTGCATCAGCCGACCTCGGGCCGGATCTTCGTCGATGGTGTGCCCGTCTCCTTCCGCAATCCGCTGGCCGCGTCGGATGCGGGTATCGGCACCGTGTATCAGGACCTCGCGCTCAATGCGCTGACCTCGGTGACCCGCAATTTCTTCATGGGGCGGGAGATCACGAAGGGCGCGCGGCCGTTCGGCATCATGCAGACAGGGGAGATGAACCGGATCGCGCGCGAGGAAATGGCCAGAATCGGCATCGACATCGCCAATCCCGAGCAGGCGGTCGGCACAATGTCCGGCGGACAGAAGCAGACCCTCGCCATCGCCCGCGCCATCTATTTCGGGGCCCGCGTGCTGATTCTGGACGAGCCGACCTCGGCTCTCGGACAGAAGCAGCAGCTCGAGGTGCTGAAGACCATCAAGAAGGTGCGGAGCCGCGGCGACATCGCGATCATCCTCATCACCCACAATGAGATCCATGCGCAGCTCGTGGCCGACCGCTACACATTCCTCAGCCTCGGCCGGGTCATCGGGAGCGGCGTGGCGGACGAATTGGGCGGCGAGGACATCCGCCGGCTGATGGCGGGCGGCGCGGAGATGGCCGATCTCGAAGAGGAGCTCGCCACCGTCCTCTGACCGGGCCCGGCCTTCCAAAATTTCGCACCCGCAAGGCGGCGCGCGCGGCGAAGGCCTGTAATACCAGCGGTCGTTGATCGGAACCGATGGTGCGGCACCTCCCTACCGTACGTAGCCCCGGTCCTTTGTCCTCATCCCGAGTAGCGGCGCCAGCCGCGTATCGAGAGCTTGTCCTGAGCCTGTCGAAGGGGGCGGCGCGGGGCATCCTTCGATACGCGCCCGCTGGCGCGGTCGCTACTCAGGATGAGGAGAGGCGCCGGGACGCCGGGCGTCGATCCGTCATGGGTTCCAGTCAACGACCGCGAGTATAATGCACTGTCGGGAGCCCCCGTCAGTCCAGGATCGAGCCATGACAAGAATTGCGGTGCTCGGATGCGGCCGGATCGGCGTCATGCATGCGGCGAACATTGCAGCGCATCCGCGCGCCGAACTGGCCGGCGTCTATGACATCGCCGCTGCTGCTGCCGAAGATCTCGGAAATAAGCTCGGAGCCGGGATTTTCCGCTCGGTGGAGGAGGTCTTCTCCAGCGCGGAGGTGGACGCCGTGCTGGTCGCGTCGGCGACCGGGACCCATTGCGACTATATCGAGGCCGCCGTCAATGCCGGAAAGCCGGTTCTGTGCGAGAAGCCGCTGGACCTCTCGCTGGAGCGGATCGAACTCTGCAGGAAACGGATCGGCGATCCCGGCGTGGCGATCATGCTGGGTTTCGTGCGCCGCTTCGACCCCGGCCACCGCGCCGCGCGCCAGGCCTGCTTGGACGGCGAAATCGGCGATTTGCATCAGGTTGTCATCACCTCGCGCGATCCGGCCATGTCGCCGGACGCCTATATCGAGGTGTCGGGCGGCATCTTCCGCGACATGACCATCCATGACTTCGATCTCGCCCGTTTCATGCTCGGCGAGGAGGTCGTTTCCATCTCGGCCACGGGCTCGCGCCTCGTCGATCCGGCGCTCATGGAAAGATGCGGCGACTATGACACCACCGTCGCGGTCCTGACGACGGGCAGCGGCAGGCAGGCGGTCATCGTCAATTCGCGCGCCGCCGCCTATGGCTATGACCAGAGGGTGGAGCTCTTCGGCAGCAAGGGAATGGTGCTCTCCGAAAACCGCCGGCGGAACCAGGTGACGAAACATGTCAGCGACGCCACGAATGTCTCGACGCCGCTGCTGCACTTCTTCATCGAGCGTTACGAGGCCGCATTCAATGCGGAGATCGAGAGCTTTGTGAACGCCGTGGAAACCGGCGCGGCGGTCGAGGTCGGATTCGAGGACGGACGACAGGCGTCGATCCTGGCCGACGCCGCATTCAGGTCGATCGCCGAGAGCCGGGTCGTCCAGGTCCCGGAAATCGCCCGGGCGGTGCGCCCTTGAACGGCACGGCCCCTCGGCATCTACTCTTCCAGGCGGACTGCCGGGCCCGGCGGCTGGCCGTCATAGCCGCCCCATACCGACTGGTCGAAATGGATCACGGATCCCGTCATCATCCCGCTGTCGCCGGAGGCCAGCCACAGAACCGCGCGGGCCACCTCATCGGGGTCGAGAAGGCGGCCGAAGGGCAGTTCGGCCACCGCCTTTTCCATCCAGTCCGGGTCGCCGGTCTCCTCGGCCTGCAATGCGATCTCGTTGTCCGAAGCCATCCAGCCGATATCGAGCTGGTTGACGCGAATCCCGTTGCGCATCAGCGCGAAGCCGGAATTCCGGGTCAGCGTGGCGAGCGCGCCTTTCGAGGTGCTGTAGGCGGCAAGAAAGGGCTGCCCGGCCCGCGACGACACGGAGCCGATATTGACGATCGCGCCCTGCGCGCCCTCGCGCATCATCACCTTCGCCGCATCCTGCATCAGGAAGAACGGCGCGCGCAGGTTGACGGCGATCATGCGGTCGAAGAATTCGGGCGTCGCGTTGAGAAGATTGCCCCGGTCGGTGATCGCGGCGGCGTTCACCAGGATATCGACCCGCCCGAAGCGCTCGTCCGCCTCGGCCGTCACCCGGCGCACATCCTCGACGACGGCGAGGTCGGCCCGGACGAATTGCACGGGCGTTCCGCTCGCCTCCTCGATCTCGCCCGCGACCGCGCGCCCGTTCCCGGCGTTGCGCCCGCAGGTGACGATGCCGGCGGCGCCCGCCCTCGCGAAGAGGCGCGCGACCGCGGCGCCGAGACCCTGGGTGCCGCCCGTAACGACGGCGACCTTGCCGTCGATCCTGTTCATGCCTTGACCTCATACCCGGCGCCGGCCATGACGCGGAGCAATTCGGCGTGGCTTTTTTTCGCCATGGCGAGCGGCGGATTGGCATGGGGGTCCTGTTCCGCCTCGACGACGAACCAGCCTTCATAGCCGCTCGCGGCCAGCGCCTTTGCAATCGACCCGAAATCGAGGCTGCCGTCGCCCGGCACCGTGAACGCGCCCTCGATCACGGCGTCGAGGAAACTCGCCCTGCTGCGGTCGAGGCCGCGTATGACCTCCATCCTTACATCCTTGGTATGGACATGGGAGATCCGCGCATGGTGCTTATCGATGACGCGCAGATTGTCGCCGCCGGCAAACGCCAGATGGCCGGTGTCGAGGAGGAGCGGGACCGAGGAGTGCTTCATCAGCAGGTCGAGCTCCGCCTCCGTTTCAACCACCGCCGCCATGTGGTGGTGGTAGGAAATCGCCATGCCCTCCCGCCGGCACCAGTCGGCGAAATCCGAGACCTTGCGTCCATAGGCCGCCATCTCCCGCTCGGTCAGCACCGCCTTGCCCGCAAGCGGCGCCGCCCGCGCGCCTTGGAGGGAGCGCGCCATTTCGCCATAGACGATGCAGGGCGCGGCCGCGTCCCTGAACAGGGCCATCTGCCCTGCGATCCGGTCCTTCTCGGCCTCGATGTCGCCGTCGAGCAGCCGGCCGGAGAACCAGCCGCCGCATACCGAAATCGCGTAGCGGTCCAGAACGGGGCCGAGCTCCTTCATCGTCATCGGGAAGCGCCGGCCCGTCTCGATCCCGGTAAAGCCCGCTTCGGAAGCCTGGCGCAGGCATTCCTCGAGGCTCACATCGTCGGACAGCTCCTCAAGGTCGTCATTCCACCACGCGATGGGCGAGATGCCGAGCTCCGCGACGGGCATGCCTCAGACGCCGACGCGCTGCCTGGCGCGGATGTCCTCGTGCTGCGCGCGGGCGGCTCTCACCGACTCGCGTTCCGAGACCTCCGGCACGCCCACATCCCAGTCCGCGTCCCCCGGAACCCACGAATAGGCGTCGGTGGCGATGGAGAGCACGGTGGTCCTGTCATTGCCTTTCGCCCATTCGAGGCCGGCTTCGAGGTCGGCGAGGCTCTCGCATCTGCGGGCATGGGCCCCCATGGACGCGGCATGGGCGGCGAAATCGACATGCAGGGGCGCATCGGGGGTCTCTATGCGGCAATCCTTGAAGAGGTTGTTGAAGCCGGGCGTGCCCTTGAACTCCTGCAGCCGGTTGATGACCGCAAAGCCGCCATTGTCGCAGACGATGACGATCATCTTGTGCCCCGTCAGAACGGAGGAATAGATGTCGGAATTCATCATCAGATAGCTGCCGTCGCCCACCATGACATAGGGCGTGGACTTCCCCTTGTTGGCCATGGCGTTGCCCCAGCCGGCGGCCAGTTCGTAGCCCATGCAGGAAAAGCCGAATTCGAGGTCGAAACTGTAGGGCGCCTTGACCCGCCAGCCCTTCGCGACCTCGCCGGGGATGCCACCCGCGGCGGCGACGAGATTGTCGTCCTCGCCGGCCATCCTGTTCACGACGCCCACCACCTGCGCATAGGTCGGCACCGGCGCATTTGTCGGCGCCTGATGGCTGTCCAGCAGCGCATCCCACTCCCGGAACAGGTCCCGGGCCCGCTGCATGTGGGCGGCCTCCGCCCGCCAGTCGCCGAGCGCGGCGTCGAGCTCGGCGACGGTTTCGAGGGCGTCGCCGACGACCGCGAGCGCGCGGTGTTTCGTGGCGTCGAACCGCGCCGCATTGATCGAGATGAACCGCGCCTCGCGCCGGAACGCCGTCCACGAGCCGGTGGTGAAGTCCTGCAGGCGGGTGCCGATGGCGAGCACGATATCGGCCTCCTCCGCCAGCGCATTGGCGGAAGTCGAGCCCACGACCCCGATCGGGCCGGCATGAGCCGGATGGTAGTGGGTCAGACCGCCCTTGCCGGCGATGGTCTCGACCACGGGGATGCCGCGCTCGACGGCGAAGCGCCCGACCGCCTCCTCGGCCCCTGAATAGCGCACGCCGCCGCCGGAGATAATCAGCGGCTTCCGGGCGGACCGGAGCAGGGCCGCGGCCTCGGCGACCTGCTCGCGGTCGGGGCGCGGGCGCGGGACGGACCAGACGCGCGCTTCGAAGAATTCCTCCGGATAGTCGAAAGCGAGTTCCTGCGCGTCCTGCGGCAGCGAGATGAAGGCCGGGCCGCAATCCGCCGGGTCGAGCATGGTGGCGATGGCCTGCGGCAGGGAGGAGACGATCTGCGCGGGATGGGTAATGCGGTCCCAGTATCGCGTGACGGCCCTGAAGGCGTCGTTCACGGTCAGCGTCGGATCGCCGAAATGCTCCACCTGCTGGAGCACCGGGTCGGGCAAGCGGCTGGCGAAGGTGTCGCCGGCCAGGATCAGCAGCGGCAGGCGGTTGGCATGCGCCGCGCCCGCGGCCGTCGCCATGTTCAGCGCGCCGGGGCCTATGGACGAGGTCGCGACCATGATTTGCCGGCGGCGCCGGGCCTTGGCGAAGCCGATGGCGGCAAGCGCCATGGACTGCTCATTCTGCCCGCGCCAGGTCGGCAGCCGGTCCTGCACGCCTTCCAGCGCCTCCGAAAGGCAGGTCACATTGCCATGGCCGAAAATGCCGAACACGCCCGCAAACAGCGGCGCCTGCCGGCCGTCGATTGCGGTGAACTGGTTGCAGAGATAGCGAATGAGGGCCTGGGCCATGGTCAGCCGCACCGTGCTTTGCGTCACCTTGCCTCCTCCCGCCTCCGGAATCGTCCAGCTTTGAGTATTGCCGGGCCTCGGATCGTGCAACGATTATTTCGGGGAAAGCGACGGGGAGGGCGCGCCTGTGTCCGGCAAACCGAGACTTCGCATCGGCCTGATCGGCGCGGGCTTCATGGGCAAGGCCCACAGCCTGGGGTTCGCCACGGCCCCGAGGGCGTTCGAGTTGCCGATGGATATCGAACTGCACACGGTTGCGGACATAACGGAGGACGCGGCAGCGGCCGCGGCGGAGAAATTCGGCTTCGCGCACTGGACGGGAGACTGGAGGACGATGGTCCGCGATCCGCAGATCGATGTCATCGACATCGTCGCGCCCAATGCCCTGCACAAGGAGATGGCGCTGGCGGCGATCGGGGCCGGCAAGCATGTCTATTGCGAAAAGCCGCTTGCGACGACCGCGGCCGATGCGCGCGACATGACCGAGGCCGCCGAGGCGAAGGGGGTGAAGACGCAGGTCGGGTTCAACTATCTGTGCAACCCCATGCTCCGGCTGGCGAAAGAGATGATCGCCGCCGGCGAACTCGGGCGCATCCACAGCTATCGCGGCCTCCACTGCGAGGACTATATGGCGGATGCCGGCACGCCGTTCGGTTTCCGCCACGAGCCGGAGGGCGGCGGCGCGCTCGCCGACATCGGCAGCCATGCGCTGGCGACGGCCGAATTCCTGCTCGGGCCGATTGCAGCGGTCATGGGCGATTGCGTGACGGTGATCGCCGAGCGCCCTGACGGGGCCGGCGGGCGGCGGCGGGTCGAGGTGGACGATATCGCACGCGCCTTCCTGCGATTCGAGAGCGGCGCCACCGGCTCGATGGAAGCCGGCTGGGTCGCCACGGGCCGGAAGATGCAGCACGATTTCGAGGTCTACGGGACCGGGGGTGCGCTCGCCTTCAGCCAGGAACGGTTGAACGAGCTCCGCTTCTATTCCGGGGAGGATCCTCCGGCCCGACGCGGTTTTCGCAGGATCGAAGCGGCGCCCCAGCATCCGCCATACGGAAATTTTTGCGTAGCGGCGGGTCACCAGCTCGGCTTCAACGACCTCAAGGCGATAGAGGTCGCCGGCTATGTCAACGCGCTTGCCGGCCTCGGACCGGAGCCGTGCGCCTTTCGAAGCGGCCTGCGCATCCAGACGCTTGTGGAAGCCATTCGGCGTTCTTCGGCGGAGGGCCGCTGGAGGTCGGTGTCAGAGCTCCCTTATACCAACGGTCGTTGATCGGAACCGATGGCGCGGCGCCTCCCTGCCGTAGCCCCGGTCCTTTGTCCTTATCCCGAGTAGCGGCGCCAGCCGCGTATCGAGGGGGTCAGATGCGGGCGGGGCCATCCCCTTCGACAGGCTCAGGACAGGCTTTCGATACGCGCCCGCAGGCGGGCGCTACTCAGGATGAGGAGAGGCGGGGGCGCCGGGCGGATCGACGAAAAAAGGGAAACCGGGCGGCATTCGCCAGTGAGTCCCAAATCGAG
>JAJECF010000143.1 GCA_022822125.1 Alphaproteobacteria bacterium
TTCGGGGCCGGTCGCCGCCATGCGCATGGTCGATCGGGATGTCCCGCACTCCGGTTGCAGAAGATGACGGTTACCCGCGCGGATGATCCTCGACCCGGGCCTGGCGCAACCGGACGCCGTCGCACTCCCGTTGCCGGACAGAACCCGGCCGCGGGCAGGCGGCCGGGTTTCCATCAAGTCGGCATCGGTCGCTGCCCGAGCGTCTCCCCTCGATCGACGCGCCGCCCGCAGCCCTATTTCGTCGCGTACCAGGCGCCCACGAACACGACTTCCGTGTTGCCGCTCGATTCGGCCCGTCCGCCGAAGGTGCCGGCGGCAAGCCGGGGAGCGCCGTTGTCCTGCCTGTTCGAGAACCGGCCGGCCCATGACCCCTCGGTCCGCACGAAGGTCAGGTCGGGGTGGGGATGCGACACGCGCACCGTCGCGCCCTCGAATCTCCCGGAAGCGCCGATCGATACCGGATCGAGATGGAAGCGGATATCGCTGTCCTCGTCGAACACCTCCCGGGACTGGCCCGTGGTCCCGTCGACGAGGATGTGGTCGGTCACGATCGACCCGTCGCAGCCGACGCAGCCGGACACCGTTTCGGCTGCGAAATCGGCCGTCAGGGTGATGTTGCCCTGGAACTCGCCGGTCTCCCGGCTGCCAGGCGCCGGGTCCATGAAATTGGGACCGTAACGCACGGCGTACAGGCCGCCGGCGCGACCGGTGTAGCGGGCGGTGCCCAGAGCGGGCAGCACCGCCGGTCCCGAAAGCTCGGGGCCATCGACGAAGGCGCCGAACTCGGCGCTTGTGACATTCAGAGGCTGCACCGCGCCCTCGAAATGCATCCAGTATCCGCCCGCAAGGTAATCGGAAGGATCGGCGTTGCTCCAGGTGACCGAGAGGCCAGCGGCGGAAATGCTCGTGGCGGTGTGGTCCTGAAGCGCCAGGCTGCGCGCGCTGTGCCCCGGCAGGGGCGACGGCAGGTCTGTATGGCCGTGGCTGTCGCTTGCCGAGTCCAGCATGAGGCTGCTTCCGTCCTGCCGGCGAACGGTAAGCCGCACATCGCCGGCGGCGACCGAGGCGGATGCGGTATCGCTCGTGACGGCCGAGCTGACATTCGAGGATTGCGTGATGCTGCCGGTGGCGGCGCGGGCGGTTGCGGCGGCGATGGCGGCGCGGCGGGATTCGTCCCAATCGGCTGCAAATGCCGCCATGGCGGACGGTGCGGCGGGCTCGGTCCTGTCGGACTGCCCGGCCGTATTCGGCGATCCACCGCTACCGCCGCCCCCGCAGGCGGCAAGAACGGAAAGGGCGGAAAGAAGTGCGAGCGTTCTCGTCATCGAGGGCCTCCGGGCGGTTTGCGAAGGCCCGGCTGGCGCCGGGCCGTTGCAATCACCAACGCGCAAGCGTGTAGAGACCCCGCCTATTCGCCAAGCGCGGGGAGCTACCCCTTGCCGGGTATCAGGCTGTTCTATTCGGCGGGCGACCCGACAAAGCGGGACGCGTCAGTGATTGCAGGATCAAGCGTGGCGCGGCTAAAGGCCGGGTGTCAAGCCGAACGCGCGCTCGGGCGGGACGGCAATGCTGACGATACCTGCCGCTTCATGGATGTCGTCGGCAATAGCCTGTCGGGTGGCCGCATGATGGAATTGAAACCGCACGCGGAAAGGAGCCGGCAATTCCGTTTGGGAGCCGGGCGGGGCGGGTGCTAAATCTGCCGCAGCGCTCACCGCAGAATTGCCATGCTGCGCGAAACGGCAAAGGAAACCTCTCGCATGATCGACGAATGCGCCCTGACCAAGGGTCAACTCCGGAAACTTGCCGCCCTTCGCAAGTCCGTCGGCCCCGCCATCGCCGACGAGGCTTTCGTCAAATGGCTCGACCGACCGGTCGAGGGGTCGGAGGTCGACGAAAATGCCGAGGCCATCGCGGACGCATTGTGGGGCCTGATCCGGGAACGCGGGCTTTCGATCCGCAAGGGCGGCTATATCGTGCGACGGGGCCGCAAGCGAGTGATCGTCGAAGCCGCGTAAGCAGCCCCTGCTCTTGTCGCAGGTCGATTAGGGGATGCGCTCCAGCGCGCTGTCCTTCGTGGCGCGCGAGCTGTAACGGCATATTCATGGCGTCGATGAATGTACAGACCAGAGTAAGGCCGGACCATGAACGATTTCACCGAACGGCATTTCCGCCTGCTGGAACACTGGCAGGGACAGGTTTGCGAACGCTCGGATCCGGAACATGCGCAGGCATACGAGGAACTGGCCGAAGCCTATGCGCTTACCGAGGATTGGGCTCGCCGAATACAGGAGCGCCTGTTTCCCCAGGGCGGGGTCAAAGCGCTGAAGAAGCCAACGGATCGCCTCAACAGGTTCATGGCCTATAACTGGGCCCGCATCTATCCCGCAAAGGACTCGTCGAAGCATCTGGCCTACACCGTCGGGATCGGCGCCAGGGATGGATTTCGGGTCAAGATCGACACCTATCAGGTTCCGAAGGACGTTCGCGGTGCGTATGAGAGGCTCCGGGGGCCCGAAGACTCTTCCCCCATTGTCGCAATGCTTCCGAGAGACGAAGGGCTGACAAAGGCGCTCCCGGAATTGGTGCAGTGGGCCGTGGAAGCCATCGAGGGCTTCGGCCTCGACTACGGGGACGTGAAGACCGAACTGGAAAGGCATGGACTCGTGGATCACCGGCTTGCCGACGGCAAGGAAGATAGCGAAGCGGAGGCGCTCGGGTCCGGATCGAAACGGTTGTCGCTCAACACGATCCTTTACGGACCGCCGGGAACGGGGAAAACCTGGGGCACTGTTCGTCGTTGCGTGGAAATCTGTGACGGAGAGGCACCGGAGGATCCGGAAGAACTCCGCGAGCGCTATCAGCAATTGCTGGATGAGCGGCGCCTTGAATTCGTCACCTTTCACCAGTCCTACGGCTACGAGGAATTCGTCGAAGGCATCCGTCCCGTTGGCAAGGCCGACGGCGACGGCGGCATACAGCTTACCGTGAAGCCCGGCGTCCTCAAGCGCATTGCGGAGAGGGCGCGGCGCATTCCCGATTCGACCGGGTCCCGGCGGGTGTTCAAGATGACCATTCCCGACCCGATCTTCGCCGAATGCATGGACGGGGGCTTCGTGTTGCTCAAATGCGGCGGCGACGTGGACTGGTCGGAAGCCCGATTCAAAAACCCTGACGAGACTCTGGAGCACTGGCAACGAGAAATAGACTCCGATGCGACATGGAGAGTCCGGGGCTTGTCGTACATATGGCAATTCCGCGCCGAGATGCGGCCTGGCGACATCGTCGTCGTTCCACAGGGACTTCGTCGGTTCCGGGCGGTGGGTGTCATTTCGGGCGATTACGAGTTCCGGAGCCGGGAGGACGGATACCACCATTACCGGGCGGTTGACTGGCACTGGCATGTGCGGGACTGGAATGGTGAGCCTGTCACCAAGTTCATGAACTGGCAGTTCGCTCCGCTCCAGATCCATAAAATTTCGCCGTCGAACCCGGCGGGTCTGCTCAAATATCTCCACGGAGCCTCTTGCAGAACGGTCGCGCGGACGGGATTTCCGCGCTGATATGATTGATTTTGGGGTAGCCGGTTCCGGGGTCGCTCTGCGGTATCTTGGGTTTGCACCAGCCACAAGCTACCGAGGAGGCGACCCCGATGAACCTTGGCACGAGGCTATCGGATTTCTGGCGTCGGTTTCAAGGAGAGTTGTTCCCCGCGCTGGCGGAGGAGGTGGGTCCGCTGCTTGGGACGCACCGTCGTTTTGTGGCGGCGCTGGATCTGGTGGGCGTGGAAGGTTTTGTGGGGGCGCCGGGGGGCGGTCGGGGTCGTCCTCCGGAGGACCGCCGCGCCTTGGCGCGGGCCTTTCTCGCCAAGGCGGAGTGGGACCTTCCGACGACGCGGCACCTGATCGACAGGCTCAGGGCGGACCCGGCGTTACGGCGGTTGTGCGGCTGGTCGCGCCTCGGGGGCATCCCGAGCGAGGCGACGTTTTCGCGGGCGTTTGCCGAGTTCGCCGAGATGCGCCTGGCAGAGAGGATGCACGAGGCGCTGGTGGTCAATGTGCTGGGAGAGGCGCTTATCGGCCATGTATCGCGGGACTCCACGGCCATTGAGGGTCGGGAAGCGGCAGTAGTGAAGCCGAAGGTCAAGACGCCGAAGCGCCGTCCCGGTCGCCCCCGCAGGGGCGAGGAAAGGCCGAAGACGCTGTCCCGTCTCGAACGCCAGGCGAACGGCATGACCCTTGAGGCGATGCTCGACGACCTCCCGAAGGTCTGCGACCGGGGGACGAAGAAGAACGCCCGCGGTGTCCTGGAGACCTGGCGGGGCTACAAGCTCCATCTCGACACGGCCGACTGCGGCGTGCCGCTCAGCGCCATCCTCACCTCAGCCTCCGTCCACGACTCCCAGACCTCCATCCCCCTGGCTACCATAACCGCCGGACGGGTCGTGAACCTCTACGACCTCATGGACGCCGCCTACGACGCGCGCGAGATACACGCTGTCAGCGAACGTCTCGGCCATATCCCGATCATCGACACCAACCCCCGCCGGGACAGGGCGCTCAAGGAAGCCCGGAACCGGGAGGCCCGAGCACAGCGCGCCTCCGGTCATCCCGATGCCCGAACCGTCCGATACCGCATCCGC
>JAJECF010000234.1 GCA_022822125.1 Alphaproteobacteria bacterium
GTCCTCGAGCTTCAGGATCTGCCGGTCGACGGCGGACGGAGAGATGTGCAGCCGTTCCGAGGCGCGGCGGATCGACCCTTCCTCCGCCACCGCCTCGAAGTACCGCAGCACCGCCGCGTGCATCCGGTCTCAGCCTCTCAGCGGCCGGTCCACACCGGCGCGCGCTTCTCCCTGAACGCGAGCACGCCTTCCTCCGCGTCCCGGCTCTGCAGCGCCGCGGCGAGGCTCGGCAGGCGGGTGTTGCGGGCTTCCCGGACCGTGAGGTGCGCGGTGTCCTGCGCCGAGCGCTTGATCGCCTTCAGGCTGAGGGGGGCGCAGGCGACGACGTCCTTGACCCACGCATCGACGGCGGAATCCAGCGCCTCGTCCGGCACGACCTCGTTGACCAGGCCGTACTCCAGAGCCTGCGCGGCGCTGATGCGCCGGCCGGTGAGCAGGATGCCCATGGCCGCCGCTCGCGGAATCCGGCGTGGCAGGAGCACCATGCCGTCCAGCGGCAGGCGGCCGACCCTGGGTTCGGGCTGGCCGAAGGTTGCGCTCTGCGCGGCGACGACCAGGTCGCAGCCCAGCACCATCTCGAACCCGCCCCCCAGTGCAGGGCCGTTCACCCTGGCGATGACGGGGACCGACAGGCGGCCGCCCATCGCGATGCCGCCGAATCCGTGGTCGCCGGTACCGACCCAGTAGGCGATTCCCTCGGGGCCGTCCTCCTTCATGTCCGCGCCCGCGCAGAACGCGCGGCCGGCGCCGGTCAGGACTACGCAGCGAATCTCCGGATCCCGGTCGATCACGTCCCAGATCCGGCCGAGCGCCGCCTCCGACGCGGAATCGACGGCGTTCATGCGCTCCGGCCGGTTCAGCGTGACCCGGGCGACTCCGTCCGATACGTCGAATTCGATGCTCATTCCGTGTGCCCGCGAGCGTGCCGTTTCATCTGCAATGTCTCCGTGCTCCCGCCGGTTCCCGTGGTGTCGGTAGGTCGGGTTAGCCGAAGGCGTAACCCGACATTGAACTGCGATCGCGCCGGCACTCCCTGGAACGAAGGACGGGGCATCGTGTCGCCAATGTCGGATTACGCTGCGCTAATCCGACCTGCGGCCTGTGCCGCATCCACGCGTTCCGCCGATTCGAACCTCCGAGAGCACCACCTCGTTGTGCTCCCCGAGCCTCGGCGGAGCATGGCGCACCGCGAACGGCGCCGCCGACATGTCGATGGGCGAGGCCACCAGGCGCACCGGTCCGCCGGCGGTCGGATCGAGCTCCACGATCATGCCGTTGCAGGCGGTCTGCGGGTCGTCCAGGGCCTCGGAGAGCGTCATCACCGGGGCGCACAGGATATCGACGCCGCCAAGCCGCTCCAGCCAGTGCGCGGTGGCGCCCGTGGCGAAGCGGTCCCGGAAGATCGCCTGCAGCTCCGGGCGGTGCGCCTTCTGGCTTTCCAGGGTCGCATATCTCGGATCGGCGGAGAGGTCGTCGATGCCGAGCGCCGCGCAGATGTCGCGCAAGGGGTGCTCCTTGAACGCCCCGACCATGACCACGGCGCCGTCAAGGGTCTCGAACACGCCGGAGAGCGGCATGGCGGCCCAGTTGAGCTCCCGCCCGCGCATCATCCACACCGCCGCCTCCTGCATCTGCATCGCCAGCATGGAGTTGAAGAGCGATACCGCGATCCGCTGCCCCTCGCCGGTCTTCGCGCGCTGGAGCAGCGCCATCAATATGCCCTGGACCAGGTGCATGCCGGCCGCGTAGTCGGCAAGCGCCGTCGGATAGACGGTCAGCGGCACGGACGGGTCCGAGCGGCGGTGCATCGCGCCGCTCATGGCCTGGGCGAGCACATCCTGGCCGCCCTTGCGCACATAGGGGCCGTCGAGCCCGAATCCGGTGCCGACCGCATAGACGATCCGGGGATTGATGCGGCGCAGGTCGTCATAGCCGAACCCCATGCGTTCCATGACGCCGGGCCGGAAGTTGTTCACCACAACGTCAGCGGTCTCGACCAGCCGCAACACCGCCGCCCGGTCTTCGTCCGTCTTCAGGTCGAGCGCCACGCTGCGCTTGTTGCGGTTGAGGCTTGCGAAGACGGGATTGTTGGCGCCGTCCGGATCTTCGCCGACGCTCCAGCGGGACAGGTCGCCCGAGCCGGCCCGCTCGATCTTGATGACGTCGGCGCCGTAATCGCCCAGCATCTGCGTGCAGCACGGGCCCATCATCACCTGGGTGAAATCGAGCACCCGCACGCCTTCGAGCGGAAGCGCGCCGCCGGCATGCGCATCCGGCGCCATCACGCCGCCTCCGGCACAAGCGCATTGCCGGCCGGTATGTCGCCCGGGTCGGCGCCCTGGGCGCGCATCCGCCTCTGGACGGCGCGCACATCCACATCGCGCACCGTCATGCCGCCGTCCAGCGCCTGCGCGGCGGCGATGCCGGCGGCCTCGCCCATCGCCATGCAGGGCGGAATCTCCCGGCTGACCTTCTGGGCCTGCGGCGTCGCCGAATAGTGGCGGCCGGCCACGAGAAGCTGCTCCACGCCCACCGGCAGCAGGGCGCGGTAGGGGGTGTAGTAGTCCCGGCCGCGGCAGACCGTGTCGTGGAAATGCACGCGGTTCATCACATCCTGCCTGGTGACGACATACTCGCCTTCCAGCAGGCGGGTCTGGCGCACGCCGGTCTGCGGCGCGAAATCCACGACATAGGCGCGCTCGAAGCCCGGGACATGCGCGCGCGCAAACTCCAGCAGCGCCTGCATGCGCCGCCGGCCCTCGAACTCCGCCGCCGTCAGGTCCGCCACCTTCATGCCGTCGAAGCCGGTCATGTGCGGGCAGTTGCACCACACCACGCCGGGCAGCGGCGTCTTCAGCCACCAGTATTGCCAGCAGCCGCCGATCAGGTTCTTGGCCTGCTTGTCGATCTCGGCGAACCGCTCCGGCTCCTCGAACTGGAAGCGTTCGGCGGCATCCGTATCGACGCCGCCCATGCGCGAGACGGTGGTCACGATGAAGGAGCCATCGACGAAGGGAGCGCCGGCGCTCGCCGCGACGTCGAGGTCGCCGGTGGCGTCGATGACCACCTCGGCGCGGATGGCCTGCGGCCCCTCCTTGGTCTCGACGATCACCCCGGCTGCCCGCCCGTCCTCGACGATTGCGGACTGGAACCAGCTGTGCAGGCGCAGTTCGACGCCGGCCTCGCGCACCATGTCGAGCGAGGCCTGCTTGAAGCCGTCCGGGTCGAAGGCCGCAGCGAAGATGACGGGATGAGGCTTGGTGCGCGTGTGGAAGTCGAACACGCCCCAGCGGGACCATTTCCGCCAGAGCGCTTCGGTCGCCCGCACGGCGGGGTCGCGGTCGGCCTCCGGCGGATAGACGCACAACCCCCTGGCGTGCATGCGCTCGATCGCCTCCATTGCGAGGCCGCGCACCGAGATCTCCGTGTCGTTGTGCATGTCGTCCAGCACCAGCACCATGCCGCCGGAGGCGAGGCCGCCCAGATAGGGATAGCGCTCCACCAGCACGGTCGGCGCGCCGTTGCGCGCGGCCGATACCGCGGCTGCGATGCCGGCCGGTCCGCCGCCCACGACCGCCACCCCGGCGGTGGCGACCACCGGCACCCGTGTCTCGGGCCGGGTCATCGTGTCTGGCAATGCCATCTGCCTGTCTCCTATCCGTTCGCCGTCGGGCGCCGTCCTGCCGCTCAGAAGACGGCGCCGGGTTTCCATTTCAGGATGCGCCGTTCCACAAGGGTCGTGGTCACGAAGAACGCCACCGCAAGGCCCGCCCCCAGGATCACGGTGGCGTAGAGCAGCGGCGCGCGGAAGTTGTAGGTGGCCTCGATGATGAGCGAGCCGAGGCCGTAATTGGAGCCGATCCACTCGCCGACGATGGCGCCGATGACGCAGGTGGTCGAGGCGATCTTCAACGCCGCGAACAGGAACGGCAGCGAGCTTTGCAGCCTGATCTTCCACAGGATTTCCCGGTCGCTTGCCGACAGCACCCGCATCAGCTCCAGCATTTGCGGGCTGACCGCCTTCAGGCCGCGCACCATGTTGACCAGGGTGGGGAAGAAGCAGATGAGCGCGGCGATGACGATCTTCGGCGCATAGCCGTTGCCGAGGATCAGCACCAGGATCGGCGCGACGGCAATGATCGGGATGGTGTTGATGAAGACCGCGATCGGGTAGAAGGCGCGCTCCGCCAGCCGGTTGTGGACGAACCACACCGCCAGCACCGCAGCAATGGAGTTGCCGAGCGCGAACCCGGCCGCCGCTTCGAGCAGGGTCGGCCAGAAGTTGATCCACAGGATTTCGCCCTGTTCGAAGAACACCCGCAGGACCTGGACCGGGCTCGGGGCGATATAGCCCGGCACGCCGAAGCCGGTGACGATGAGCTGCCAGAGCGCCAGCATGCCTGCGGCCGCAACGATCGGCGGCGCATGGCGGAACCGCCGGACCGACCGGCGCCGGGCGTCCCCGGCGATCCCGCGGCCGCCGGCTGTCGGCGCCCCGGCATCCTTGCCGCCGATGCTCGCCGCGGTCACCGCGCCTCCTCCAGCAGGCTGCGCAGATGCGCGGTGACCTGCACGAACTCAAGCGTGTCGCGCATGGCGAGCGCCCGCGGCTCGGCGAAATCGATATCCACATAGTCCCGGACCCGGCCGGGCTGCGCCGACAGCACGAGGCATTTCCGGCCGAGAAACGCCGCCTCGGGCACCGAGTGGGTCACGAACATGATGGTTGCGCCGGTCTCGCGCCAGATGCGCAGCAGCTCCTCATTGAGCTTGTCGCGGGTGATCTCGTCGAGCGCGCCGAAGGGCTCGTCCATCAGCAGCACGCGCGGCCGGTGGACCAGCGCCCGCGCGATGGACACGCGCTGGCGCATGCCGCCCGAGAGTTCGTGCGGCAAGGCGTTCTCGCGGCCTTCCAGGCCGACGAGAGCCAGCAGCGCTTCGGGTTCGGCATGTTGCCCGACAACGCTGCTTTGCCGGCCGACCTCCAGCGGCAGGCGGACATTGTCGATGGCGCTGCGCCAGGGCAGAAGCGTCGCGTCCTGGAAGACGAAGGCGAAGTCGCGTGCCCTTCGGGCTTCGCCCGGCGTGCGCCCGAAGACGCCGATGGCGCCGCCGGCGATCGGCACGAGATCCGCGATGGCCCGGAGCAGCGTCGACTTGCCGCAGCCCGACGGCCCGAGCATGGTGACGAAACCACCCTCCGGAACCTCGAAGCCGACCCGGTCCAGGGCAGTGATGGCGCCGGCGTCGCCGTCGAAACGGACCGTCAAATCGCGTACCGAGATGGCCGCAGTGGCCGAACTCTCAGCGTCTGCCGTGGCGGCGGTGGCACTCGTCATCCAATCTGCTTCCTCAGCGACTCCGTCGCGGACAGGATATCCGTGGTCATCACGTCGTCCACCGCCGGCGTCTCGCCCTTGAACTGCCCGAGCTCGGCATAGGAGTCGATCCGGGCCTGCCAGTTGGCCGGATTCATGGCCGCCCAGCCGTTTGCCGCGGTGACGTCGTTGAACGAGAATCCGAGCACGCCGCCGACCGCCTCCAGCTCGCTCTCGCGGCTCAGGTTCCTGTACTCGGCCACCAGGTGGTCCACGCCGGCTTCCGGGTTGTTGCGCGCCTCGCCCCATCCCCGGGCCGAGCCGGTGAGGCGGCGGACGAGCGCGTCGGAGTGGTTCGCCAGCATGTCGTCGGTGGCGTAGTAGACGTTGGCGTAGAGCTGGATGCCGGCGTCCCACAGCATCATGTCCACGCGGCCGTCGCCGAGGACCTTGAGCGCGTTGGTGTTGGTCATCCAGCCGGTGACGGCGGCGGCCTGGCCGGTCATGAGCTGGTTCATGTCGCTGCCCATCTTGACCACCTCGACCTGATCCTCGGCGATGCCGTTCTTCGCGAGCAGCGCCCGGAGCAGGATCACCGCCGTCGGCTGGGTGGCGATGGTCTTGCCGATCATGTCCTCCGGCGTGCGGATGGGGTTGCTCTCGAGCGAGAAGTAGGTGGACGGGTGCTTCTGGTAGCCCGCGGCGAACGCCTTGATCGGGATACCGGCCGAGCGGGCGAGCATCAGGGAAGGGCTGGAGGAGAGGTGGCCGACCTGCGCCCGGCCGGCGGCGACCGAGGCCACGCCGTCCACACCGGGACCGCCGGGCGTGACCTCGAGCTCGATCCCTTCTTCCGCGTAGAAGCCCATGCGCTTGGCGACGACCTCGCCCATGATGCCGTTGCTCGCGAGCCAGCCGAGCTGCATGTTGACCTTCGCCTTGCCGGCGGCGAGCGCCTCCACGTTGATGAACGAAGACGTGGCCGCGGCACCGCCCAGCGCCGCGCCGTACTTGAGGAGCCGGCGGCGGCCGGGCGAAGAGAGAGTGTGCTTGCGATCTGCCATAGGTTGACCTCCCGGGTGACAGGTTCGAGCACGTTAGCCCGGAGGGGTGTGCAGGGGAATTGCCAATTTCCGTGCGATGCGTTGCCTTTTCGGCAACGCGATTCGGTCAGCCCGGGGGTGGCGATTCATCCTCGTCGGCGAGGATTCTGACCGCCGGCGTGTCGAGATCGTCGAACTGGCCCGAGCGGACCGCCCACACGAAGATTCCGGCGATCGCGATCACGGCGACGACGGAGATTCCGATGAGGAGCGGGAGGATCTCCATCGCGGTCAACCTCCGGCCGGGTCCCGCTCGCGGCCGAGGCGGAGCGCGTTGCCGGCCACCGCGAGCGAGCTCAAGGACATGCCGATGGCCGCGGCCCAGGGCGGCACCGCACCGGCGGCGGCGAGCGGCAGGG
>JAJECF010000077.1 GCA_022822125.1 Alphaproteobacteria bacterium
CATGGAGGGCTGCGTGAAATGGTCGGCCCGCGTGTACGATCCGCGCCGCATCCCGGAAATCGTCGATATCGCCTTCCAGCAGGCGATGGCCGGCAAGCCGGGGCCGGTCTATATCGATATGCCGGGCGACGTGCTCTACACGAAGGTGCCCGAGGAGGAGATCAACTGGACGACCTCCGGGCGCCCGCTGCTCCGCAGCCGCCCCGCCGGCCAGCAGGACCTGATCGAGGAGACCGCCGCAATCCTGGCCGCCTCCGAGCGCCCGGTGATGGTCTCCGGCTCCGGCATCCTCTGGTCGGAAGCCTCGGAGGCGATGCACCGCTTCGTCGATGCCTCCGGCATTCCCTTCTACACCACGCCGCAGGGCCGGGGCGTCGTGCCGGAGGATCATCCCTGGCACTACGCCACCATGCGCTCGACCGCCTTCCGCGAGGCCGACTGCATCCTGATCCTTGGCACGCGGCTCAACTATATCGTCGGACATGCCGCCCCGCCGCGCTTCAATGCGGACGCCCGCATCGTGCGGATCGATATCGACCAGACTGAGATCGCGCAGAGCCCGCGGCCCATCGACATCGGCATCGTTGCGGACGTCCGCACCGCGCTGGAGCAGCTCATGGCCGCCATTGACGGGCGGTTCGACGCCGACCGCTTCAAGGGCTGGCGCGACCGGCTGGCGGAGGGCGAGGCGGAGAAGCGCGCGCGTCCCGGCGGCAACGCCCTCTCGGACGACACGCCGATCCATCCCCTGCGGCTCTGCGAGGAGGTCAAGAACTTCATGGACCGGGACTCCATCCTTGTGGTGGACGGCCAGGAAATCCTGAATTACGGCCGCCAGTCCATGCCGACCTACACGCCGGGCCACCGGCTCAACTCCGGCCCCTTCGGCACGATGGGCGTGGGCCTGCCCTATGCCATCGGCGCCAAGGTCGCCAAGCCGGACAAGCAGGTCATCTGCGTGCATGGCGACGGCTCCCTCGGTCTCAACGCGATGGAGCTCGAGGCCGCCCAGCGCCAGGGCATTCCGGTGCTCGTTGTGGTGAGCTGCAATGGCGGCTGGACCGCCGATCCTGGTCGCGAAAAGATCGGCCGCGACCTTGGTTACGTGCGCTACGACAAGATCGCCCAGGCGCTCGGTTGCTATGGCGAGCAGGTCGATGAGCCGGGCGATATCCGCGCCGCGCTGGAGCGGGGCCAGGCGGAAGTGGACAAGGGCCGCGTCGCCGTCATCAACGTCGTGACCGACTACCGCGCCCGCGCCGGCACGGTGGCCTTCGCGCAATATTCGACCTGATGCCGGGGGCGGCGCGGCGGGCTGTCCAGGCGGTTGCGGCGGTGCTCGCCGCCTTTTGCCTCGCCGCCGCTGCGCCGCCGCCAGCCTCGCCGCCGCCGCTGGAGGCGCTGTTCGGCGGGCCGTTCGCGCTTACCGACCACAATGGCCGGGCGGTGACGGACGAGACCTTCCGGGGCCGCTTCGCGCTCCTCTATTTCGGCTATACCTTCTGCCCGGACCTCTGCCCGACGAACCTGCTGACCATGGCGGCCGCGCTGGAGGCGCTCGGGCCGGAGCAGGCCGGGCGGGTGCAGCCCTTGTTCGTCACCGTCGATCCCGAGCGTGACGACCTTGCGGCGCTCCGGGATTACATGGCGCATTTCGGCCCGCGCTTCCTGGCGCTGCGCGGCACGCCCGCCGAGACCCGCGCCGTGCTGAAGGCCTGGCGCGTCCACCGGCGCAAGGTGGCGCCCGAGGCCGGGGCGGACGCGGACGATTATCTGGTGGACCATGCGACCCTCACCTTCCTGATGGGGCCGGACGGGCGCTTCCGCACGCTTTTCCCGCATGACACGCGGGTGGAGACGATGACGGCGACCCTTCGGCGCTATCTCGGCGAGGAACGGTAGCGCCGTCACAGTGGCTCGCCCCGGACGAGGCGGGGCGGCGCGCCGGCAACGCCCATGGCGTGGCGCATGAAGGCGCGCTTCAGGCCGGGCATGCGGCCGACGGCGGCGAGGCCCAATTGCCGGGCGGCCTGCACCGGCGGGACGGCGTTCGAGAACAGGCGGTTCAGCCCGTCCGTGATGCCCGCGAGCAGCACGCTCTCGGCCCGCTGCCGGCGCTGATAGTCCGCCAGCACCGCCGGACCGCCGCTATCGAGGCCGAGCCGGAATGCATCGACCACGCATTCCGCCAGCACTGCGACGCCGCGCATGCCGAGATTGAAACCCTGCCCGGCGATGGGATGGATGCCGCAGGCCGCATCGCCCGCCAGCGCCAGCCTCTCGGCGTGGAAGCGCTCGGCGACGACCAGCCCGACCGGCCAGCACCAGCGCGGACCGATAAGCCGGAGTTCGCCCAGGAAATCGCCGAAGCGCCATTCGAGCTCCTGCAGGAAGCGCGCGTCGTCCAGCGAGAGCAGCGCGTCTGCAAGATCGCTGCGCTCCGACCAGACGATGGAGGAGCGGTGTTCGCCCTCCGGCCCGTCGGTCATCGGCAGGATGGCGAACGGCCCGCCCGCAAGGAACCGCTCATGCGCCACATTGCCGTGCGGCTCCTCATGGCCGACCGTCAGCACAAGCGCCTTCTGCCCGTAGGCCCATTCCACGACGCCGATTCCGGCTTCGCGGCGCAGCGGCGAGCCGCGTCCGTCGGCAGCAACGATCAACGGCGCCTCCAGGATGCTTCCGTTCGCGAGGAACAGCCGGGCGAGGCCGCCGCCGCGCTCGCTGCGCTCGGCCGTAGCCGGGGCGAAAACCGCGATATTGGGCGTCTCTTCCAGCGCCGCCGCGGCGGCGCTGCGGATCAGGCGGTTCTCCACGATATAGCCGAACGGCTCATCGCCGACCTCGCGGTGGTCGTAATGCAGGAAGACGGGCGCGGCGCCGTCGGTGATGCGGATATCGGCCATCGACTCGGCATGCGCCGCGATGGCGGGCCAAAGGCCGACGCCGCGCAGCACCTGCACGGAGGCGTGGGAAATGGCGGTGGTGCGCCCGTCGAACGCCGCGCCCGACTCGACCGGCGCGCGGTCCACAAGCGCGACCTCCAGCCCGGCCCAAGCAAAGGCCCGCGCCGCCGCCGCGCCTACAAGGCCGCCGCCGACGACGATGACATCGAACCGGTTCACGGGAGCGGCTCTTCCACCGCCTCGCGCCACCGCTCATCCACGAGGCGGACGAGGTCGGCGATGCGGTCCCTGTGTTCCTTCCAGCCCCCTTCGTCCAGACGGCAGAACCACTGTTCAGGTACCTGTTCTGTCGGAGGCGCATTACTCAGTGGTTCGAGATCGAACGGAATTACCCGCTTCAACGCTTCGAATTCGTCCAAGCACAAATCTACCGCAGCCGGAAAGAAGATGACGCGAGTAACGCCCGGTTCGACAATTTCGATTTTGTGAGAGCCGGCCGCCCTGAATCCAGTCGATAAAGTGCGCGCCCTGCGCTTGTAGAACGTAATTCCCAAATTGGCCCTGTAGGAAGGCTTTGAATTACGTTCGAGCATCGCGACGGTATCTGGCCACCAGTCGCGCATTCCGTATTCTTCGACTTTTCTGTTTATTGCATCGAGGCGAATTGCATTCTTCTCCGCACGGGGAACCTTGGCCTGCTTCTGCTGTTTACGCGCCTCATCGCTGTGATCGAGTTGCCGCGCCAAGAGCATCCGATCCCCGTGTCGATATCCCATGAAGGTCAGCAGGTCGATTTCAACGCCTTTCCTCGCCAGCCAGCCGGCCATGCGCTGCGCCGGTTCATCCGCTCCGAGGCCAACCAGGACGATACGGACCGGCCTCAGCGATTCCAGTGAGTCCCAGTTGTCGTTGCTGTCGTACCACTCCTCGAAATTTCCGATCCCGACAATGCCGCGTCGGCCTGAATTTTCGCTAATCAGCCTGTAGAGTTCGGCGTCATCCAGCGAGTCGAGCCAGGAGGCGTAATCGACAGCCTGCGCCACCGCCTCGCGCCTGAGCTTCTCCCGCTTCAACTCGAACACGACCAGCCGGCCGTCCGAGTCCACGCCCAGAAGGTCCAGAGGCCCGTTGGCGGTCTGCAATTGCCGCCCGACCAGTTTAAGGCCCGGCATCAACATGGCCGGGTTCCGGGCCAGAATATCCTCCAGCAGGGCTTCCGTGCCGGTGCGCTCAGTCTCCGTCAGCCGCTTCGAATCCCTCGTCGCCTCATCCACCTCCCAGATTTCGAAATCGTCCATCACTGCCGTCTCCAGTCCCCCGCGACGCGCCGACTCTGGCCGTGGGCGCCGTCGCCGGCAAGGGTTGGTCAGCCTTCCGGCCACGACCGCTTCGTTCGGGAAGAGCACCCCGCCGGCATGTCATTGGATGTCATGTTTTGTCATGATCCCCATGCGCGCGGCGCATATGCCCTGCCTGTTTCCGGCATGTCTCCCGGCTATGCCCGCTCCGGAATCGAAAAGGCGGCCCCCGAAGACGCCGCCCTTGCCCTGTCTCCAGCCTACCACAATTTCCCTCATGTCAAGCGACCCGGCGCCGGCGGAACGTGATCGTTCCGGAGACTGGTCCGCCATTGATGACGACAATTTGCATATAAATTGTTCACCTTGGCCCGGCCGCCGATGAATCGCTTATAATTTCATCATATGGCTCTTGGCCGATTCCTTTATTTCTTGGAATTATACATGAAATCAACGAGTTGTATCGTTTGGCCCGATTTTTGTTTCTCACTCCCGCAGTCCGACCGACGGATGGCCCAAACAAGGGAGTGCAGCAGATGAAACTGATTGCGGCAATCATCAAGCCGTTCAAGCTGGACGATGTCCGGGAAGCGCTGACGGACCTCGGCATGCAGGGACTGACCGCAACCGAGGTCAAGGGGTTCGGCCGCCAGAAAGGGCAGACCGAAATCTACCGCGGCGCCGAATACACGGTGAACTTCCTGCCGAAAGTGAAAATCGAGGTCGCTGTGGACGACGCCCGGTGCGAGGCGGCCGTCGAGGCGATCCGGGGGGCCGCTCATACCGGGCGGATCGGCGACGGCAAGATTTTCGTGAGCGACATCGGCCATGCGGTGCGCATCCGCACCGGCGAGGCCGGCTCCGAAGCGCTTTGATCGGGAGACAGGAACATGCTTCGTATCGTATCGGGCCTCGCGGCCCTCTTCGCCCTGGCGGCTGCGCCGGCCCATGCGGCGGTGGAAGGCGAGATCGCCTTCGTCTTCAACACCTTCTCCTTCCTGGTGCATGGTTTCCTGGTCATGCTGATGGCCGCCGGCTTCGCCATGCTGGAATCGGGCCTCGTGCGCACCAAGAACACTGCGGCGATCTGCCTGAAGAACATCGCGCTCTACTCCATCGCCGGCATCATGTTCTACATCGTCGGCTATGCCGTCATGTACACGGATGTGAATGGCGGCTGGATCGGCAGCTTCGACTTCTTCTACAACCCGTCGGACGCTGAGCTCGTCCTGCTTAACGCGGAGGAAGCCACGGCCGAACAGACCGCCGCCGTAGTCGAGGGCGGCTATTCGGTCATGTCCGACTGGTTCTTCCAGATGGTGTTCGTGGCGACGGCTGCGTCCATTGTCTCGGGCACGCTGGCCGAGCGTATCCGCATCCTGCCCTTCCTGGTGTTCACGGTGCTGCTGTCTGCGCTGATCTACCCGATCCAGGCCTCCTGGGTCTGGGGCGGCGGCTGGCTTGCCGAAATGGGCTTCAGCGATTTCGCCGGCTCCACGCTGGTGCATTCCACCGGCGGCTGGGCGGCGCTCGCAGGCGCCATCGTGCTCGGCGCGCGCAAGGGCAAATACGGCCCGGACGGCAGTATCAACCCGATGCCGGGAGCGAACCTGCCGCTCGCCACGCTTGGCACCTTCATCCTGTGGTTCGGCTGGTTCGGCTTCAATGGCGGCTCGCAATTGGCGCTCGGCTCCGCGCTCGACGCGGTGGCGATCTCCATCGTCTATGTGAACACGAACCTCGCCGCTGCGGCGGGCGTGGTCGCGGCCATGGCGACGAGCTACGCCATGTATCGCAAGATCGACCTGACGCTGGCGCTGAACGGCGCCATCGCCGGCCTCGTCTCGATCACCGCCGGCCCGGACCTCCAGAACCATGTGCTTGCGCTCGTCATCGGCGGCGTCGGCGGCGTGCTGGTGGTCTATGCGGTGCCGGCGCTCGACCGGCTGAAGGTCGACGATGTGGTGGGCGCGATCTCGGCCCATCTGGTCGCCGGCATCTGGGGCACGCTGGCGGTCGGCATATTCGGCGGCGGCGATTTCGTCACGCAGCTTGTCGGCATAATGGCCATCGGCGCCTTCGTCTTCATCGTCTCGCTCGGGGCGTGGTTCGCGCTCAAGGTCCTGATGGGCATCCGCGCCTCCGGAGAAGCGGAGGATGACGGCCTCGACAAGACCGAGCTCGGCATGGAGGCCTATCCCGAGTTCGGCCGGGGCTCCTCGCCGCTCTTCTAGAGCGGAATCCGACCGGTTTGAAACGGGCAGCGGCCCTTCGACAGGCTCAGGACAGGCTCCTTCGATACGCGCCCGCTGACGCGGTCGCTACTCAGGGTGAGGAAGGGGATGGAGGCGCGTTCCAAGGCTTCCTCATCCCGAGTAGCGGCGGAGCCGCGTATCGAACCTCATCCTGAGTAGCCGCGAAGCGGCGTATCGAAGGGCCTGTCCTGAGCCTGTCGAAGGGAGCCTGTCCTGAGCTTGTCGAAG
>JAJECF010000072.1 GCA_022822125.1 Alphaproteobacteria bacterium
TACCGCAGCCCGGGTCCTTCGTCCTCATCCTGAGTAGCGACCGCGCCAGCGGGCGCGTATCGAAGGATGCCCCGCCGTCCCCTTCGGCAAGCTCAGGACAGGCTCTCGATACGCGGCTGGCGTTGCTACTCGGGATGAGGAAGTTCCAGGAGCTCCGCCTTCACCCCGCCCTCACCCTGAGTAGCCGCGAAGCGGCGTATCGAAGGGCCGCAGCCCGTTTCAATCCGGCCGGATACGGTACTAAACGCGCAGCCATTCATATGGATAGGGCTGAGCGGCCCGATGACGGGTGGAGGCTCATTCACCGCGGCGCTCGCGATAGCGGCGAGCCGCTTTGCTCAACATCGCGTTCGGCTCCGGCGGGTCGAGCAGCGCATCATGGAAAGCCTTCCAGTCCGCTGCCGAAAGAACGACTCTCTCATGCGAAGTGAAGACAGGCTCCGCCGCCGCGCCCGCCTTCGTCTGCATGACGCTGCCTACTGCGCTTTCCGTACAGGCTGGCGTTCGGCGAATTTGTCGAGAGCCAGACGAATTTGCCGTTGCGACCTCCGCCGTTCGTCAGGCCCGGTCGGCGGCCACCTGTTCGATGGCCTTTCGCGCGCCGCCCGGGGTGTGTGGGACGCCGTCAATGGCGAGGTTGGCCTCGATGGCGCCGAGGAGGCCGAGCACCATCGTCTCGTTCAGATCGCCCAGATGGCCGATGCGGACGATCTTGCCGGCGAGGTCGAGCAGGCCGTGGCTGATCGAGACATTGAAGCGGTCCCGCAGGCTGTCGCGAAAGGCGTTGGGGTCGTGGCCCTCCGGCCAGCGCACGGCAGTTACCGTGTCGGACCGCTCTTCCGGGCGGCGCGCATTCAGTTCGAGCCCCCATTCCTCGACGGCGAGCCGCACGAGATCGGCCATCCGGCGATGGCGGGCGAACACATTGTCCAGTCCCTCCTCGAACAGCAGGTCGAGCGCGACCCGCATGCCGGAGAAGATCTGGGTCGGCGCGGTGCCGGGGAATTTCGGCAGGTCGCCGCCGAGGTCCAGCATGCGCTGCCAGCTCCAGTAGCGGCGCGGTGAGCCGCCCTCCCTGGCAATGGCGAGCGCCCGGTCGTTCAGCCCGACGATGCCGAGGCCTGTCGGCAGCATCAGCCCCTTTTGCGAGCCGCCGACGGTGACATCCGCGCCCCACTCGTCCATGCGGTAATCCATCGAGGCGAGCGAGGAGATGGTATCGACCATCAGCAGCGCGTCGTGGCCCGCCGCATCCATTGCCCGGCGCACGGCCGCCACATCGCTCAGCACGCCGGTCGAGGTCTCGCTGTGGACGACGCCGACCGCCCGGATGCGCCGGGCCGTGTCTTTCCGCAGCACGTCCTCGATGGCGTTCGGATCCGCGGCGCTGCGCCAGTCGCCCGGCAGCGACACCACCTCGACCCCGAAAAGGCCCGCCATTTCCGCCCACCAGGTGGAGAACGCGCCGGTTTCCGGAATGACGATGGTATCGCCCGCCCGGAACAGGTTGACGATGGTGCTCTCCCATGCCCCGTGGCCGGAGGAGGCCCAGCAGAGGATGGTGCCGTCCGTCTTGAAGACCCGTTTCAGGTCCCGGTAGCAGCCTGCCGCCAGCGCCTCGAAGGCCGGGCTGTTGAAGTCCTCGGTCGGGCGGTCCATCGCCCTGAGAATCGGCTCCGGGATGTTGGTCGGCCCCGGCAGCGCCATGAGAGGGCGCCCGGAGGCGCGGGGCCGGTTCATGGCTGGGTGCGGTCCCGGATTTCGTCGATGGCCGCGAGTTCGTCAGCCGACATCGTCCAGTCGCAGGCGGTTGCATTGGTCTCGATCTGCCCCGGCGTCATGGCGCCGGCGATGACGCTGGAGACCTGCGGGCGGGCCGCCAGCCAGGACATGGCGAGCTCCAGCATGGTCCGGCCGCGTTCGCGCGCAAAAGCGGTCAGCTCGCGGATCATGGCGAGATTGGCGTTCGTCCAGTAGCGGTCCACGAAGCGGCTCGTATCGGCCATGCGCGTACCGGCCAGCGGCCTGTCGCCGTGTTTGCCGGTCAGCAGGCCGCTCGCTAGCGGGAAGAAGGGCAGCAGTCCGAGGTCGTATTTCTCCATCATCGCCAGCCGGTCGTCTTCCAGGTCGCGCACGACGAGGCTGTATTCGTCCTGGGCCGAGACGAAAGCGTTGAGGCCGTGCATCTCCGCGGTCAACTCCGCCTCGACGGTCTGCCAGGCGGCGAAATTGGAGTGGCCGATATAGCGCACCTTGCCCTGGCGGATGAGGTCGTCGAGCGCGCGCAGCGTCTCCTCGATGGGGGTCAGCGGGTCGGGCTGATGGATCTGGTAGAGGTCGATCCAGTCGGTTCCGAGCCGCCGGAGGCTCGCCTCGACCGCGTGCATGATGTAGTAGCGCGCCGCGCCGATGCCGTAGGGGCCGTCCGCCATGCGCATGCCGAACTTGCTGGCCAGCACGATGTCCTTGCGGCGCGCGCCGAGCGACTTGCCGAGGAACTCCTCCGACTTGCCGCGCCCCCCGTAGATGTCGGCGGTGTCGAACAGCGTGATGCCCGCGTCGAGAGCGGCGTGGACCACGGCGTCGGTGCCGGCCTGGTCAAGCCGCTGGCCGAAATTGTTGCAGCCGACGCCGACGAGCGAGACCTGCAGGCCGGAGCGGCCCAGATTGCGAAACTGCATGATGCGGATGTCCTGTGTGAAAGCGGAGGCAGTATAGCCCGACCTGTCGGCATTATTCGTAGCCGGGCTGGTGTATCTCGATGATCGTGCCCTCGGGGTCCTGGAAGAAGATCTGGTACCAGCCGCCCATGGCCCAGGCGCCGTAGTCCGAAAAGGGGATGCCGAGATCGGTTAGGCGCTTCTTGACCGCCTCGATGTCGTCCGTGCGGAAAGCGATATGCCCGCGCTCCAGCGGGTTGACGGCTTGGCCCATGCGGTGCCCGACGCCCAAATCCTGCGTGGCGAGGTGGAACTCGGTGCGTCCGTCGGTCAGGAAGGAGACGCCGCCCGAATAGCCCTGGTTCAGGTCCCGCTTGTCCTCTCGGCCCTCCATGGTCTCCATGCCGAAGACCGAGCGGTAGAACTCGTCCAGCCCGGGCACGTTCTTCGTGCAGACATTGATGTGGTGAAGTTCGATTTTCATTGCTTTCTCCGAGGGTTGAGGCCGGCAGCTAAGGCTCTTTGTCCAGTATGGCCATCAGTTCGCGCCATTCGCGCGGGGAGAGGCTGCTGCTGTCCTGCGTGACCTGTTCGCCCGCGAGCATACGCCGCACGACGTCGAGAGCGCCGGCGGAGAGGGAGGCCGCATGATGCACATAATCCTGGAAGGCGCGGTATGCCACCGGCACCCAGCGCTTCACGATCTCGTCGAGAATGAGGTCGGCATAGGCGCGGATTTCGTATTGCGCATGGCTGTCGGCGCGCAGCGACAGGAAGTGCAGCAGGTTGTGCAGGTCGCATTTCCAGTAGAACTGGGTGTAGTAGTTCACCGGCAGCACGGCTCGGGCGAGTTCGCGCGCGATGCCGGACCGGTCCTCCCGGATTTTTTCGCCGTCTTCGTCCTCGTTGAGCAGGTTTCTGTAAACGCCGTAGGTACGGCTTGAAACCCAGTCCAGCCTGGACAGGGAATCGTCGACTTCCGCCGCCGTCAAAAGACCTTCCCGGCCCTGCTTGTTCGCGTCCGACTGGCTGGCGAGTTCATGGACGGGCGCCTCGGGCTGCCTCGGTTCGAACAGGTCGGGCTGGGCCCTCCTCTCACGGAGTTTCCGGTTGCGCTCTTCCAGCAGGGCCTGGAGATATTCCGGGTCGGGTATGTAGTAGTCCCGGTCCATCTTCGAATACCGGGCGGAATACTCGTTCACATTCGCCGTGCGGTGGCGGATCCACTGGCGCGCGACGAAGATCGGCAGCTTGATATGCAGCTTGATCTCGCACATCTCGAAGGGCGTGGTGTGCCGGTGGCGGAGCAGGTAGCGGATGAGCGCTGCATCGGCGGACCGGCGCTTCGTGCCCTTGCCGTAGGAAACCCGCGCCGCCTGCACGATGGCGTTGTCGCTGCCCATGTAATCGACGACGCGCACAAAGCCGTGGTCCAGCACCCTGAACGGCTCGTTCAGAATTTCCTCAAGCGCCGGCACGGTCTCCCGTCGCGTCGGCGCCGGCGCATCCCTTCCCGGGCCGCTCGCCGGTCCGCCGCCGGGGTCGCCGGAATCCGGAGCGTCGTTCATGCCTTCAGTGTCGCCCAAAGGGGCCGGTCGGGGCAAGCGGTCAGTCGAGCAACTGGCGGGGCAGCCAGAGCGCGATATCGGGCCAGGCGATGACCGTCGTGAGGCCGATCACCTGCAGCACCACGAAGGGCACGATGCCGCGGTAGATCGCCGTCAGCTTCACCTCGGGCGGCGCCACGCCCTTCATGTAGAAGAGCGCAAAGCCGAAGGGCGGCGTCAGGAAGGAGGTCTGGAGATTGACCGCGATCAGGATCGCGAACCAGTAAATGACCTCATGGTCCGGCACATGCGCGCCGAAGGTCAGGGTATCGACGATGGGCAGGAAGACCGGCAACACGATCAGCGTGATCTCCACCCAGTCGAGGAAGAAGCCCAGCACGAACACGATCGCCATGAGCACGATCAGCAAGCCCCAGTTTCCGAGCCCGACCGAGAGGATGAGATGGTCCACCACCTCGTCCCCGCCGAGCGAGCGGAAGACATAGGAGAAGCCGGTGGCGCCGACGAAGACGAAGAAAATCATCGCGACCGTGAGCGCCGTGCGGTCGCAGCAGTCCTTCATCAGGTCGAGCGTGAAGCGCCCGTTGGCGATTGCGAGCAGCGTCGCGCCGAACGCGCCGACGGCGCCGCCCTCGGTCGGCGTCGCCCAGCCGCCGAAGATCGCAACCTTTATCATCAGGATGAGCGCCGCCGGCGGGATGAACCCCTTGAGCAGCATGACGGCGTAAGCCGGAACCGTCTGCGGGCCTTCGAGCGAGTCGAGCGGCGGGGCGACCTGTGGCCGGATCGCGGAATAGGACGAGATATAGACGAAGTAGAGGCCGGAGAGCAGCAGTCCGGGGAAGAGCGCGGCGAGGAAGAGATTGCCGACCGAGACCGCCATCAGGTCGCCCATGATGACCAGCAGGATCGAGGGCGGGATGAGGATGCCGAGCGTGCCGGCAGCGCAGATCGTGCCGCAGGCGAGCGCATGGTCGTATTTCGCCTTCAGCATGTGGGGCAGGGCGAGCACGCTCATCAGCGTGACCGACGCGCCGATAATGCCGGTCATCGCCGCCATGATGGTGCCCATTACGGTGACCGACAGCGCGAGGCCGCCGGGAACGCGTTTCAGCAGCACCTGGAGGCAGTAGAGCAGGTCCTGCGCAATGCCGCTCCGCTCCATCATCACGCCCATGAAGACGAAGGTGGGCACGGCCGTCAGCACCAGGTTCTCCGCCACGCCGCCCCAGATGCGGTACACCATGTTGGTGAATTCGATGTATTCGAACACGCCCATCAGGTTGCCGACGATGCCGAACAGGATCGTCAGCCCGGCGAGCCCGAAGGCCACGGGGAAACCGGTGAAGAGGAAAGCGGCGAGCGCCGCGAACATGAACAGCGGCAGGAGGTCGGCTGCGGCCACGGTCAGGGCTTGTCCTGTCAGTCGGGAAGGATGACGGGCGCGGGCGCCGGCCGGTCGAGGATCATGTCGACTGCCTTCTCCGCGATCATCAGCGTGGCGGCGTTGGTATTGGCGGACGGCATGCGCGGGATGACCGAAGCGTCGGCGACCCTGAGGCCGTCCAGCCCGCGGACGCGAAGCCGGTCGTCCACGACAGCGAGGCGATCCGTCTCCGGCCCCATATGGCAGGACCCGACCAGGTGGAAGGTGGTCGTGCCCCGCTGGCGGGCGATGTCGAGCCACTCGTCATCGCTCTCGACACCGTCGCCGGGATATTCTTCGCCGGCATTGTAGGGCGCGAGTTCCGGCGTGCGCAGCAGGCGGCGCGCGAGCCTGAGTCCGCTCAGCAGCACCTGCCGGTCCATCTCATGCGCAAGATAGTTGGGCTGGATTTCGGGCGGCGCCAGGGGGTCGGCCGAGGTGATGCGGATATGGCCGCGGCTTTCCGGGCGCTGCTGCCAGGGCGCAATCGTCATCGCGGGATGGTCGTCGAGCGCTGCCTGCACGCCTTCCTTGTAGCTCGCCGGCGTGAAGGTCATCTGGAGATCGCCCTTGTCGAGCGACGGGTCCGATTTCCAGAACACATGCACCAGCGACGGCGCGAGCCCCAGCACACTCTCGCCGCCGGCGAAATAGCGGGCGATCTCGGCAAGCAGGGCCGGCCCCCGGACGCGCTGGTTGATCGTCTCCATGTCCCGGACCCGCGCGACGATCCGCACGGCGTAATGGTCGTGCAGGTTCTCGCCGACGCCCGGCAGCGCGTGCAGCACCGGGATGCCGAAGCGGCCCAGCAATTCCGGCGGCCCGACGCCCGAGACCTGCAGCAATTGCGGCGAATTGACAGTGCCGCCACAAAGGATGACCTCGCGGCGCGCGCGGACCTCATAGGGGTTGCCGTCCGTGCGGTAGCGCACGCCGACCGCGCGCTTGCCTTCGAACAGGATGCGCGTCGCATGGGCATGGGTGCGCACATCGAGCATTGTGTCGCGCCGGCGCATGGCCGGACGCAGGAACCCGCGCGCCGCGCTCACCCGCCGGCCCTTGTGGATCGCGCGCTGGAAATAGCCGACGCCGTCCTGCTCGGCGCCGTTATAGTCCGGGTTGCGGGGGATGCCGAGCCCGACCGCGCCCTCGATGAAAGCCTCGCAAAGCGGGTGGCGGTAGGGGTTGTCGGTCACGACCAGGCCGCCCTCGCGGCCGCGGAAGATGTCGTCGCCCTCGCCGATGCGCCTCTCGGTGCGCTTGAAATAGGGCAGCACGTCGCCGTAGCCCCAGCCGCGATTGCCGAGCTGCGCCCAGCCGTCATAGTCGAGCCGCTGGCCGCGGTTGTAGATATGGCCGTTGATGGAGCTGGAGCCGCCGAGCGTCTTGCCGCGCGGCGCGTGAATGCGCCGGCCGCCGGTCCACTCGCTCGGTTCGGCGGAGTAGAGCCAGTTCACCGCCGGGTTCGTCAGCGTCTTCATGAAGCCGGCGGGAATATGGATGAAGGGATGGCGGTCCGGCGGCCCGGCTTCCAGCACGCAGACGGACTGGACGCCGCCCGCGGCGAGCCTAGCGGCCAGCACCGAGCCCGCCGAGCCGGACCCGACGATCACATAGTCGAAACTGTCGGTCATCGGAGAGGGACCATAGAGCGGCCGTCGAAACACGCAATGTCTCGAGGCCACGACATTGCTGCCTAAGCGCCGGTCGCAGGCAAGTGTGACAAGCGCGCGCGCCATGCTAGCATGCCCGCTCGACCGGCCCGCGCGGGTTGCCGATTGCCATCCGGGACAGTGGCGCGCGTGGGCCCTTGCCAATGGGAGGGCTAGCGAACATGCAACGCTTCTGGACCACCACGAGACGCACGGCGCTTGCCGCGCTGGCTGCGGCGCCGATGGCGCTCGGCCTCGGCATCGGGTCCGCATCGGCGGAGTCGGTGCTGCGCATCGTGCCGCATGCGGACCTGAAGAACCTGGATCCGATCTGGACCACGGCCTACATCACCCGCAATCACGGCTACATGGTCTATGACACGCTTTTCGCCCAGGACGAAAAGCTGAACGTCCACCCGCAGATGGTCGGTGAGCATTCCGTAAGCGATGACGGCCTCGTCTATACCTTCACGCTGCGCGACGGCCTGAAATGGCATGACGGCGACCCGGTGAAGGCCGAGGACTGCGTGGCCTCCATCCTGCGCTGGGGCAAGCGCGACGGCATGGGCCAGAAGCTCATGGACTTCACCAAGGAGCTGAAGGCCGTCGATGACAACACCTTCACGCTCACCCTGAACGAGCCCTACGGCCTGGTGCTCGACTCGCTTGGCAAGATCAGCTCCAACACGCCCTTCATGATGAAGAAGGAGCATGCCGAGACGGACGCCTTCGAGCAGGTGCCCGAGGTCGTCGGCTCCGGCCCGTTCCGGTTCGCCAAGGACGAGTGGGTGCCGGGCTCCAAGGTCGTTTATGTCAGGAACGACGACTATATGCCGCGCAGCGAGGCCGCGTCGGGCGCGGCCGGCGGCAAGGTGGTGAATTTCGACCGGGTCGAGTGGATCTACATTCCCGATCCCGCGACGGCGATGAACGCGCTCATCAATGGCGAGGTCGATCTCTGGGAGACCCCGGCCGTCGATATGGTGCCGCTGCTGGAGCAGAACGAGAATGTGGAGCTCGCCGTGATCGACCCGCTCGGCACGCAGGGCTGGCTCCGGCCGAACCACCTGCACCCGCCCTTCGACAACCCGAAGGCGCGCCGGGCGTTGCTCTACGCCGTGAACCAAGCCGTGTATCTGCAGGCCATCGTCGGCGACCCGAAGCTCTACAAGGAATGCGCGGCCTATTTCATCTGCGGCACGCCGAACGAATCCGATGTGGGCGTGGACGCGCTCCGGTCGCACGACCAGGAGATGGCCAAGCAGCTTCTGGCCGAGGCCGGCTACAAGGGTGAGAAGATCATCCTGATGCAGTCCACCGACATTCCGGTGCTGAACAACGCCGCGCTGGTGACGGCGCAGGTGCTGCGCGATATCGGCATGGATGTGGAAGTGCAGGCGATGGACTGGTCCACGCTGACCTCCCGGCGCGCGGAGAAGAAGAGCCCGGCCGACGGCGGCTGGAACATCTTCCACACCTATGCGACGGGCGCTGACGCGACCTCGCCGATCGCCAATATCGGCGTGTCCGGCGGTGGCGTCGAGAAGGCCTGGTTCGGCTGGCCGACGGACGAGGAGACCGAAATGCTCCGCGACCAGTTCGCCCGCGAGGCGGACCCGATGAAGAAGAAGGCGATCATCGACAAGCTGCAGGGCCGCCTCTTCGACCATCTGGTGCCTTATGTGAACTACGGCCAGTGGTTCCAGCCGGTGGCCTGGCGCAAGGGCCTGAAGGGCGTGCTGGTATCCCCGGTGCCGTTCTTCTGGAATATCTCCAAGGACGCCGGATGACGGGTTCCGGAGCCGCTGGGCGGGACCGTTCCCGCCCGGCGGCGTCTTTTTCGGATCGGACCTGAATGTACGCCTATATCGCCCGCCGGCTGCTGGCGACCCTGCCCGTCATGGCGGTCGTGGGCATTGCCGTCTTCATGCTGCTGCATCTGACGCCCGGGGACCCGGCCGTGGTCATCGCCGGCGACTATGCGCGGCCGGAGGACATCGAGAAAATCCGCGAGCGGCTCGGGCTGAACGAGCCGCTCCATGTCCAGTTCTTCAGCTGGGTAGGGGCCCTGCTCTCCGGCGACCTCGGCACCTCCATCTTCTCCAACCTGCCGGTCTCCAAGTTGATCGGCCAGCGTCTGGAGCCGACGCTCGCGCTCGCCATCGCCACCATCGTCTTCGCCATCCTGGTCGCCGTGCCGATGGGCGTCATCGCCGCCTGGAAGGCGGGCACGCTGACGGACCGGGTCATCATGGTCTTCGCCGTGCTGGGCTTCTCGGTGCCGGTATTCGTGATCGGCTACGCCATGATGTGGCTCTTCTCCATCACGCTCGGCTGGTTCCCGGTGCAGGGTTACAAGCCCATCGGCGAGGGCTTCTGGCCGTTCCTGCGCTCGATCACCCTGCCCACGGTGGCGCTCGGCATCATCTATGTGGCGCTGATCGCCCGCATCACCCGCGCGAGCATGCTCGAGGTGCTGACCGAAGACTATATGCGCACGGCGAAAGCGAAGGGCCTCGACAACAACGCGCTCCTCATCCGCCATGCGCTTCGCAACGCCTCCGTGCCCATCGTCACCATCATCGGCATCGGCATCGCGCTGCTGATCGGCGGCGTTGTGGTCACGGAAAGCGTCTTCAACATTCCGGGTCTCGGGCGGCTCACCATCGATGCGGTGCTGAGGCGCGACTACCCGATTATCCAGGGCGTCATCCTCATCTTCTCGGGCGCCTATGTCATCGTGAACCTCGTCATCGACCTCTCCTACACCGTTCTCGACCCGAGGATCCGCTACTGATGGCCGACGCGCCGCAGGCCGCCGCGTTCCCCGGCGAAGTCGAGGACGAGGGCCCGCGCCCCGGCGCCTGGGCGCGCTTCCGGGAATATTCCCGCCGCCACCCGACGGTGATCGTCGGAGGGGGCATCCTGATCCTCATGGCCCTGGCAGCGGTGGCGGCGCCCCTGATTGCCCCCGACCCGCTCCGGCTCAACCCGATCAACCGGCTGAAACCGCCGAGCGAAGCCTTCTGGTTCGGCGCCGATTTCCTCGGCCGGGATGTCTATGCGCGCACCATTTATGGCGGGCAGATCTCGCTTATGGTCGGGATCGCCGTGGCGGCGATCAGCACCGTCATCGGGCTTTCCGTTGGTCTGGTCGCGGGTTATGTCCGCTGGGTCGATGCGGTCGTGATGCGGGTCATGGACGGCCTGATGGCCATTCCGGGCGTGTTGCTCGCGATCGCTCTCATCAGCCTGGCGGGCGCCAGCATCGTCAATGTCATCATCGCGATCACCATCCCGGAGATTCCGCGCGTCGTGCGCCTCGTCCGCGCGGTGGTGCTGACCGTGCGCGAGCAGCCCTATGTCGAGGCTGCGGTCTCCGTGGGCACGCGCTTGCCGAAAATCCTGCTGAAGCACATTCTGCCGAATACACTGGCGCCGCTCATCGTGCAGGCGACTTATGTGTGCGCCTCGGCGGTGGTGATCGAGGCGATCCTGTCCTTCCTCGGGGCCGGCACGCCGCCGGAAATCCCGAGCTGGGGCAATATCATGGCCGAAGGGCGGACCTACTTCCAGTTCGCGCCCTGGATGATCTTCTTCCCCGGCATCTTCCTCGCCGTCACCGTGCTGGCGGTGAATATATTGGGAGACGGCCTGCGCGATTCCCTCGACCCCCGCATCGCCCGGCGGATGTAGCCCGATGGCGAGCGGCGCAATCCTGGAGATCGACGGCCTCAAGACGCATTTCCACACCCGCGACGGCATCGTGCGGGCCGTGGACGGCGTCTCGATCAGGGTGGACCGGGGCGAGACGCTGTCCATCGTCGGCGAGTCCGGCTGCGGCAAGAGCGTGACGGCGATGTCCGTTCTGCGGCTGCTGCCGGTCCCGCCCGCGAAAATCGAGGCGGGGCGCATCCTGTTCGACGGCGAGGACCTGCTGCAGGCGACCGAGGAGCGCATGCGGGAGATCCGGGGCAACCGCATTTCCATGATCTTCCAGGAGCCGATGACCTCGCTCAATCCCGTCATGCCGGTGGGCCGGCAGATCGCGGAGTCGCTGGAACTGCACCAGGGCCTCGGGCGGCGCGCCGCCGCCGAGCGCGCGGTGGAGATGCTGGACATCGTGCAGATTCCCGAGCCCCGGCGCCGCGCCAGCGAATATCCCCACCAGCTTTCGGGCGGCATGCGCCAGCGCGTGATGATCGCCATGGCGCTCGCCTGCAATCCGTCGATCCTGATTGCGGACGAGCCGACCACGGCGCTCGATGTCACCATCCAGGCGCAGATTCTCGACCTGATGCTCCAGTTGAAGGAGCAGATCGGGGCCGCGATCGTGTTCATCACCCACGATCTGGGCGTGGTGGCGGAAACGGCGCAGCGCGTCGTGGTCATGTATGCCGGCCGCAAGGTGGAGGAGGCGGCGGTGGCGGACCTCTTCGCGCGGCCGCTGCATCCCTACACGCTGGGTCTCATGGGTTCGATCCCCAAACTCGCCGCGCGGGCGCTGTCCGGCAGGCGGGGGCGCCTTGCCGAGATTCCGGGGGTGGTGCCCTCGCTCCGTCAGGAAATGCCCGGCTGCACCTTCGCGCCGCGCTGCCCCTTTGCGCAGGAGCGCTGCCGGGCCGAGGCGCCGGGGCTCGAAAACCGGGATGGAGGCCGCCTGGTCGCGTGCTGGGAGTGGGAACGGGTGGCGGAGCAGGCGGCATGAGCGACAAGGACACCGTTCTCGAGGTCCGCGACCTCAAGAAGCATTTCCCGGTCCATGCGGGCCTTCTCAGGCGCAGGGTCGGGTCGGTGCTGGCCGTCGACGGCGTCAGCTTCGATATCCGCCGGGGCGAGACGCTGGGCCTTGTCGGCGAGAGCGGCTCGGGCAAGTCCACGGTCGGCAAGACGGTGCTGCGCCTGATCGACCCGACCTCGGGCGAAATACTGGTGCGCGGCGAGGATGTGACCCATGCGGGCGCGGCGCGCATGCGGACGCTCCGCCGGCAGATGCAGATGGTGTTCCAGGACCCCTACGCCTCGCTCAATCCCCGGCTTTCGGCGCGGCGCATCGTTGCCGAGCCGCTGGAGAATTACAGCGAAATCCCGCGGGTGGAGATAGAGGAGCGCGTGCGTGCGCTTTTCGGCCGGGTGGGCCTCCGGCCGGACCAGATGGTCAAATATCCGCACGAATTCTCCGGCGGCCAGCGCCAGCGTCTCGGCGTGGCGCGTGCGCTCGCGCTGGAACCCGGACTGATTGTGGCGGACGAACCGGTCTCCGCGCTCGATGTTTCGGTGCAGGCGCAGGTGCTGAACCTGCTGATGGACCTGCAGGACGAGTTCGACCTCGCCTATCTCTTCATCAGCCACGACCTCGCCGTGGTCGAGCATATCAGCCACCGGGTCGCGGTCATGTATCTCGGCAAGATCGTCGAGCTCACGGACCGGGAGACGCTCTTCGCCGATCCCCGCCATCCCTATACGCGCGCCCTGTTGTCCGCCGCGCCCGCGCCGGAACCCGGCGCAAAGCGCGAGCGCATCATCCTGAAGGGCGACATTCCGAGCCCGATCAACCCGCCGACGGGCTGCCGTTTCCACACGCGCTGCCCGCTGGCCGAGGCGCGCTGCCGCGTCGAGGAGCCGGCCATGCGCCTCGTCGCGTCCGGCCACCAGGTCGCCTGCCATCTGGCGCCGGGCGCCGGGCCCGCGTGAAGCCTGAAAGGAAAGCGCCATGGCGAGACGAATAGGCGTTGCCGCCGCCCAGATGGGCCCCATCGCCCGCGAGGAGTCGCGCCAGTCCTGCGTCGCGCGCGTGTCGGAGATGATGCGCGAGGCCCACGCCAAGGGCGCGCATGTCGTGGTCTTCCCGGAACTCGCGCTCACCAGCTTCTTCCCCCGCTGGTATCTTGAGGACGAAGCCGAGCTCGACGCCTTCTACGAGACCGAGATGCCGAATCCGCCCGTCCGCCCGCTGTTCGAACTGGCGGCGGAGCTCGGCGTCGGCTTCTGTCTCGGCTATGCGGAGCTGGTCCGGGAGGCGGACGGCGGCAAGCGGCGCTTCAACACCTCGATCCTGGTGAATGGCAAGGGTGAGATCGTCGGCAAATACCGCAAGGTCCACCTTCCCGGCCATGCCGAACACGAGCCCTGGCGGCCGTTCCAGCATCTGGAGAAGGCCTATTTCGAACCGGGCGATTTGGGCTTCCCCGTGTTCGAGGCTTTCGGCGGCAAGATGGGCATGTGCATCTGCAATGACCGCCGCTGGCCGGAAACATACCGGGTCATGGGGTTGCAGGGGGTCGAACTCGTCATGCTCGGCTACAACACGCCGAGCCACAATCCGCCCGTGCCCGAGCACGACCATCTGATGTGGTTCCACAACCATCTTTCCATGCAGGCCGGCGCCTACCAGAACGGCAATTGGGTGGTCGGCGTCGCCAAGGCGGGCCGCGAGGAAGGCTGCGACCTGATCGGCCAGAGCGCCATCATCGCGCCGACGGGCGAAATCGTCGCCATGGCCCAGGGCGTCGGCGATGAAGTGGTCGTGGTCGATTGCGACCTCGACCGCTGCGACGAAATACGCCGCCAGATCTTCGACTTCGCCCTCCACCGCCAGCCGCAGCATTACGGCCTGATTGCCGCGCCGAAGGCGTAGGGCCGCCGCCCTTTCGCGGGAATAAAAGGGAAGCGCCAGCGTCCCCTCCCTACCGTAGCCCCGGCCCTTCGATACGCGCCCGCCGGCGCGGACGCTACTCAGGACGAGGAGAGGCGGGGCGCCGGGCGGCATTTGCCCGTGAGTTTCAGCCCGGCGCCGTTGGTATGACCCGCGCTTCAGGCCGCCGCCCGCCCGGAGGCGATACGGCGGCGCTCCTCGCCCGCAAACAGCACGAAATAAAGGACTGGCGCCGCGACCAGCGTCAGGAGCGAGGCGAAGGCCAGCCCGCTCATGATGGTCGCCGCCATGGAGACGAAGAAAGCATCGGTCAGCAGAGGCGTCATGCCGAGGATCGTGGTGGCCGCCGCAAGGACCACCGGGCGCAGACGCGATTTGCAGGCCGTCTCGATGGCCTCGTTCAATGCCCTGCCATCCCGCCGGACGAGATCGATTTCCTCGACCAGAACGATGCCGTTCTTGATGAGCATGCCGGAGAGGCTGAGCAGCCCGAGCAGGGCGGTGAAGGTGAAGGGCAGCCCCGTTCCGAGAAGCCCGATGACGACGCCGTTCACCGCCATGGGAACCAGCAGCCAGATAATCAGCGGCTGGCGCAAGGCGTTGAACAGCAGGATCGAGATCAGCACCATCACGATGAAGCTGAGCGGCAGTTGCGCTGCAAGGCCGGATTGCGCCTTGCCCGAAGACTCGAATTCCCCGCCCCATGCCATCCGGTAGCCCGGGGGCAGAGGCATGTCCTCAACCGTCTTGCGGATTGCGGCATGAACCTCGGCAGCGGTCCTGTCGGGCGGGATATCGGCCGACACTGTCAGGGTCGGCAGGCGGTCCCGCCGGTGAACCAGCGTATCCTGCGCTTCCCAGGAGAAGCCGTCGATCGCCTGTTCTATGGGCACAAAAGCGGCGGCCGTGGCGGACCAGACCATCTGGTCGCCCAGACCGAGCCCGGCCTCGCGAGGCAGGCGCACGATAATCGGGATCAGCCGCTCGCCTTCCCGATAGACGCCGGCGCGGAGGCCGTCGGTGGCGAATTTGAGCGCCGATGCGATGTCCTCGCGCGCAAGGCCCGCGGTCTGCGCCCGGGCGCTGGCGTAAACGGGGGCAATGACCAGTTCGCGTTCGCGCCAGTCGGTCCTGACGTGCTTCAGATCGTCCGATGCGGCGGCCATCCGGGCGACCGCCTCCTCGCCGAGCCTGCGGAGGATGTCCGGGTCGCCGCCGGAGAAGCGGACCTGGATCGGATCGCCGCCGCCCGGGCCGAAAACCAGCCGCCGGGTGCTGAACTCGCCTTCCGGGAAGCTGCTCCGGCCGAAAGCCTCCAGATCGGCCTGCAGCGCCGGAATCCGGTCGAGAGCCCGGGTGCGGACGATAAGGTGTCCGTAGCTTGGATTCTCCTTCCGGGCCGAATAGGTCAACACGAAACGCGATGCGCCTCGGCCGATGAAGGTTGCAACCGATTCGACCTCCTCGCGCCCGGTCAGCCACGCCTCGACTTTCGCAAGGTCTTCGGACACGCGATGAATATCGGTTCCCTGCGGCAGCTTGTAATGGACGAAGAAGACCGGCGTGTTGGAGTCTGGAAAGAACTGCTGCCGGATCTGGGTAAAGCCGAACAGGGACGCCGCCGTCACGCCGATCAAGGCGACGATCGCCAGCCAGCGCAGTTTCAGCGCGCCGCGCAGCAGCGCCCCGTAGGCCCGGAACGGAAGGCTGCTATAGGCGACCTCTTCCGCGCCGCCCTGTTTGAAAAAGTAGTGGCCCAACAGCGGCGTCACGGTCACTGCGAGTATCCAGGACAGCAGGAGGGAGATGCCGATAACGGCGAACAGGGAAAACAGGAACTCGCCGGTCGAGTCCGGACTGAGGCCGATCCCCGCGAACGCCATGATGCCGATAACGGTGGCGCCGAGTAGCGGGATCTGGGTTCTGGAGGCGGCCTCGTCGGCCGCATCGCGCGAGGATTTGCCCCGCAGCATCGCGATCTGCATGCCCTCGGCGACCACGATGGCGTTATCCACAAGCATGCCCATCGCGATAATCAGGCCGCCCAGCGAAATGCGCTCCATCTCGATGGAGAAGATCATCATGAAAAGAAGTGTGCCGACGACTGTCAGCAACAGCGTCGATCCAACGACTGCGCCGGCGCGCCATCCCATGAACAGCGCAAGCACGATCGTCACGATGCCCACGGACATCGCCAGATTGACGAGAAAGTCGTTGGATGCCTCCTCGACGACCCGGTGCTGGCGATAGATCGGATGCAGCTCGACTCCGACGGGAATGTCCCGCTGGAGCGCGGCAAGGCGCTGTTCCACCCGCTTGCCGACGGCCACGATATTCTCCGTTGCCAGGCCTGCGACACCGATGGTGAAGGCTTCGACGCCATCGAAGCGGACGATCAGGCGGGGATCGGGCTGCCGACCGCGGCTGACCTCGGCGAGGTCGGTGAGATTGATCGTTTCGCCGCCGACGCCGACCGACAGGCCGGCGATCTCCGACACGGTGTCCGACCCGGCGGGCGCGGCGATGCGGGCCGTGTCGGTGGCGCCGGCATCGACGACGGAATTTGCGTTGGCGATGGCTGCGGCGATGGCCTGCGGCGGGACATTCAGATTGACGGCAAGGGCGAGGTTCGGCTCGACGAAAATCGCCTCTTCCGGGAGGCCCGTAATGCTGACATCGCCGACGCCCTCGACCGCGAGCAGTTCGCGCCGGAGAAACGTGGCCAGGCGGTGCTTCTCGGCATCGGTGAAACCCTCGGCGGTGACGGCGTAATAGATGCCGAACACATCGCCGAAGCCGTCGTTCACCAGGGGCGTCCCGACTCCCGGCGGCAGCCGCCGCGCCGCATTCTCGATCCTTGCCCTGAGTTTTGTCCAGATCGCCGGTAGCTCGGAGCCGTCGAATCCGGATTCGATATGCACGTCGATCAGCGACACGCCCGGGCGGTTGACCGACTCGATCCGTTCGACCTCGCCCATCTTCTGAATGGCCGACTCCAGCGGTTCGGAGACCTCTTCGGCGACCTGCTGCGCCGAGGCCCCGGGATAGCGGGTCTCGACGACCGCCTGCTTGATCGTGAAGGCGGGGTCCTCCAGCCGCCCGAGGGAGAGGAAACCCCAGATGCCGCCGGCCAGGCAGATCAGGATGATGATCCAGGTCGGAAGGGGTCGTTCGATACTGCGGCGCGCAATGTTCATGACGCGACCCTCAGTTCTGCAGTCCCCGGAACCGGCGCACCCTGGCGCCGTCCTTCAGCGCGCCGGCTCCGGCCGCCACGATTTCCTCACCCGCCGACAGGCCTTCGACCGCCTCGAATTGCCCCCGGCTGCCGACAGCGAGCGTCACCGGTTTCGCCTCGACAACGCCTTCATCGCCCTCGACCTCGCGAAAGACCATGACCGAGGCCGAGCCGTCAGTGCCCGTGGCTATGGCGGATGCCGGAATGACAATCCGCGAACCGGGACGGCGCAGGGTCGCCAGAATCGTGACCGAGGAGCCGGGAAGAATATTGAGCGCCTCCGGTGGCGGCATGCCCAGGGAGACCCGGAAGGTCTGCCCGATCCGGGACGTCTCGGCGTTGAACTCGCGCACCTCGACCGGGAAGAGTCTCTCGCTGGCCGGGAAGCGGGCGGCAAGGGTTACATTCGGGTCGCGCCCGGCGCGCTGGAACAGCACTTCCGGCACGTCGATCTCGATCCGGATTTCGGACATGTCATGGAGACGGACGACCGGCGTGCCGGCATTGACCGTCGCGAACCTGGCTACCATGCGGCTTGCCACGAGCGCGTCAAACGGCGCGTAAAGGGTAGCGTGCTTCAGGGCGTATTCCGCATTGCTGAGCGCGAGCTCGGCCAGCCCGGCTTCGGTGGCTGCATCTTCGACGCTCGCCTGGCGGACCGCGCCTTTCCGGAGCTTTTTCAGGCGTTCGGCGTTCCTGCGGGCCCGGTCCCGCTGCAGGCGCGCCTGCTTCAGGGACAGCTCGAACGGCTCGAGATCGAGCCGGGCGATCACCTCCCCGGCAGGGACGATGCGCCCCTCGATTGCGGGGAAATGCACGATCTGGCCGGCCGTCTGGAAGGCGAGATCGACCGTTTGCCTTGCAGCAACCTTGCCGAAAAACTGCCGCGTGAGATGGGCGGAAGGCGCTTCCACCGTCATCAGCTTCACGGGCCGCGGAATGTCCTGGGCGGAGGCCGTTCCGGTCCATGCGGCCAGAACGGCGGCGAAGACAGGCAGGAAACGCTTCATGCAGGCTTTCTCCGGGCGGCTCACGATCCGGCGGCAATTACGCCGGGATGTCGGCGGGGTCCAGAATGGCGTCCTGCCGCCTCAGCGCCGCCTGCACGGCGGACACCGCAAAGCGCCCGTCGGCTTCGAGCGCGGCGGCGACGCCGGCGGCCTGGCCGGTGGCGAAGGCGGTTCCCATGACCCGGATGGCGGCGCCCGCCTTCCGGTCTCCGTCGGCGAGGCGCCCGGCGCAGAACAGGTTGGCCGTGTCGATGCTGCGCAGGCAACCGAGCGGTATCTCGTAGGCGCCGCGGTCCGGCGCATAGTCGAAGGTGCTCCAATATGTGCTGCGCTCATGCCACTCCGCGCCCCAGCCGCCGAGCGCAATGCAGTCGTCGAAGCTCGCGCGGTTTTCGACGTCGGCCCAGGTAAATTGCCGCATGCAGTTGAGATGCCGCGATTCGCGCGTGCCGAATTCCGGGCCCGTCGCGACGAGATAGGCGTTCTCGCAGCCCTCGATGGTCCGCAGCGCATCCAGATAGACCCAGGCCTGCCGCCGGCCCCCGGCCTCCGCGGCGGACATGGAAAGGCTGTCGCGCGGGTCGTAATCCTCCGAGGCCAGATAGACCACGACATCGCCGGATATGGGCAGGCGCGCCACGACGCTGCGGTCCTTGGTAACGGAGTCCGCCCTTGCTCCGAGGCCCGCCACGGCCTCCGCTATGCGCTCGGCCGTCACCGGAACGGAGCGGGGAACGCCGCCGAACCGCGTGCCGAGCGTTCCCAGGTTCACATCGGCGCCGTTGCCGTAGCGCGTGCTGGCGCCGGCAAAGGCGGCAAGATCGCCTTCGCCCGTGCAGTCCACGAACGCCTTGGCGGAGAAGGTCTCCAGGCCCGAATGGCCGGCGACGGTGACGGTCCGCGCGCGGTCGCCGCTTCGTTCGGCGGCTGCAACGAAGCCGGAGAACATCACGGTGACGCCCGCCGCCGCAGCCAGGTCGTCGAGAACGGGTTTCACCGCTTCCGGCTCGAAGGTGACATACACGCCCCGATGCCGGTGCGGCCCATCGACAGCGCCCTGCTTCCGGAGGCCCTGCATGACCTCTTCCGCGATGCCGCCAACGACGCGGCGCGGCGCCTCCCCGAGCGTGTAAAGGCCGCAATAGGTGACGACATTGCGCATCGTCGCGGCGCCGCCCAGGCAGTTGTAACGCTCGACAAGAAGGGTCCTCGCGCCAAGGCGCGCGCTGGCGACGGCGGCCGCCACACCCGCCGACCCGCCGCCGGCGACGATGACGTCGTAGTTTGTGGGGCCGATTGTCAACGCACTCGCCTATGCGGTGAAGGCGTCGGAGGCCCAGGCGCGGCGGAGCGCGGCGAGCGCGTCCTCCTCCAGCGGTCCGAGGCCGGGGGCTGCGAGCGCCTGGCGGACATGCGCCATCTCGGCGACGCCGAACACCACGGTCGAGACCGCCGGATGGGAGAGGCCGAAACGGATGGCTGTCTGCGCACGGGTTTCGGGCCGCTCGCCGAGCGCTGCAAGCACGGCTTGGGCGCGGGCTTCCTCGGCTTCCATGCCGGCATTGGCCGTGATCGGGATTTCGCGTCCGTGGCGCTCGTCCGTTGCGAGCACGCCGGCTGCGAAGATGCGGATGTTCATCACGCCCACATCGTGTTCCCGGCACGCATCGAGCAGGCCGGTGAAGTCCGAGTCGGACCAGTCGCCGCTCGTCCCGCCGCCCAGCGCGAAGCCCGCCGTCGGATTCAGCATGTTGTAATAGACCTGCGCCATGTCGAAGCGGCCGGACGCGATGGCGGCGCGGACGGTCGGGCCGTCGCCGAGCGCGGTGAAGCCCACATGGTCGAAGAGTCCCTCCTCGCGCAGCCGGTCGAAGCAGTCCATGACGCCGAGGGCCTCGTCGAGCGTGAGCGTCGCGCGGTCGGGCTCCGGCACCAGCGGGTTGTGCAGGATCAGCAGGTCCACCCGGTCGGTCTTGAGCCGCTCCAGGCTGCCCTCTACCGACGCCCGGACCTGGTCCGGGAAATTGTCGCGCCGCGCCGCGTCCAGCCGGACCTTGGTGCTGATATGCGGGCGCTTGTCCGCCGGCAGTTCGTCTATCAGCCAGCTTATCGCCTTCTCGGACTCGCCGTCGCCGTAATCGGCGGCCGTGTCGAGCCAGTTCATGCCGGCTTCGAGACAGGCCGCGATACAGTCCCGCTTCACCTCGTCCGGGGCGTGGAGCAGCAGGCCGCCGACGAAGCCGCCGCCGAGCGTGAGTTCCGAAATCTCGATATTCGTGCGGCCGAAGCGTCGCCTGTTCATGGGGACCGGGTCTCCGTCGGTGTCGTAAGCGGTAGGGGCGCCGGCGCGATCAGCCGGGGTCGTTGTCCGGTTCGGCGTCGTCCTGCGCGAGCGGGTGGGCGGCTGCAAAGGCCGGGTGGCCCGAGAGACGCGCGTCGATGGCGGTGATGTTCGGATAGGCGGACAGGTCGCAATCGAAGCGCCGCGCGTTGAACACCTGCGGGATCAGGCAGACATCCGCCATGGTGATCCGGTCGCCGAAGCAGCAGTCGCCCGCCGTTCGGGCAAGCTCCGGCTCGATGCCGGCGAAGCCTTCGGCGATCCAGTGCCGGTACCAGGCAAGCACCTCATCCTGGCTGCATCCCATTTCCCGGCGGAGATAGATCTGGATGCGGAGATTGTTCACGGGGTGCATGTCGCAGGCGATCAGGCCGGCAAGCGCGCGAACGCGCCCGCGCTCCACCGGGTCCTCCGGCAGCAGGGGCGGCTCCGGATGCGTTTCCTCGAGATATTCGAGGATCGCGAGCGACTGGCCGAAAACCGCGCCGTCCACCTCCAGCGCCGGCACCAGGCCCTGCGGATTCTTCGCGCGGTAGGCGGCCTGCTTGTGCTCGCCGCCGTCGCGCGAGAGATGCACATAGGCGGATTCGTGCGCTGTGCCCTTCAGGTTGAGCGCGATGCGCACCCGGTAAGCGGCCGTGCTGCGCCAGTAGGTGTAGTGGATCATGGGTCCCGAAGCCTCCCCCAACGAGGCGGAGAGTGTCATGAAATGTCATGTTGTGTCATGAGGTGTCATGATCCGCCGGTCCGCGACGCTCTTTGCTCCTGCACAATATGGGCCCAGATTTGCAGGGAACAATCTATATTGAGCTATTATTCCTAAATTATCGAACGAGCCATAAATTTCGATGTCGACTCCGGACCCCGAAGCGAACGCTACCCTCACAGACCGTGAGAACCGCAGCCCTCCCGACCGTATTCCCGATATCGGGTCCGGGGCCGAGCATTCCAAGCGAACCCGTTCGCCGCTTGCGGCTCCGCCCCTGTCCCCTGTCTTCAGCCCGAATTCCGTCTGTCCGGACGGGTTTGCCGGGCCATCGCGTTTACCAGCTTTTGTTGGCTCCGCCTGTCGGCAGACCCGCGGCTTTCCAGCTCTTCGCCCCGCCGCGGTACCAATTCACTTTGGTGTAGCCAAGCACGGCGGCCGAAAGGCTGGCATTGTAGGACAGCCAGCATTCCCAGCCCTGGCAGAAGAACACCAGCGCCCTGTCCTTGTCGCCGCCGGTCAGCTCCGCGAGGCGAGCCCCCAAGCGCTGCCTCTTGTCTGCATGGCCGCCGCCGGGCAGCCAGTGCGCGCCGGGAAGCGAGCGATGGCCGCCGGACCCGCCGAGCACATCGACCAGCACGGGCGCCGGCTCCGCCTTGAGCATTTCGACGAGTTCGACCGTCGTGATCGTCTTTGCGCCGGTAAGGCTGAGCGGCGTGGGCGCATGGAAACTTCCGGTTCTCATGGTTGCGGTCGGCGCGACGCCCTTGTCCACCTCTTCGGAGCCGTAATGCGCGGCGGCGAGTTTCGCTCCGGCGAGATGCGGGCGCAGTTCGGCGGTCGAGTTGATGGTTGCAGACTGGCAGCCGGCCAGAAAGCCGATCAGCGCCAGCGCGGCGATGGCGCGGGACGACAATGAAAGCATGAGAACTCCCTCTCAGGTCGATGCAAAACGATCCCGGGACGCCGGGCCGTTGCACCTGTCCACAACAATGGAAAGTCCCGCCTGTTCGCCGGGCATCGGAGAGTGACCCCGCTGCCGGATTGTCGGCTGTTCTATTGAGCGGGCGACCCGACAGAACGGGTGTTGTGGCTAGGTGCGGGGGGAGAATGACAGAAACCGCCGCCGGCTTGCAAGTCCGATTCTTCATCCTGATATCATATGACCGGTCACGAATACTGGTCATATGACGAAGATCAACGCATCCGACTTCAAGGCGCGGTGCCTCGCCATTCTCGATCATGTCCATGAGACAGGCGAACGGGTGGTGATCCTGAAGCGCGGGCGGCCGGTTGCAGAGTTGACGCGCGCGACCGGCGAAAGCGAACGCTACCCCCAGGCCGAACTGGAGGGAACGGTCGTCATCCTGGACGATGTCGTCGAGCCGGTGTTTCCGGAGGAAGGCTGGGAGAGCCTGAAGCGGTGAAGGCGCTGCTCGAGACGCATATACTGCTCTGGTGGCACGGAGACCGCGATCGACTGTCCCGGCGTCAGCAGGAGGCGATTGCGTCCGCGAATGCGGATTCGCCGTTGCAGGTCTGCGATATTTCCCTGTGGGAAGTGGCGATGCTGCACAATCTGGGCCGCATTCGCCTGGCGATTCCCCTGCGGGAGTGGCTGGAAAAGGCGGTTGCGCGTCCACTGGTGCGGCGACACGGACTCTCGCCGGCGGTGGCGACCGAATTGGCTTCGTTGCCGGACTCCTTTCATCGTGATCCGGCAGATCGCATTCTGGTTGCTACCGCGCGCGTGATCGGCGCCACGCTTCTGACCCGGGATCGCAGAATCGTCGAAGCGCAATTGTCGATACGCTGACCTGATCCCGAAACGCCCGGGCCGGCAATGGCTCTCTCGCCCGTCCGGCCGGGGCGGTCCCGACGCATCGCGGCCGGTTGTCACCCTTGCGCCGCTTCGCCTTCGCCGGATGCCGGCTGCGGATGGCCGTCGAGTCATCCGGGTCGGCTCGCGCCCTATGCCGCCGGGGCCACCCGGCAGGGGATGCCCTTGAAGTGGGGGATGCCCTGTTCGCGGTCGAGGAAGTCCTCATCGTCGGGGCAGAGCTGGGCGTCGGCCATTTCCCAGGCGCTGTCGGACCCGACCTCGGGCAGCCACCAGCCATGCGGTATCCGCACAAGGCCCTTCTGCATGTCATTGCGGAGGGTCGCCTTCATGCGCACCCGCCCCTGGGCCGTCTCGGCGATGGCGGGCTCGCCGTCCCTTATGCCGGCTTCCATCGCATCTTCGGGGTGCAGGAAAAGCAGCGGCTCCGGCGCGCGGGCGCGAAGCGCGGCGATATGGCGGTGGCCGGTCTGGAAATAGGCGTCCTCGCGCAGACCCGTGAACAGGCGAAGCGGCATGTCCTCGGGCGCCGGCGGCTCCTCGCGCCAGTAGGGCAGGGGGTCGAAGCCGAATTCGGCGAGCACGGAGGAGGAAAGCTCAACCTTGCCGGAGGGCGTCGCGAACCCTGTCTTTTCGTATTTCCGGAACCGGAGGCCGTCCGTATGCGCGGCATGATCCCGTGCGAAGCTGTCGAAATCCATGCCGAGGCCCGCCACGCGGTGGTCGAGCAGGGCGTCCGCCGTCTCCCAGGGGAAATGCGCGCCGAGGCCGAGCCGCACCGCCAGGCCGCGCCAGAAATCGTAAACGCTGCGCGCGTCCCCGGGAGGGGCCACGGCCTGCTGCGAACTGCGGCAGATCGCGGTCCAGCCGAAGCCGTCCGCCAGCGCCTTGCGCTCCGTCCAGGCATCGCCCGGCAGGATATAGTCCGAGAGCGCCGCCGTCGGCGTCTTCATGTGCTCGAAGGTAACGAAGAGGTCCTGGTTCAGAAGCGCCCTGTGGATCAGCTGCATGTTGGCGAAGCTCAGCAGCGTGTTGTTGCCGAGCGCGAAGAACGCCTTGACTGGATAGGGCTCGCCGTCCGCCATCGCCCGGAACACGGCCGAGGGCGTCGCCATGTAGCAGCCGGAGACGATGTTGGCGTAGCGCCGGCCCCAGACGCGCAAAGTCGGCTCTTCCAGGGGCCGGGCGCCGCGATAGGTGAACACGGGATGGCTGTCGGAGCCCAGCTGCTTGGCCTTCTGCGCCTCCGGCAGCGCGTCGTGAAGCTCAAGGTCGGTCTCCGGCACGATGCGCGGATGGAAGCCGTGCAACACCTCCCCGCCCGGCACGTCGAGATTGCCGCAGACCGCGCGCAGCATGGCCTGCAGGCGGATGGCGGAGGTCGAATTGCGCTGCTGGTCGGTGATCGGCGACCAGGGGATGACTGCCGGCCCCGACTGCGCATAGAGGCGCGCCGCTTCCGCGATCCGGTCCGGCGCGACGCCGGTGATCTCCGCCACCCGGTCCAGCGGAAACTCGTCGACGCGCTTGCGGAGTTCGTCGAAGCCTGTGGTCCAGCGTCTGACGAAATCCCGGTCCCAGAGGCCCTCCTCCATGATGACCCTGAGCCAGCCGAGGCACATGGCGGCGTCGGTGCCGACCTTGAGCGGCAGCCAGATGTCGGCGAGTTCGGCATTCTCCGACCGGCGCGGGTCGAGCACGATCAGCTTCGCGCCGCGCTCCTGGGCCCGGCGGATGGCGTTGTATTCCGGCGTCCAGGAATGCGGCTTCGGGTTGTGCCCGAACAGCACGATGCACTGCGTCTTCGTGAAATCCGGATAGGGGAACCAGCCATAGACCAGGCGGTTGACGGCGGCCGTATTGCCCGCGCAAAGCGCGACGCCGGAAATCCAGTTCGGCGAACCGACAAGGTTCATGAAACGCCGGCACATGCCGTTATCGGTTTGCGTGTTCCACGAGCTTGTCGAGACCGCGAACCCTTCCGGCCCGTAGCGGTCGACGATCCGCCCGAGGCGTTCGGCAATATCGTCGAGCGCGTCGTCCCAGGAGACTCGTTCCCATTCCCCGGAGCCGCGCGGCCCCTTGCGGCGGAGCGGATGCAGCACCCGGTCGGGATGGGCGAAGCCGGCAGGCGCATGCACGCCCTTCATGCAGATATTGGCGCGGCCGGGCCTCGGGTCTATCGCCCTGACCCGGGACACCTCCCCGCCTGCTGTCTCGACCGCGACCTGGCAGTAGATGTCGCAGGACGAGCAGAGCGCGCGCGCTTCGGGCATGGCACAGGGCCTCCGGTCGGTCGGGGATGGGCGCAATCTTGACCCCGGAGGCCGAAAGCGGTCAATAACGCCTCGACAACCGTTGCCGCAGGGGCGGCGGAAAGGGGAGATGCTTTATGTCCAGGGTCCATGTCATCGCTGTCATCCAGGCCAAGCCCGGCCGCCGGGCCGAGGTTCTCGAAGCCTTCAACGCCAATGTGCCGGCGGTGCATGCGGAGGACGGCTGCATCGAATACGGCGCCGCCGTGGACGCCGAAGCCGGCGCGATCCAGACGAAATTCGGCGAGGACACCTTCGTTGTCGTGGAGAAATGGGCGAGCCTGGATGCGCTCCGCGCGCATGGCGCGTCGGCCCATATGGCGGCCTATGCCGCGAAGGTGAAGGACCTGCTCGCCAACCGGACGATTCACGTGCTGACGGACGCCTGACCGGCCGGTTCGACAACAGGAAAACGGAATGGTGCCCAGGGGCGGACTCGAACCACCGACACGCGGATTTTCAGTCCGCTGCTCTACCAGCTGAGCTACCTGGGCAATCCGCGCGGCTTCTAGCCCCTCCGCGCCGGCGGGTCAAGCAAGCGGCCGGATAGTCCGGGAAGGAGTCGAGGATGCGAAAGACGCCGATCGCGGCTACCGGGGAGCGCCGATGATCTTCGATCCGATCCTGCCCGCATGGCGGGGCGAGAAACACCGGGCCGAGGGCCACTGGCGTGACCGCACGCTGCTCGACTGGTTCGACGAGGCGGTCGCCCGCAAGCCGGACGCTGTCGCCATCGTCGCGCGGCGCGTGGAGGACGGCGGTGAGACGGTGCTCTCCTGGCGCCAGGTCAAGCGGTTGTCGGACAGGATGGCGCTCGGCCTTCATGCGCACGGCCTGCGCCGGGGGGATGTGCTGGCGTTCCAGCTTCCCAATTGGTGGCAATTCTACTGCCTGCATATCGCCTGCCTGCGCCTCGGCCTGTGCTCCAACCCGCTCATGCCGATCTTCCGCGAGCGCGAGCTGTCCTTCATGCTCGATTTCGCGGAGGCGAAGGCGCTGGTCGTGCCGAAGGTCTTTCGCGGCCACGACCATGCGGCCATGGCGCGGGACCTGCTCCCGTCCCTGCCGAAGCTGGAGCACCTGTTCGTCATCGACGGGAATTTCGAGGCGGCGCTGCTCGACCCCGAACTCGACCGGACGGCGGGTGCCGAAGCGGTATTCGCCGCCGGGAAGCCGGACCCGGACGATGTGGTCCAGCTCCTCTACACCTCCGGCACGACGGGCGAGCCCAAGGGCGCGATGCACACCTCCAACACGCTGCTCGCCATGGTGATGAGCTATGTGGAGCGCATCGGGCTCGGCGAGGACACGGCGATCCTGATGGGCTCTCCGCTCGCCCACCAGACGGGGTTTATGTACGGCCTGATGCTGTCGCCCGCGCTCGGCGCCAAGACCTGCTATCTCGATATCTGGGAGCCGGAAGCGGCGCTCAGGCTGATCCGGGACGAGGCGGTGACCTTCACCATGGGGGCGACGCCCTTCCTGGCGGACCTCACGGGCAGCCCGGTGCTGGACCGCTACGACATTTCGAGCCTGGAGACCTTCGTGTCCGCCGGCGCGCCGATCCCGCGCGTGCTGGTGGAGCGGGCGAGCGAGCGGCTCGGCTGCTTCGTCCATTCCGGCTGGGGCATGACCGAGAACGGCTTCGGCTCCGGCACGCGGAAATCCGACCCGCCGGAGCGCGTGTTCGGCACGGACGGATGCGCCGTTTCCTGCCTTGAAGTGCGGGTTGTCGGCGAGGACGGGGCGCCCGTTCCGGAGGACGAGGAGGGACGCCTGCAGGTGCGGGGCGCCGGCCAGTTCGTCGGCTATCTGAAGCGCCCGGAGCGCTACGATACGGACGGGGAGGGCTGGTTCGAAACCGGGGACAACGCCCGGATGGACGCCGACGGCTATATCCGCATCTCCGGACGGTCGAAGGACATCATCATCCGCGGCGGCGAGAACATTCCCGTCATTGAGGTCGAGGAGTTGCTTTACCGCCATCCGGGGGTGGCGGACTGCGCCATCGTCGCCATGCCGGACGAGCGCCTGGGCGAGCGCTGCTGCGCCTTCGTGACGCTCCGGCCGGGGACGGAGACGCTGACCTTCGAGGCGATGTGCGGCTTCCTGCTGGAGCGCCGGCTGGCGAAGCCCTACCTGCCGGAGCGCCTGGAACTGCTGGACGCCATGCCGCGCACGGCATCCGGGAAAATCCAGAAATACCGCCTGCGCGAACTTGCCGCCGGCCTCAAGCCAATGCGGGAATGAGCGCGCCGAAGCGGTCCAGGAAGGGCAGGGCTTTGTCCGTGTAGCGCGGCGCCACCAGCACGGCGCGTTCGATGCGCGGGTTGCCGGCAAGCTCCCGCAGTGCCTCCTCATTGGCGCCGTTGAAGGCGAACACCGAGACGGAGATGGAGGCGGGGTCGCGCCCGGCCTCCTCGGCCCGCCGGTCCAGTTCGGCGAGGGCGGCGGGGAAATCGGCCAGCAGCACGTCGATCGGCATCCAGCCGTCGCAATAGCGCGCCGTGCGCTTCAGCCCGAGCGGCGTCGCGCCGCCATAGATGATCGGCGGATGCGGATGCTGGACGGGTTTCGGATAGGAGACGATGCGCTCGAAGCGGACGAATTCGCCCTCATAGCTCGCCTCCTCCTGTGTCCAGATCGCCTTCATGGCCTCGATGCGCTCGCGCAGCACCTGCCAGCGGCGCGTGAAGTCGGTGCCGTGATTGGCCATCTCCTCCGCATTCCAGCCGCCGCCTATGCCGAGCAGCAGCCGCCCGCCGGAGAGATAGTCGAGCGTTGCCGCTTCCTTCGCCAGCACGATGGGGTCGCGCTCGATGACGAGGCAGACGGCCGTGCCGACCTTGATGGTGGAGGTGGCACCGGCCGCGGCCATCAGCGACACGAAGGGATCGGCCATGTGGTAATAGGGCTTGGGCAGCGGATCGCCGCCCGGATAGGGCGTTTCGCGGCTCGCCGGAATATGGGTGTGCTCGCCGACCCAGAAGGATTCGAACCCCCGCTCCTCGGCGGCCTTCGCCAGGTCGTCGGGCCGGGTGCCGTATTCCGTGTTGTAGCTGAAAATGCCGAGCTTCATCGCCGCCCCCTTGCTGTAGCGCCGGGAAAGCCTAAAGGGATTCAGGCGCGGGGAAAGACCCCGGGGCGGAACAGGGATGTCCTTCCGCCCGGCGGTCAAGCGGGATAGGGTTTCGGCGACGACCCCGAAGCGGAAGGCAGGCAATCCATGGCCGATCTGGCGCAACGCTTGTGGGAGGCCCGGCGGGGCGGAACCCTGGTCGAGACGGCGGCGCGGCGGGCGCTCGCCGGTCTGGAAGACGCCTACCGGGTGCAGAGCGAAGCGGTGCGCGCCTCCGGCCATGCGCGCGCCGGCTGGAAGGTCGGATCGACCAGCGCCGAAGCCCGGCGGAAGCTCGGCACCGACCGGCCCGGCGCCGGCGCGCTGCTCGAACCCTTCTGCTTCGGGGATGGCGCGGAGGTGCCCGTCTTCGCCGCGCATGCGCCCGCTGTGGAGGGCGAGTTCGTCTTCGTCATGGGCGAAGGCCTGGCGCCGCGCGAGGCGCCGTTCGAGCGTGAAGAGGTCATGGACGCGGTCATGGGCGTGGCGGGCGGCATCGAGGTTGTCGGCTCGCGCTTCGAGGGCGGGCTCGCGGGGCTCGGACGGGAGGGCGTCACGGCCGATTTCGGCGCCAATATCGCCTTCGTCGAGGGCGAGATGCGGCCCGACTGGCGCGACCGGGACCTGCGCGACGCCCGCGTGGCGATCTCTGTGGACGGCGAGACGCTGGCCCGGGGCACGGGATCGCTGGCGCTGGGCGACCCGGCGCTGGTGCTGCTCTGGCTCGCCAACCATCTGCGCGAGCGGGGCGACGGCCTGCGCGCCGGCGACCGCGTGACCACCGGCACCTGCACTGGTGTCGCCGCCATCCGGCCCGGCGCGCGGGTCCTGGCGGATTTCGGCCCTCTCGGCCTAGTCGGTTTCACCGCCGTTCCGGCTTAGGGGCACGAGATCGGACTACAGGGCTGTTACGATTGATTTTGACACGGATTCCGTGTAAAATGGAATCCGTGTCACTGGAGGCCTTGAGATGAACCTCACGATCTCTATAGACGACGACATTCTCGAACACGCCCGGATCAGGGCAATTCGGGAAAGGACGTCCGTGAATGCAGTCGTACGGGAATATCTGCACGCCTACGCAGGCGTCGATCGCCAACGAACCGAAGCCTGCGATTCACTGTTGACCCTGTCGCAAACGAGCGGTTCCCGGCGCGGTGGCGCAGTCTGGACGCGCAGCGAGCTCCATGAGCGTTGAGTGGAAATTCGTCGACACGAACGTGCTGGTCTACCTGTTCGATGCCGATGCGCCGGACAAACGAGCGCGCGCGCAGGAACTCGTGCGCAAAGAGAGGGACTGCATCGTGTTGAGCATTCAAGTCCTCGGCGAATTCTATGTGACGGTAACGCGGAAATTCGCAGAGTCGCTAAGCCACGAAACGGCGGCCCGGGCCGTAGATGCGTTCAGCCGGTTTCGTGTCCAGCCGATTCATCCGGAGACGGTGAGCGCTGCTATCCGTCGAAGCCGCTCGACAATGCTGTCTTACTGGGATGCCTTGATCGTCGAGGCGGCGTTGAACGCCGGAGCAGGTGTGCTCTTTACCGAGGACCTTCAGGACGGCCGGCGGATCGAAGGCTTGCAGATCGTCAACCCTTTCCGAAGCGGCGGCTGAACAGTGCGCAGAAGATACGACTGCTGAATCCGGCGCCTCCGCAAATCGAAGCGACCTGGATGCAGGCATGACCAAGATCGTGACGGCTGCGGAGGCGACGGCGCTGGTGCCGTCCGGCGCGGTGCTGGGCGTCGACGGATTCGTCGGCTCCGTCTGCCCGGAGGAACTGCTGCTTTCTCTGGAAGCGCGCTTCCTGGAGACCGGGGAGCCGCGAGACATGACCGTCATCGCCTCCACCGGCTCCGGCGATACGCGCGGGCGCGGCCTCGACCGCCTGCGCCATGACGGGATGATCCGCCGGCTGGTCACCTCCTATCTCAACCTCAACCGGATGCTCCAGCGCCGGCTGATCGACAATGAGATCGAAGGCTACCTGCTGCCGCTCGGCGTCATCGTGCAGCTTTACCGGGAAATTGCTGCCGGGCGTCCCGGCCTCGTGACCCATGTCGGCCTCGGCACCTTCGTCGATCCGGAGCATGGCGGCGGCAGGGTGAATGCGCGCACCGTCGAGGACTATGTCGAGCGGGTGCGGCTCAGCAGCCGCGACTGGCTGTTTTACCCCTCCATGCGGCTCGACGCCGGCCTGCTGCGCGGCACGACGGCGGACCCGGACGGCAACATTTCCATGGAGCGCGAGATCGGCACCTTCCAGGGGCCGAGCTTCGCGCAGGCGGTGCGGAACTCGGGCGGCGTCGTGCTGGCGCAGGTCGAGCGCATCGCGGAACGCGGCTCGCTCGATCCGAGGCGCGTGGTGATTCCGGGTCATCTGGTGGACCGGGTCGTGGTCGCGCGGCCGGAGAACCATCCGCAGACCTTCGCGACCGCCTACGACCCGGTGTTTTCGGGCGAGGTGCGCGCGGATATGAGCGCGCGCCCGCCGCAGCCCCTGTCCGTCAAGAAGGTCATCGGGCGGCGGGCGGCGATGGAGCTCCGCCGGGGCGATGTGGTCAATCTCGGCGTGGGCGCGCCCGAATATGTGGCGACGGTGGCGGGCGAGGAGGGCTGCGGCGACGCCTTCACACTCACGGTCGAATCCGGCGCGACGGGCGGTTACCCGGCTTACGGGCTTTCCTTCGGCGCGGCGATCAATCCGAGTTCGGTGATCGACAATACCTACCAGTTCGACTTCTACGACGGCGGCGGGCTGGACATCACCTTCGTCGGCATGGCGGAGCTGGACGGGGCCGGCAATGTCAATGTGTCGAAGCTCAAGAGCCGCATTCCCGGCATAGGCGGCTTCTTCAATGTGACGCAGGGGGCGAAGCGGGTCGTGTTCTGCGGCCAGTTCACGGCGGGCGAGGCCGATATCCGCGCGGGCGGCGGCCGCCTCGACATTCGCCGCGACGGCAAGCCGGTCAAGTTCGTCGAGGCGGTGGAGCAGGTAAGCTTCAACGCCCGCGCCGGCCTCGCGCGCGGGCAGTCGATCATGGCGGTGACGGAGCGCTGCGTCTTCCGCATCGAGGAGGCCGGGCCGGTGCTGGTCGAAATTGCGCCCGGCGTCGATCTCGAGCGCGACGTGCTGGCGCGCATGGCCTTCCGACCCCGCATCGCCGACGATCTCCGCAAAATGCCGGCGGCGCTGTTCCGCGATGAGCCGATGGGGCTGGCGGCGCGGCTCTCCTGACGAGAGGAGAACCGCGTTATCGAGGCCCCGGATCGCCCTTACGAGCGCCCGGGGCGACGATTTCGGATCGATCGGTTGGAAACAGGCAGCGGCCCTTCGACAAGCTCAGGACAGGCTCCTTCGATACGCGACTGCTGGCGCAGCCGCTACTCAGGGTGAGGAAGGGGAGGCGACTGCTGGCGCAGCCGCTACTCAGGGTGAGGAAGGAGAGGCGACTGCTGGCGCAGCCGCTATTCAGGGTGAGGAAGGGGAGGCGACTGCTGGCGCAGCCGCTACTCAGGGTGAGCGGTGGCAGTGGCGCGCATCCCTCATCCTGAGTAGCCGCGAAGCGGCGTATCGAAGGAAGCCTGTCGAAGGGCCACCACCCCTCTTTCCTCATCCTGAGTAGCGGCGTCAGCCGCGTATCGAAGGAAGCCTGTCCCGAGCTTGTCGAAGTGGACGGCCGGACTTCCTTCCGTTTCAGCCTGAAGGGCCCCCGCTCTATGCCGTGATGTTCTGGATCATCAGCCGCGGCAGCCAGAGCACGATGCCGGGGAAGGCGACGAGCACGGCGACGGTGATGATGTCCGCCACGAAGAACGGCCAGATTCCCTTGAAGACGTCCTCAAGCGGAATATCCGGACGCACGCCGTTGACCACGAAGCAGTTGAGCCCGATGGGCGGCGTGACCAGGCAGACCTCCACCATCTTGACGATGATGATGCCGAACCACACGGGGTCGTAGCCGAGCGCCGTGACCGCCGGATAAACGACCGGCAGGGTCAGCAGCAGCATCCCGATGCCGTCCATGAACATGCCGAGCACGACATAGGCGAGCAGGATCAGGATCATCACGACGATGGGAGGCACATCGAGGCCGACGACGAAATTGGCGAATGCCTCCGGCAGGCCCGAGAAGCCGAGGAACCGCACATAGATCAGGATCGACCAGATGATCGTGAAGATGAAGACCGTAAGCTTCGCGGTCTCCATCAGCGATTCGCGAAGATTGGAGAGCCCCATATTCTTCTTGGCGAGCGCAATCAGGAAGATCACGAAGGCGGCGACCCCGCCGACTTCCGTGGGCGTCATCCAGCCGGTGTAGATGCCGCCCAGGATGATGACGATCACGAAGAAGATACCGGAAGCGCCGCCGAGAGACCGGATCCTTTCCGCCAAAGGAACGGCGGAAACAGGCGCACCCAGCGAAGGGTTCAACTTGCAGCGAAAAACGATCAACGCTGCGTAAATTATTGCGGAAAGAGCGCCAGGAATAAAGCCCGCAAGCAAGAGGGCTCCAACCGACTCCTCGACGATGATGGCGTAGATCACCAGAATGGCGCTTGGCGGAATGAGCGAAGCCAGCGTGCCGCCGGCTGCAACCACGCCTGCGGCGAGGCTTCGATCATAGCCGTATTTCAGCATTTCGGGAATGGCGACCCGGCTGAACACGGCTGCGGTCGCCGTCGAGGCTCCAGAAACCGCTGCGAAGCCGGCGGTGGCGAACACGGTTGCGACGGCCAGCCCGCCCGGCAATGTGCCAAGCCAGCAACGCGCCGCGTAGAACGCGCTCTGCGTCAGCCCGGCATAGAAAGCCAGAAAGCCGATGAGGATGAACATCGGCAACACGGAGAGCGTGACATGGCTGACCTCGGAATGTGCCAGCAATCCGGCAAGGCCGGCGCCGGGGTCGTAACCCCGCAGCCAGATCAGGCCAATGACGCCTGCGATCCCCGAGGCGTAGGCAACGCGAACTCCAAGCACCACCATGCCGATAATGATGGCGACGGACAGCAAACCTGCATTGAACGGATCCATAACCCTTTACCCCCCTCAGGCCTGCGAGCCGCCATCAGGGCGCTCGTCGCGTCCCGACGCTTCCTTGCCCATGACTTCTTCGATTTCCGCCCGCGCATGCGCCGCGGCGTCCAGAATGACAGGCACTGCAACCGGCGCCTTAGCAGGGTCGAGGAACAGGCGTGCATAGCCCCAGACTTGGATGGCCAGTCGAATGCATAGCAAAACGAGTGCGAATGGAACGACGAATTTGCCGGGCCAGGTTTGCAGTTGCACATCAATGGTGCTGTCCCCGTCGATATACGCGCGAAGGAAATGTTCCCAGCTCTTGTCGATAATTATCAGGCAATAAATGACGCCGATGATGACTGCAAAACATTCGCAACCCCACAGAAACCGGCCGCGCATCTTGGAGATCACCAACTCCATGCGAACATGCACACCGAGTCGTTGGGCGTATGCCGCGGGCAGGAATGCAAAGATTGCCATATAGACTTCCACCCAGTCGATCGCACCAGGAATCGGGTGGTTGAACAATTTTCGTCCTAACACTTCTGCAACAACGAAGAACATCAAAGCGAATATCGTTACCGCCGCGAACAGTGTCACGGCGTCTTCGACACGACTCACATGGCGGTCAATCGCCATCAGGGCACCGTTCCCTGATTTGTTGTTCGTTTCGTTGGAAGTCCCGACCATCGCAGTGTTTGCCTTCCGCCCATTACCTTGAGAAAGTTAATCAAAGAAACGGGGCCGTCTCCGGAAAGAAGCGGCCCCGCATAGTCATCGGCTCCGGCGTTATGACGCCGCGTTGTGTACGCCAGCACGCTCCAGAACGAAGTCAAGCAGTTCCTGGGACGGGATCTTGCCCGCCCACTTCGCTACCCATTCGTTCCAGACCGGCTCTGCGCCGACCGCCTTGAGCTGGTCATGCTGTTCCTTCGAGAACTTCACCACCTGCATCTGCTTGTGGTAAATCGGAATCCACTTCTCGTCAGCCTTCTTGTAGGCCGCGATCAGCGCATTGTAGGAGTTCCACTTCAGGTCCGAATCGAAGAGCGCCCGATGTTCATCGGACAAGGCGTTGTAGGCGCCGACATTCATCACGATAGGGCAGTTAACCGCACCCAGCGCCATGCCTTCCGTGAACCATTTCCCGACCTCGTTCAGCCTGTAGGCGCCGAAGGTGTAACTGTACGGGAAGGAGATCGCCTGGACGATTCCGCGCTCCAGAGCCGTATAGGTTTCCGGAGCAGGCATCGTAGTCGGAACGGCGCCCAGCTTGCGCATGGCATCGCCGATGCCGCCCAGCGCGCGCACGCGCATGCCCTCGAAGTCCGAGGCGTCCTTCGGGGCGTCGCCGACGCCCATGAACTCATACTGCGGCAGGATGCCCGAGAAGATGGGGATGGCGTTCCAGCGCTTCATCTCCTTCTTCCACTCCGGGTGGCTGTAGAAGTCTTCATGCACCTTGGCCTGTACGGTCAACTCGGCAACCGGCAGGAACGGCAGGTCGAGCACCGTGCCGGCAGGGTTCTTGCCGGGATGGTAGGAGGTGCAGAAGTTCGCTGCCTCGTGGCTGCCGATCTTGATGCCGTCCAGATTCTCCTTCGGGGGCGAGATCGCGCCGCCATAGTGAATCTTGATCTTGAAATTGCCGCCTGTTTTTTCAGCGACATAATCTCGCAAGGCTTCCATGCCGGCGGTGAAGGCGCGCGGCTTGCCCCAGGTCGAGAAGTTCCAGTTCACCTCATCGGCGGCGGAAGCGGACATGGTAACGCCTCCCACCATGGCCGCTGCGGCGACGCCGCATGCCAGACGAACGATCTTCATGTTTGCACTCCCTTGGTCGCTGGCTGTTTCCCCTCGGGCCGGCAAACAGCGCCAGCCTGATGCTTGAACGGGCCTCTGCCCGCCAATTCCTCACCATAGCAAGAGCGCCCGCAGACTCGCAACCCGGTCGGCCGGGGGAGCTAGCCGAGAGGCATTGTCAAAAACCGACAGCCTCTTCGGCGAGCGCCAAGCTTGGCAGGCGGGCGGCGGACGGGCTAGCTTTCCGGCATGAAATCTACGGAAGACCGTGACGCTGCCGCGCGCCTTGCGGCGGTAACGGGCCGCATAGGGGCCGCTGCGGAGGCTGCGGGGCGCGATGCCGCCTCCGTCCGGCTGGTGGCCGTCTCCAAGCAGCAGCCGGAGGCGCGAATTGCCGGAGCCCTGGAAGCGGGGCACCGGCTCTTCGGCGAGAACCGGGTGCAGGAAGCGGAGGGACGCTGGCCGGCGCTCAAGGAACGCTACCCCGATATCGCGTTGCATCTGGTCGGTGCGTTGCAGACGAACAAGGTCCGCGCCGCGGCGCGGCTGTTCGATGCGATAGAGACGCTGGACCGGCCCCGGCTCGCGGCGGCGCTGGCGCGCGAATTCGAGCGAACGGGCAGGGCGCTGCCCTGCTTCGTGCAGGTCAATACCGGCGGGGAGCCGCAGAAGGGCGGCGTGGCGCCGGCCGCGCTCGATAGCTTCCTCGACGAATGCCGCGCGGAATACGGTCTCGACGTGGTCGGGCTGATGTGCATTCCGCCCGCCGAAGACCTGCCGGGCCCCCATTTCGCCTTCCTGCGCGAAGCGGCACGGCGCAACGGGCTGGCCGGGCTGTCGATGGGCATGAGCGCCGATTTCGAAACCGCGATCCGCTTCGGTGCGACTCATGTGCGGATAGGCAGCGCCGTCTTCGGCGCGCGCGGCTGAGAGACCGCCGCCGCCGATGGACCTGAGGCGTCGGGCCGCTTGTTCGTGTGTATGAAATAATTCCTGAAAATCGCTTGATCTGTACCAGTCCATGATAGAATGGGATGAGAGGCGGGCGGCGTTCGCGGACCGTTCCGTCTCCTGCTTCGCACCGGTGCGAAGCAGGAGACAGGCGGAGGAAGCGCGTGGCGAAAAGACCCGCTGCACGGGCCGGCAGCCGGGACAGAACACACGGGATCGGGAGGACAGACCCATGCCGAAGACACGAAGCCGGAAGAGCCGGACGAACTATCCGGAACCCGTGGCCTGTGCAGACCTCCTATGCCGGAACAGGCTGCAGGATATGCGCCAGGCGCATGCGGATCATGACATTTCATGACATCCCCTAATACCCCGCGAGGGAATGGCCTCGCCCGGCAGCGGCGCTCGAAGCGACGGGGTCGCGCTCTACCGCCCCGAGAACACGGGCTTGCGTTTTTCGACGAAAGCCCTGGCGGCTTCGAGATGGTCGGCGGTCAGGCCGGCGCGGGAATGGTTGCGGGCTTCCATGTCGAGCGTCTCGGAGAGCGAGGCGGTGACGGCGCCGTTCAGTGTCTGCTTCATGTAGGCGAGCGTAATGCGGGGGCCGGCGGCAAGGCTCTCGGCCAGGCTCCGGGTCTCCGCCTCCAGCGCGTCGTCGGGGACGACCCGGTTCAGGATGCCGAGCGCCAGCGCTTCTTCCGCGCCGAGGCGCGCAGCCGTCATGTAGAGTTCCTTCGCCTTCGCCGGACCCACCAGCCGGGTCAGGAACCAGGAGCCGCCGAAATCTCCCGAAAGCGCCACCTGGGCGAAGCCTGTCGTAATCAGCGCCGTCTCACTGGCGACCCGCATGTCGCAGGCAAGCGCGATCGACAGGCTGGCGCCGGCCGCCGGACCGCGGATCATGGCGATGACCGGTTTCGCCATTTCATGGATGACGCGGCTCACCTCCATGCGGCAGCGGAGCGACTGCGTGCGGCCCTCCAGCGTGTCGTCCTGATGCGAACCGGCGGCCATGCCCTTCACATCCCCGCCGGCGGAAAAGCCGCGCCCGGCGCCGGAGAGCACGATGCAGCCGGTGTCCCGGTCCGCTGCGAGGCGCTGCATCGCCGCGAGCAGGCCGTCGATCATGTCGTCGGTCAGCGCGTTCAACCGCTCCGGTCGGTTAAGCGTCAACCAGGCTACGCCGTTCTCCCGGCGCTCCAGAAAATGGTCGGACACAGCCCCTACTCCGCGGCCTGCGCGCGGATCGGGCCGCCGAAATCGGCAAGCGGCCCGAGCTCCTTCTCGACCATCGGCCGGATGTCGGTGGCGAACGTCTCCATGCTGTCTAGCGCCGCGCGATGCGAAGAACCGCCGACCTGGAAATGGAACATGATATGCGCCGGCCGCGCCGCGCGGATTTCGGCCGTCAGCCGCTCCGCTATCGTTTCGGGGTCGCCGACCAGCAGGTTGTTCGCGATCTCCTCCAGCGGCAGTTCGTTCGGCATCGGCACCTCGGTCATCATCGCCCCGTCCATGACCTCGGCGCGGCGGCGAAGCGCGGAGGCGAGGCGCATCTGGTGGCGGGCATTATCGACATAGGCGAGCGTCTCGGCCCGGCTTTCGGTCACGCAGAGGAAGCGCTGGAAGCCAAGCCGCATGGTCTCGGGGTCGCAACCCTCCGCCCGGTATGCTTCGGCGATGCGCTCGCGCATTCCGGCCAGATAGTCCGCGCCGAGCCACCGCCCTGTAAACATGGGCGCATAGCCGCGGCGTGCGCAGAGCCGGTGGCCGGCCTCCCCGTCGCCCGCAACCCAGATCTCCGGCCGGCCGTGGACAGGACGCGCGCTGATATGGGTCTCGGGCATCCGGTAGTGTTTGCCCTCATAGGCGAAGGTCTCGTTGTCGAAGGCAAGCTCCAGCATGTCGAGGAACTCTTCCAGCATCGGCCGCGCCTGGGCGAGGTCCTGGCCGAAGCGCTCGAACTCATAAGGCTGGTAGCCGCTGCCGACGCCGAGGACGAGCCGGCCGCCCGAGCAGGCATCCACCATGCCGATCTCGGCGAGCAACCGCGCGGGCTGGTAAAGCGGCGTCACCACGACGGCGGGAGCGAGCTTGATGTTCCGGGTCTCCCCGGCGCAGCGCGCCGCCATCAGCAGTGGCGAGGGACAGATGCAGTAGTTGGAGAAATGGTGCTCCGCGAACCAGGCGATCTCGAAGCCAAGCCGGTCGGCCTGGCGCACCTGCTCGATGTGCTCCTCGAACACACGCTCAGGCGGCGTCCCCCGCTCGCGGTAGCCCATCAGGCCGAAATAGCCGAAATGCATGGCCTCGCCTCCCGTCTTCTTTCGCCGGCCAGCATAGCAGCCGTCAGACGAGGCGGAAGCGCATGCCCCCGAGCGCGATGACGCCGTCCTCGACCGGCAGCCCGGCGGCGCGCGCATTGGCGAAGGCCGCATTCGCATCCTCGCCCTTGAGGTCGAGCCCGGCCAGCCCTTCGCCGCGCCCGTCCACGGCCTCCACGAAGCGTAGTTCCGCATTGTCGAGCGGCATTGCGAGAGCCCCCTGCCCGTCCCGCTCCAGCGGGATTTCGGCAATCCCGCTCCAGCGCCTTGCCAGCCGGTCCGGGTCGGGGCTTTGCAGTTCGGCCGCGCGGATCGCGGAAACGATGCCAGTGCGGACATGAGGCTTCCAGTCCGGCCCGGCGGGATGCCAGGGGCCGTCCTCCGCCTCGCCGCCCCGCTGGCAGTCGATCTCGAAGAAAGCGCCGCCGGTATCCCTGGGATGAAGCTGCATCCCCTGGAAATCGCCGTGCTCCAGCGGGTTTGCGATGCGCACGCCAAGTTCGGCGACGCGCCGGCGACGCGCCTCCAGGTCGGGGCATTGCGTGATGACCATGTAGCCGCCGTCGCCGCCGCGCCGGTCGAGATAGCGTCCGGCCGCCGTTCCCGGCCCGGTCGGCGCGACAACCTCCAGGAACTGGTGGCCCACCGGCAGCAGCGCGTTCACCAGCCCGTAGGCTACAACTGCATCGTCCACGTGACAGACCTCCAGCCCGAAGACACGCTTCAGGTCCGCGACGACGGGCTCCAGATCGTGTGCGACAAGGCAGATCTGCCTGAGGCGCAGGAGCATGGGGTTTCCCTCCCTCTCCGAGCGCCGCACTCTGCCGCGCCGATGCGCCGCCCGGCAAGCGCATTGACTTCGCTGCCGCCGCCGCCCGATATATTGTGGATCCGCTTTTCCCTGCGCGCCCCCGTCCGGGCGAGGAGACAATCGACCCATGCCGACTCCCATGCCCCTGGAGGGCGTCAAGGTCTTCGACGCCACCCAGGGCGTCGCCGGTCCGCACAGCACCATGCTGCTCGCGCAACACGGCGCGGAAGTGACCAAGCTGGAGCCGCTCGACGGCGACTGGGGGCGTACGCTCGGCAAGACCTACGGAGACCAGTGCGCCCATTCCGTCGTGTTCAACCGCGGCAAGAAATCGCTGGCGATGGACATGAAGAACGAGGCCGCGCAGAAGGTCGCCTTCAAGCTCGCCTCCGAGGCCGATGTCGTGGTCGAAAGCTTCCGCCCCGGCGTGATGAAGCGCTTCGGCCTCGGCTACGAACAGGTGAAGGCCGTCAATCCGGAGGTCATCTACCTCTCGGTCACCGGCTTCGGCCAGGACGGCCCCTACAACCGCCTGCCGGTGACGGACTCGGTGATCCAGGCGTTCTCGGGCTGGATGTCGATCAACCGCGACGCCTCCGGCACGCCGCAGCGCATCGGCATGATCGCCGTGGACGTGATGACCGGCCTCTACGCCTACCAGGCCATCTCGTCCGCGCTGCTGCGCAAGTTCCGCTTCGGCAAGGGCGCCTATATCGATTGCTCGCTGATGCAGTCGGCGGCGGCGTTCCAGTCCGCCAAGGTCATGGAGCACCATCTGGAAGGCGGCGCGCCACAGGTGCTTTACGTGCCGGTCGGGACGATGCAGACCGCCGACGGCTACATCAATGTCACCGCCATGCGCGAACACCACTATGTCTCGCTTTGCAAGGTGCTCGGCCGCGAGGACCTCGCCGACGACCCGCGCTACAACGCCCGCGAGAAGCGCATCGAGCGCGAGGCGGAGCTGATGCCGATCGTCCGGGCGGAGTTCGCGAAGCGCACGACCGCCGAATGGGCCGAGGCGCTGACGGAAGCCGGCGTGATGAATGCGCCGGTCTCGACCTACGACCATTACCTCGCCGACGAACATGTGAAGGCCGTGGAGAGCGTCGCCTGGATGGAGCATCCCGGCATGCCGGGCGCGCTGCCCGTCACCAACATTCCGGGCCTCGCGAAGGTCGGGACCGGCGGCGCGCTCGACCTGGCCCCGCATATCGGCGAGCACTCGCGCGAAATCCTGCTGCGGGAAGGCTGGACGCCGGCGCAGGTGGAAGAACTCGTGGCGGCCGGAGCGGTCGGCGAGATGACGGAAACGACGGCCGAAGCGGCGGAGTAGAAGATGAAATTACTGCGTTACGGCCCGAGGGGCCGGGAGAAACCGGGCCTGCTCGACGCGGCGGGCGCCATTCGCGACCTTTCAGGCGCAATCGGGGACCTGGGGCCGGAGGCGATTTCGCCCGTGGGTCTGGAGCGCCTTGCAGGCCTCGACCCCGAAAGCCTGCCGGAAGTCTCCGGGGCGCCGCGTCTCGGCCTGCCGGTCGCCGGCACGGCCAAGGTGCTCTGCGTCGGCCTCAACTATATCGACCACGCCAATGAGGTGGGCGCACCGATCCCCAAGGACGCGATCTACTTCCAGAAGCCGGTTACGGCGCTCACCGGGCCGAACGACCCCATCGTCAAGCCGGTCGATTCGACCATGCTCGACTGGGAGGTCGAGCTCGTCGTCGTCATGGGCTCGAAGGCGCAATATATCGGCGAGGGCGAGGTCATGGACCACATCGCCGGCTTCGCGCTCGGCAACGATGTCTCGGAGCGCGAGTTCCAGACCAGGCGGTCGGGCCAGTGGACCAAGGGCAAGAGCCATGACAGCTTCGCGCCCATCGGCCCCTGGCTGGTGACCAAGGACGAGATTGCCGACGTGCAGAATCTCGACATGTTCCTGAATGTGAACGGCGAGCGGATGCAGACCGGCAACACCGGCAAGATGATCTTCTCGGTCGTCGAGGCGGTCGCCTATGCGAGCCGCTTCATGACGCTGATGCCCGGCGACGTGATAATGACCGGCACGCCGCCCGGCGTCGGCAGCGGCATGAAGCCGCCGCGCTTCCTCGATGTCGGCGACGAGGTTCATCTCGGCATAGAAGGCCTCGGCGAAGCCCGCCAGACGGTCGTCTCCTGGGAGGACCGGCCGCGGGATTAGGCAATCGTCACGGGCCTGCCAGCCGCAACTTCAGCCAGGCAGCGAGTTCGGTCTCGGAGACGTCCCCTGCGGCGACGCCCTCCATGAGGCGGATCGCGTCGTACGGACCGAATTCGAGGCGGGCCCCGTTGTCAACCAGAAAGAGGCGGCCGGTAACCCAGGCGGTGCGCTTGTTGGCGTTGGTGAATGCATGGCTCCTGGCAAGGCCATAGACATATGCCGCCGCCAGGTCGGCAATGTCGGGACTGCCATAGGCTTCGAGAGTCGTCGGGCGCGCCAGGGCGGCTTCGAGTGCCCCCTTGTCGCGTATGCCGTCCGCGCCGCCATGCTCGGTGATTTGCCGGTCGTGGACGGCGAAGACGATACTCGCCGGGACCCACCGCCAGGAGCCGGTGAGCGATGCGGTCACCTCGCCAGCGCCCGCAGCACCTCGCGGTCGTCGTGCATGATTTCCTCGGCGAGCTTCATCTGGCGCTCGAAATCAGGATCGTAGGGCGTCAGCCGGTAGCCGCCGTCCGGCGCCTCGGTCAGATACAGTGTGTCGCCCTTCTTCACCCGGAGCCGCGCCATCGCCTCCTTGGTGAGAATCACGCCGGACGACGCGCCGACAGTTGTGATCTTGAAGGAAAGCATACCACTTCTCCCTCTCTATATAATCTTCATTATATAAAGGCCGTCCGCTGTTACAAGGCCGGTGGTGCGGATCGTGCCGTGACTACCAATCGGCCACCCGTATTTCGAGTTCGAGCCGCACATAAACCTGCTGAAAAACCCTTCCATGCGAATCTTTCGTGCCCTAATATATAGGTGATGAATTATGAGGAAGCGAAAATGGAGGGCGCGCCAGGGCTGGAAGGCGGGCATCGTTTCGGCCTGAAGCTGGCGGAGTTGTCGCGGCTCTGGCGCCAGGCGCTCGACGCACGGCTCAGGCCGCTCGGCCTCTCGCAGGCGCGCTGGGCGGCGCTGATCCATCTCAGCGCCTATCCCGACGGGCTGACACAGGGCCGCCTCGCGCTCCGGGTCGGCATCAGGGATTCAACCCTCGTACCGCAGCTCGACGCGCTGGCCCGCGACGGCCTGATCCAGCGGCGCGACTCCCCCGAGGACCGGCGCGCCAAGACCGTGCGGCTGACGCCGGCCGCCCTGCCGCTTCTGGAAGAAATCGACCGGGTCGGCAGGGAGCTCCGCCAGGAGCTGACGCAGGATATCGACCCGCAGCATCTCGACATCTGCCTCCATGTCTTCAGCGCAATACGGAACCGTCTCGAAGGGCTGAACGAGGACCGGAACGATGGCTGAAACGCCTGAGAGCGGCGCGGAGTCCCCGCCGCCGATGCGGCGTGGCGGTGCCATGCGGCGACTGCGCTATGTCGCCATCGCCCTTATCGCCTGCACGGCGCTGGTCTATGGCGCGCGCGAGGTATGGGACCGCTTCACGCATGTCCACGAATACGACGCTCGCATCAAGGCGAACATGGTGACGCTGGCGAGCAAGGTGGACGGGGTGATCCTCGAGCTTGCGGTCGATGAAGGAGACCGCGTCGAGAGCGGGCAGATACTGGCGCGCTTGGATGACCGCATTCCGAAACTGAGGGTGCAAGGCCTCCAAGCCGAGCTCGCCGGGCTCGAAGCCGAGCGGCGCCGGCTGCTCGTTGAGCGCGGCGTCATGGACGCGCAGACCTCGACCAGGATGCTCAGCCGCGAGAGCGATGTTGAAGCAAGCCGGGCGGGACGCTCGGTGCTGCTCTCGGACCTTGACCTCGCGCGCTCCGAACTCCGCCGCGCCAAGGCGCTTTACGAACGCCGAGTGGTCTCCAAACAGGCCCTCGACCAGGCCAGCGCAAAGGTGGACCGGATTAAGGCCGACCTGCAAAAGGTCGATGCCGAGACCCAGGCCGCCCGCGCCCAGATGGCGGAGGCGGAGGCCGAGCGCCGGCGGCTTGAGGTGATCGATTCCGAGCTTGCGATGCTCGACCACCGAACCGCCAAGCTGCTGGCGGAGCTCGACCAGCAGCGGGTCGATGTCGATGACCGGCTGCTGCGTGCGCCCAATGACGGGCTGATCGACCGCATCTTCGTCGAGACCGGCGAGTTCGTGAACGACGGTCAGCGCATGCTGCTTTTGCACGATCCGGGCGATCTCTGGATCGAGGCCAACATCAAGGAAACGGAACTCAGCCGGCTCAGGGTCGGCCAGGCGGTGGCCGTTTCGGTGGACGCCTATCCTGATAACGAGTTCACAGGCACCGTCGAGCGTATCGGCAGCACCACCACGGCTAATTTCGCCCTGCTTCCGACACCCAATCCGAGCGGCAATTTCACCAAGATCACCCAGCGCGTGCCAGTGCGCATCGGGCTGGAGCAAAACGGCATGACGCTCCTGCCTGGCATGATGGTGGAAGTGAACATTGACGTCCGAGACCGTTGAGGTCCTGACGGAGCGCTTCGGCGCGCAATATCGCTGGTGGGCGAGCGGCACGGCCTTGGTCGCCATGATCGCCATGGTACTCTCGGCGACAAGCGTCACCGTGGCCGTGCCGCACATTATGGGCGCGTTCGGCGTCGGACAGGACCGCGCGCAATGGGTCGCCACCGGCTACTTCGCCGCCATGACGGCGGGCATGCTGCTAAACGCTTGGCTGGTGCGCCATTTCGGCGCGCGCGCCGTGCTGACCGCAACCCTCGTCGCCTTTACCGCTGCCGCCTTCGCGGGCGCGGGCGCGCCCAGCCTCGATATTGTCATCCTCTCCCGCGTCATCCAGGGCGCCTGCGGCGGTCTGCTGCAGCCGCTTTCCATGCAGATCCTGTTCCAGGTATTTCCACCCGAAAGGCGCGGCACGGCGATGGGCCTGTTTGGCTTGGGCGTCGTGCTGGCGCCGGCGTTCGGGCCTGCGCTCGGCGGCTTGGCTATAGACGCCTTCGACTGGCGCTGGGTCTTCCTGATCCCCTTGCCGGGCGTGGCGGCGGCCCTGCCGCTCGGCCTCGTCTTCATGCCGGAGCGCGAGGACGCCGGATCGCGCGCCGCCTTTGACTGGCCGGGTTTCGCGCTGCTGGTCACGGCCATCGTGGCACTTCTCGACGGCCTCGCCAGCGGCCAGCGCATCGGCTGGCACTCGGACCGGATCGTCTTCGAACTCGCGCTCGGCGCAGCCGCAACGGCGGGCTTCATTTTTCGCCAGTTGACGGCCCGGTCGCCGCTGCTCGACCTGACATTGTTCCGCAACGGGCGGTTCGCTTCGGCCTTCGCCGTCGGCTTCATCTTCGGCTTCAGCATGTTCGGCTCGATCTACCTGATCGCCGTGTTCGTGCAGACGGTGCAGGGCTATACGGCGACCCGGGCGGGCCTGTTGATGGTGCCGGCGGGACTGGTGATGGCGGTCATGTTCCCGGTCTCGGGCCGGATCAGCGACCTCGTCCCGGCGCACTGGCCGATCATGTTCGGGCTCGGCGTCTTCGGGCTGGGCTTCCTTCTCATGGCCACATCCGATGCCGACACGCCCTTCTGGACCTTCGCGCTCTTCATCATGATCAACCGCTTCGGGCTCTCCTTCGTCATTCCCTCGCTCAACACGGGGTCGCTCAGGGCGCTGCGGCCGGACCAGTTGCAGCAGGGCTCGGGCCTGGTGAATTTCACCCGCATGCTGGGCGGTGCCTGCGGCATCAACCTGCTGGTGGTCCTGCTGGAAATGCGCACCGGCGTGTTCGCAGAGGCCTTCACCGCAACGCAGACGGCCGCCAATGCCGCCAGCATGGCGATGCTGGAAGGCGTAGGCCGGCTGGCCGCCTCCGGCGGGCTCGGGTCCGGGGAGGCGAGCGCGGCTGCGGCGCACTATCTGGGCGAGGTCATGCTGGCCCAAGCCCAGGCCCAGGCCTTCCAGGACGTGTTCGTCGCCGTGGGCCTGCTCGCCTTCGCCGCGCTGCTGCCGGCCTTCGTCATGGCGCGGGCCGGCTTGCAGGAGCCGGCCGCATCGGCGAGGCTGTAACCGGCATGACCGACCGGCTCGTTATCGGCATCAGCGGCGCCTCGGGCGTCATTTACGGCGTCCGCCTGCTGGAGCTTCTGGCGGAGAGCGCCGTCGAGACCCATCTGGTCATGACGGCATCCGCACAGGTGACGCTCGCGCATGAGACCGACCGCAAGGTGGCGCAGGTGAAAGCGCTCGCGGACCGGGTTTACAACCCGCGCGACATTGCGGGCGCGATAGCCTCCGGCTCCTTCCGCACACGCGGCATGGTGGTTGCGCCCTGCTCGATCCGCTCCCTCGCCGAGATCGCCTGGGGCGCCACGACCAACCTGCTCACCCGCGCCGCCGATGTAACGCTCAAGGAGCGCCGCCGGCTGGTGCTGCTGGTGCGCGAGACGCCGCTGCATGCGGGTCATCTGCGCGCCATGGCGGCGGCGACCGAAAACGGCGCCGTCGTTATGCCGCCCGTTCCCGCCTTCTACGCCCGCCCGCAAAGCCTGGACGAGATGATCGACCACACGCTCGGCCGCGCCCTCGACCTGTTCGACATCGACATCGGCGCCGTCCGCCGCTGGGGTGAGCCGGAAGAAGGCTGACGCGAAAGGCGATCACGCCTGCTCGCGGCAAAGCCACAGGCTCGTATTGCGGGCGCCGGGCGGCATGGGCAGGGCGGCCACGGCGGAGCGCGCGAGACGGTCCGGATGGCGCGTCGCCATGTAATGGCTGGCGAAGAGAGTCCGCCAACCGCCGGCCAGCAGCAGCGCCGCCGCCAATTGCTCATTATAGCCGCGCCAGGCCCAGTCCTCCGGATAGGGGTCCGGCAGGAAGACATCGTGGACATGCAGCAGCACGCCGGGCGGCAGTTCCGGCGCTATCTGGCCGAACAGGAAATCCACATCCGTGCCCGGCATGGCGATATGGCTCGAATCGATTACCAGCCAGTCGCCCGCCTCCAGCGCCATGAAGGGCTGGCTGCCCGCTTCCTGGACCGTCTGCCGCAGCAGCCGCAGGCGGCCTGACAGACCGGCGAGATCGGCGCGCGGCGCCGGGTCGATGGCGGTCACATCGACATCCGCGCCGCCGTCCCGGAGCGCGCGCAACAGAAAACGCGTCGAATGGCCGCTGCCGACCTCGACGGCGCGGCGCGGCGGGCGCCGGCGCGCGAGCGCATAGAGCATGGCGGCGTCGAGCCGGGGGAACCAGTCCTGGTCCCAGCGCGGCTCCGGCGGCGGCTTTCCGCCTATGGCGCTGAGCGCCGGCGCAAGACTGTCGATATCGTCCATCGCCGCCATGAATGCCGGCAGGGCCGCCTCGAAGCGCGCCTCGACCCATTCGAGCGGCCCCGGCGGGGCGATGTCGCCGGCGCGCGCATAAGGAATGAAGAAGCCGCGCCGCGAGAGCCCCAGCACGGTCTGCAGGCCGAACAGCAGCCGCCGGCGCGCGCCGCGCGTCATGCCGGCCGCCTCACAGGCTCAGCACCATGCCTTCCCGCGCAGCCTCCGTGCCCTCCCGGCATGCAGCCGCCTCCGCGATGAGCCGGTCCATCGCCTCGTCGTCGCGGCTCGGGCTGTGATGGAACAGCACCAGCCTGTCCGCGCCCGCCGCCTCGCAAAGCTTCACGCCCTCGTTCCAGGTCGAATGCCCCCAGTCCGGGCGGCGCGCGAACTCCTCCTCGGTGAACATCGCATCGTAGATGACGATATCCGCGCCCTCGATCAGGCCCAGAATGTCCCGGTTGGACGCGCCGGGCCTGTGGCCGGTATCGCTGACATAGCAGACGGAGCGTCCCCCATATTCGACCCGGTAGCCCGTGGCGCCGCCGGGATGGTCCAGCGGCGCGGTGCGCACATGGACGCCGTCGCCGAGCGCGAAGGCCTCGCCGGCGCGGAAATCGATACAGCGCAGATCGGCCGCAAAGCCCTCCAGCGGCACCGGGAACAGCTCCGGCGTGAGCATCCGCTTCAGAACCGGCAGAACGCCGCCGCGCGCCGCCAGGTGGCCGGCGCGCAGCGCGAAACGGCTGCGGCTATCGAAGAACGGCGCGAAGAACGGCAGGCCGACCACATGGTCCAGATGGGTATGGCTCAGCAATATGTCGGCATCGAGCGGCCCCGCGCCGGCGAGTTCCGCGCCCAGCTCCCGGAGCCCGGTCCCGGCGTCGAGAACGACGAGGCGGCTCCCGCAGCGCAATTCGATGCAGGCCGTATTGCCGCCAAAGCGCATCGTCGCCGGTCCCGGGCAGGCGATGCTGCCGCGCACGCCGCGAAAACGGACCTCGAACGAGCCGGACAAGTCAGGCCGCCAGCCGGTACCCGCCCGGCTCCGTCACCAGCAGCCGGGTGCGGGACGGGTCGCGCTCGATCTTCTGCCTCAGCCGGTAGATATGCGTTTCGAGCGTGTGCGTGGTCAGGCCCGGGCGGTATCCCCAGACTTCCTTCAGCAGGGTCTCCCGGCTGACGGTCGCCCCGCCGGCCCGGTAGAGATATTGCAGGATGGCGGTTTCCTTTTCGGTCAGGCGCACCGTCCTGCCGCCCTCGCCGTCGACCAATTGCTTGTAAGCGGGCCGGAACTTGTAGCCGCCGACATCGAGCGCGGCGTCATGGCTCTGTTCGTGCTGGCGCAAATGCGCCCTCAGCCGGGCCAGCAGCACCTCGAACCTGAACGGCTTGGCGACATAGTCATTCGCGCCCGCATCGAAACCGAGAACCGTGTCGGCATCGGTATCGACTCCCGTCAGCATGACGATGGGAACCTTCACGCCCCGGCTGCGCATCGTCCGGCAAAGGTCGCGCCCGTCCATGTCCGGCAGGCCGACATCCAGGAGCACGGCGTCGAATTGCTCCGCTTCCACCGCCTTGACCGCCTCTCCGGCGGTGCCGGCTTCCTGCGTTGCGAATTCGTCGTGAAGCCGCAATTGCTCGGCGAGCACGCTGCGCAGCGTTTCGTCGTCGTCCACGAGCAGAATTCTGCGCGCCATCCGGCCGGTCTCCGGAGCGTTGCCCGCACCGACGCTACCACAACTCCGTTACCGGCGCGATTCCGCCCGGGCCGGCAAACGGCAGGCAAGCGGGCGGCGGAGTCACGCATTTCCGACGGCCCCGGACCGCCGTCCCGGAAGCAGACCCCGGAACATGTCATGAAATGTCATGCGATGTCGTAACTGCCCAGGAGGGGCTGACGGAGGAATCGAAAAATGAGTCAAGCTTTGGATGCGTCGTTCTGCACCGTTTGACCGGGTGCAAGTCCCGTATGGCGATTGTAAGCAGTTGATTTATTGAGATTTTGCGTTCGTTTCCGATGGCCTTTGGGGTTGGTCGGTGACAATCGGGGTTTCTGGGTCGGGATTTTGTCACGATTGCCCCCCGCCTTCGCAG
>JAJECF010000170.1 GCA_022822125.1 Alphaproteobacteria bacterium
GGGGTCGCCTCCGCGGTCACTTGTGGCTGTTGCAAACCCAAAATACCGCCAGGCGACCCCGGAACCGAAAACAGCTACACCGAAATCATCTCAGATCAGCGCAGAAACCATGTCCGCTCGACGGTTCTGCAAGAGGCTCGAACCGCGAACAGTTCCTCGATATCGCCGGCAAGCGCATTCCAGGCGTCGTCGTCCCGGGCGATATCCAGAAGCAGGTTCCGCAGGACATCGCCCGGTTTGCCCTCGCCGATGCGCAGGTTCCTGTAACCCGGATCGAAACGCGGTTCCTCCGCGCCGATACCGGAGAAAGCGGGGCAATGGGTGACTCCGGGCAATACCGATTCACGCGCCAGTTCGTTGTAATCGAGCGGGTTGGCGTAGATCTGCTCCGGTCCCTGGTAGCGAAACTCTACGGTGAGCCCCCAAGGAACGCCTGCATCCGACTGTCCTTCCACCCGAATATGGATCGGGCGCCGCCGGCCGACCTTTCTATCGCCGCCTCCGTTCCGGTCCTTGTTCCGCCAGTTGGTCGCGCGCTCGTTCCAAAGCAGGTTGAAATGGCTGAGCGGAAGCGGGGTGAAATCCTTGCGAGTAACCGGCTGTCCGAGCCGCCGGATCGAATCGGCGTCGCCGCGGACGATCGGCGCGCCTCGGCCCCCACGCCAACGATCGAGCGCGAAAGCCCAAGCGGATAGCGCTTGAATGAGCGTTGTCTTGCCCGAGTTGTTTTGTCCTGCCAGCACCGTCACCGGTTCGAGCGGGAATTCCTGGCGCTCGAATCGTTTGAAGTTCTCGATGATGACGCGCGTGATCACTCGTTCTGGCCGCCCGTCTCGGCTAGGCTATGGTGTGTCGGAGCGTTTTAGCCGGGAGAGGGCGATGACGGAAGCTGTGCTGGTTTCGGTGGATGGCGGGGTGGGGGTGCTGACCCTTAACCGGCCGGACAAGTTCAACTGCATCTCGACCGGTCTGCTGGATGGCCTCATCGCCGGCATGGACCGCTTCGAGGCGGACCCCGCGGTGCGCGCCGTGCTGCTGAACGCGAACGGCCGGCAGTTCTGCACCGGCGCCGACCTCGACGAGGTGCTGGACCGGCGCAAGTCCGCCGAGGCGCTCTCGCCCTTCATCGGCGCCATCCATGAGGTGACGCGGCGTTTCGAGGCCTCGCCGCTGCCCGTGGTGGCGGCGGTGCAGGGGCTGACGCTTGCGGGCGGCATGGAACTGGTGGTGGCCTGCGACACGGTGTTCGCCGCCGAGAGCGCGCGCATCGGCTGCCAGCACGCCCGCTACGGCCTGCCGCCCGGCGGCGGCGGCACGCAGCGGCTCGCGCGCATCGTCGGCCTGCGCCGGGCGCTCGACCTCATGTTCACCGCCCGCTGGCTCGACGCAGCCGAGGCGGAGCGCTGGGGCCTCTTCAATCATGTCGCGCCGGATGAAGAACTGGATGCCAGAGCGCGCGCCTATTGCGCCGATCTCGCCGCCAAGAGCCGCCACGGCCTCGCCTTCATGAAAAGCATGGCGCGGCGCGGCCTCGAAGGGCCGCTCGATGTCGGCCTGGCGCTGGAGCGCGGCGCGGTCGTGGCCGCCCTCCAGCACAGCGATGTGGCCGAAGGGCTCGACGCCTTCCAGTCCCGGCGCGAGCCGGTCTTCCCGTAAGCAGGAGCCTCCGTTCGATGCAGCTCGAATTCACCGCCGACGAACGCGCCTTCGCCGAGGAGGTCGACGCCTTCTTCGAGGCCAATCTGGAGCCGCGGCTCTCCGAGCAGGTCCGGCGCAATCCCTCCTATGTGTCCAAGGAGGACATGCGGCGCTGGCAGAAGGCGCTTTACGACCGGGGCTGGATCGCGCCCAACTGGCCGGAGGAGCATGGCGGCACCGGCTGGACGCCGACGCAGAAATTCATCTTCGAGGAAGCCTATCAGCGCCACTACGCGCCCCGGCTCTCGCCCTTCGGCCTGATGATGGTGGGTCCGGTGATCTACACCTTCGGCAGCGAGGCGCAGAAGGCCGAGCACCTGCCGGCGATCCTGAAGAGCGACCGCTTCTGGTGCCAGGGCTATTCCGAGCCCGGCTCCGGCTCGGACCTCGCCTCGCTCAGGACCCGCGCCGTGCAGGACGGCGACGACTATGTCGTCAACGGTTCCAAGATCTGGACCAGCAGCGCGCACAATGCGGACTGGATCTTCGCGCTGGTCCGCACCGACACCGAAGCCGCCAAGCAGCAGCAGGGCATCTCCTTCCTGCTGATCGACATGAAGACGCCCGGCATCGAGGTGCGGCCGATTATCTCTATGGACGGAGGGCACTATCTCAACCAGGTGTTCTTCACCGATGTGCGCGTGCCGGTGTCGAACCGCATCGGCGAGGAAAACAAAGGCTGGACCTACGCGAAATTCCTGCTCGGCAACGAGCGCGCGGGCGTCGCCGGCGTTTCCAAGTCGCGTATGAAGGTCGATCGGCTGAAGGAGATCGCCTCCGTCGAGACCGGGACGAATGACGGCGCGCTCGCCGACGACCCGGAGTTCCGCGCCCGCCTGGGCGAGGTGGAGGCAAGGCTCGGCGCGCTGGAGATCATCAACCTGCGCACGCTCGCGGCGGAGGAGAAAGGCGGCGGCGTCGGCCCGGAAGCCTCGATCCTCAAGATCTGCGGCACGGAGATCGAGCAGGCGCTCAACGAGATGCTGATCGAGGCGGTCGGCGTCGACGCCATTCCCTATTCGCTGGAATGGACGCGCCTCGACACCAATGAGGAGCCGCCCACCGCCGACCGCGCCGTCGGGCTGATGAGCGAGCATCTGCTGAAGCGCGCGGCCACGATCTACGGAGGATCGAACGAGATCCAGCGCAACATCGTGGCCAAGCACGTGCTGGGACTCTAGGGGCGGTGGCGGTCTTCCACCACGGCTCCCACTGGGGTGCCTTCCGCGCGGAGACGGCGGAGGGGCGTGTTACCGGGACCCTGCCCTTCGCGAAGGACCCCGAACCCTCGCCCATCGTCACCTCGATCCCGGACGCAGTGCATCATCGCTCGCGCATAGAAGGACCGATGGTGCGGCGCGGCTGGCTAGACGGCGACGGCGGCGCGGGCCGCGGGCGCGATTCCTATGTGCCACTGGACTGGGACCGGGCGATCGATCTCATCGCGGGTGAGGTCGCCCGTGTCGGGCGGGACTTCGGCAACGCCTCGGTCTTCGGCGGCTCCTACGGATGGGCGAGCGCCGGACGCTTCCACCATGCCAAGAGCCAGCTGCAGCGCTTCCTCGGCATGGCGGGCGGTTTCACCAACCAGCGGCACAATTACAGCTATGCGGCGGGCCTCGCCGTGCTGCCGCACATACTGGGCGGCGTCGAGGCGGCGGCCGGCCCCGTCACGGACTGGCCATCCATCGTCGAGAACACCGGGCTGATGGTCTCCTTCGGCGGCCTGCCGGTGAAGAACACGCAGGTCGATTCGGGCGGCAATGGCGAACATGCGGCGGCGGGCTATATCCGCGAGGCGGCCGGGCGCGGCGTGCGCTTCATCGCCGTCTCGCCGCTCGGCGACGACCTGCCGGCGGGCCTCGACGGGGAGTGGATTCCGATCCGCCCCGGCACCGATACCGCCATGATGCTGGCGCTCTGCCGGGTGCTGCTGTCGGAGGGGCTGGCCGACCGCGCATTCCTGGAGCGCCGCTGCACGGGCGCGGCCGCCTTCGAGGCCTCGCTGGACGGCCGGACGCCGGAATGGGCCGAGGGGATTACCGGCGTGCCTGCGGGCCGCATCCGCTCGCTCGCCCGTGAGATGGCGTCGGCGCGCACCATGATTTCCACTGCCTGGGCGCTGCAGCGCGGCGACCATGGCGAGCAGCCCTTCTGGGCCACGGTGGCGCTCGCGGCCTGCCTCGGCCAGATCGGCCTGCCGGGCGGCGGCTTCGGCTTCGGCTACGGGTGCGTTTCCGGCATCGGCGCGCCGCGCCAAGGCATTACCGGGCCGACCTTTCCCATCGGGCCGAACCCGGTGGACGGTTTCATCCCGGTCGCGCGCATCGCGGACATGCTGCTTGACCCCGGCGGCGCCTACGATTTCGACGGCGAGCGGCGGCACTATCCGGATACGCGGCTCGTCTATTGGGCGGGCGGCAACCCGTTCCACCACCACCAGGACATCAACCGGCTGATCCGGGCCTTCCGCCGCCCGGAGACCGTGGTCGTCCACGACCCCTGGTGGACGGCGACCGCCCGCCATGCCGATATCGTCGTGCCGGCGACCACGACGCTGGAGCGCAACGACATCGCCGCCGGCCGGCGGGACCGCTTCTGGCTCGCCATGCACCGCGCCATCGGTCCGGTGGGCCGGGCGCGCAACGACCACGATGTCTTCGCCGACATTGCCGACCGGCTCGGCTTCCGCGAGCGCTTCACCGAGGGACTCGGCGAGATGGAATGGCTGCGCCGCATCTATGACGAGGCCTGCGGGCGGGCGGCCGAACACGGGCTCAATCTGCCGGATTTCGACGCCTTCTGGGCCGAGGGGCATGTGGAACTGCCGCGGCCGGAGAGCCCGCGCGTGCTGTTCGAGGGCTTCCGTAGGGGCGAGGAGCGGCTGGCGACGCCTTCGGGCAGGATCGAGCTCTATTCCGAGCGCGTGGCGGGCTTCGGCTATGAGGATTGCCCCGGCTATCCGGCCTGGCTGCCGCCGAAGGAATGGCTGGGCGCCGAGGCCGCCCGCAAATGGCCGCTGCACCTGATCTCGAACCAGCCGGCAACGCGCCTTCACGCACAGCTCGATCAGGGCCGCGTGTCGCAGGCGAGCAAGGTGCAGGGCCGAGAGCCAATCCGGCTGAACCCGGCGGACGCGGCGGCGCGGGGCATTGCGGCGGGCGACGTGGTGCGCGTGTTCAACACCCGCGGCGCGCTGCTCGCCGGCGCGGTGCTGAGCAACGAGGTTGCGCCCGGCGTCGCCGTGCTCGCGACCGGGGCCTGGTACGACCCGGCCGACCCCGCGGAGCCGGACAGCCTCGACAAGCACGGCAATCCCAATGTGCTGACCGCCGACCGCGGCACCTCGAAGCTCGGCCAGGGGCCGAGCGCGATGAGCGCGCTGGTCGAGGTGGAACGCTTCGAGGGCGAGCCGCCCCCCGTCACCGCCTTCGACCCGCCCGATATCGCCGCATGAGCGCAGCGGGGCCGCTTGCCGGGCTGCATGTGCTGGAGATCGCGGGCGTCGGGCCGGGGCCGCATTGCGCCATGTTGCTGGCGGACATGGGCGCGGATGTGCTGCGCATCGACCGGGTGCGGGCGCGCTATCGCGTGCATGCGCGCACCGACCTGCTCAACCGTGGCCGGCGGTCGGCCGCGCTCGACCTCAAGCAGCCCCGCGCGGTCGAGGCAGTGCTCGCGCTCGCCGAGAGGGCCGATGTGCTGCTGGAGGGCTTCCGCCCGGGTGTCATGGAACGGCTCGGCCTCGGGCCGGAACCCGTGCTTGCGCGCAATCCGAAGCTCGTCTATGCGCGGCTGACCGGCTGGGGGCAGGAGGGGCCGCTGGCGGGCGCGGCCGGCCACGACCTCAATTATCTGGCGCTGACGGGCGCGCTCCACGCCATCGGCCCCGCCTCCGGGCCGCCCGCGCCGCCGCTCAACCTCGCCGGCGATTTCGGCGGCGGCGCGCTCTACGCCGCCTTCGGCATAATGGCGGCGCTGTTCGAGCGCGGAACCTCCGGTAAGGGACAGGTCGTCGATGCCGCCATGGTGGACGGGGCCGCGTCGCTGATGACCTTCGTGCAGGGGCTCATGGCCGCCGGCTGGTGGCGCGATGAGCGCGAAGCGAACCTGATCGACGGCGGCGCGCCCTTCTATCGCTGCTATGAGACGGCGGACGGCAAATGGGTCGCGCTCGGCGCCATCGAGCCCGAGTTCTACGACGCCTTCCTGAAACTGGCGGGCCTCGACCGCGAGGCGCTGCCGAAGCGCATGGACCGCGCCCGCTGGCCGGAGCTGGCGGAGCGCTTCCGGCGGCTGTTCCTGACGAAAACGCAAGAAGAATGGTGCGCGCTGCTGGAAGGCGCGGACGCCTGCTTCGCCCCGGTGCTGACACTGGAGGAAGCGCCCGCCCATCCGCATATGGCGGCCAGGGGCGCGCTCGCCGCAAGCCATGGCGTCGTCCAGTCCGCCCCGGCGCCCCGCCTCTCGCGCACGCCCGGCCGCCTCTCCCGCCCGCCGCCCGCGCCCGGCAAGGACACGCGCGCCGCCCTTGCCGACTGGGGTCTCGAAAGGGCGGAGATCGACGCCCTCATCGCCTCCGGCGCGGCGCTGCAGGCGGATCCGCCGGAGGACTGATATCAACGACCACAGGCGGGACCTCATAATCTTCCTTCGGATCGGACAGCGCGTCGGCGGCCTGCCGGGCAATCGCGACATTTCACGCCGTTCCGGCGGGAGCCGGTCTCGCCGCCCTGCCCGGTTCCTGTATTATGCGCTGCTTCGATGCGCTTTTTCGGGGGAGAACCGGGACATGGCGATCACAGGATTTGCCGCCGCGATGCGGCGTTTGGCATTGGCGCTGCTGGCTGGAGCAACGCTCGTCGCCGGCTCGGCGGTCGCCGCCGACGACAAGATCAAGGTGGGGGCGCTGCGCTTCACCTCCCACTCCGCAAGCTTCGTCGCCTTCGAGAAGGGCTATTTCAAGGAAGCCGGGCTCGATGTCGAGTTCGTCTATTTCCAGGCCGCCGCGCCCATGGCGGTCGCCATCGCTTCCGGCGATATCGACTACGGCGTGACGGCGATCACCGGCGGGCTCATCAATCTCGCCGACAAGGGCGCCATCAAGGTCATAGGCGGCGCGCTGCATGAGGAGGAAGGGATCGACGGGTCCGCAATCCTCGTTTCCGATGCGGCGTTCAAGGACGGCGTGACCTCGCCGGCGAAACTGGCCGGGCGCAGCTTCGGCATCACCCAGACCGGGTCCTCCTTCCACTACATGGCGTCGCGCATCGCCGAAAAGGAAGGCATCCCGATGTCCGAAATCCAGCTGCGGCCGCTGCAGAAGGTCGGCGCGATCATCGGGGCGCTCAAGTCCGGCCAGATCGACGCCTGGGCCATCGTGCCTCATATCGCCAAGGCGCTGGCGAAGGGCGGCGCGGTCCACATTGTCGGCTGGGTCAACGATTATGCGCCCGACTACCAGGTGACGACCGTGTTCACCTCGGCGGAGAATGCGGCGAACAAGCAGGATCTGACGAAGCGTTTCCTCGAGGCCTTTTCGCGCGGGGCGGCGGACTTCAACGCCGCGCTGGTGGACAGGACCGCCGGCGAGGAGGCCGCCGAGGCGATGGTCAAGCTCATCCACAAATATGTCTATACCAGCCGGCCCTACGAAAAGGCCGCCCCGTCGATCCGCAACGGCGCCATGAGGCTCAACGAAGGCGCGAAGCTGAACCTGTCGAGCGTCAAGGCGCAGCTCGACTGGTTCAAGGCCGAGGAGTTGGTGAAGGGCGATATCGGCATCGACAAGCTGGTGGACGGGAGCTACGTCGAAACCTACTGACCCGTCGGGCGGAGGCCGCGCGATGGAGCTTCGCCTCGCCGGCCTTTGCCACAGCTATGGGGAGATCGAGGTCCTGCGCGGCATCGACCTCGAAATCCCGGCGGGGCGTATCGTGTGCATCGTCGGGCCGTCCGGCTGCGGCAAGTCCACCCTGCTGCGCCTGATCGGCGGGCTGGAGCGCCCGGATCGCGGCGAGGTCGTCCAGACCGGTGAGCCGCCTCCGGGCTGCCTCAACCCGCTGACCTACATCTTCCAGGACTTCGCGCTGCTGCCCTGGCGCACGGTCGAGGGCAATGTGCGGCTGGTGCTGGAAGACCACGGTTTCGGGCGCGCCGAAACAGCCGCCATCGTGGATGACGTGCTGGCGCGCACGCGCCTTTCGGAGTTCCGCGCCGCCTTTCCCCGGCAGCTTTCCGGCGGCATGAAGCAGCGCGTTGCGATCGCCCGCGCGCTTGCAGTGTCGCCGGCCTTCCTGCTGATGGACGAGCCGCTGTCGGCCCTCGACGCGCAGACCCGCGAATTGCTGCTCGACGACCTTGTGGACCTCTGGGCGCGGGAGCGGTTCTCGGGCGTCTATATCACCCACAATCTCCGGGAGGCGGTCCGGCTGGGGCATCGGGTCGTCGTGCTCTCGCGGCGGCCCGGCAGGGTGCGCGAAATCCTCGAAATCGACCTGCCGCTCGACGAGCGCGCAGCGCATGCGCGCGACCTGGAGGCGCATCGGGGCCGGTTGTGGCGGCTGATCCGGGACGAGGCGCAGGCGGCGGAGCTGGAGCTCGTCGATGGCTGATCGCGGAGACGGCGCCCGCCCGGTCGCGTTCCGGGGCGGCGGCTTCTCGCCGAGGCCCAGCGGCGCTGTCGGGCCGCTCGTCTTCATCGCCGTCCTCGCCCTTTGGGAAGCGGGGTGCCGCGCGGGCCTGATCCCGCCTCTGGTGCTGCCGGCGCCGTCGGAAGCGCTGGCCGCTCTCGCATATCTCGTGGAAACCGGCCTCCTCTGGGAGCATCTGGGCGCCTCGCTGCAGCGCCTCCTGCTCGGCTGGACACTGGGCACGCTGCTCGGCATCGCCGTCGGCTTCTCCATCGGCCTGTTCTCGCTGGCCCGCGCCGGGCTTGCCCCGGTGGTGGCCGCCATCTTCCCGATTCCGAAGATCGCGCTGCTGCCGCTCTTCATCATCTGGTTCGGCATCGGCGAGGGTTCGAAGGTGGCGACGATCCTCTTCGGCACCTTCTTCCCGACCGTCGTCGCGACCTATGGGGGCGTGGACAATGTGGACCGCGGGTTGATCCGGATGGGGCAGTCCTTCGGCCTCTCCTGGTTTTCCATCGTGCGCAAGATCATCCTACCGGGCGCGCTGCCCGCGATCCTGCCGGGCTTCCGCATCTCGGCCGCCATCGCCATCGTGTTGCTCGTCGCAGCCGAAATGATCGGCGCCGAGTTCGGCGTCGGCGCCTATATCATGCTGGCCGGCAGCCTGATGGCGATGGACGAGCTTCTGGCGGGCGTCGCGATCCTGTCCGTCATGGGCCTTGCGGCGAACTGGTCGATTGCGCGGGCCGAGCGCTTCCTGCTCAGGTGGCGGACATGAGCGCCGGCGGTTGACGCCCGCAAGCGCCCGGCCTATTCCGGCGGACATGTCGGAGATCGCACGGGACCTGCTGCAAGAGGCCGCCTCGGAGATCATGGCGCGGGCCGCCATCGAAATCCCGCGCGACTACCGCGACGGCATACGCGGCATGCTGGGGCGCGAGCAGCACGAGCTTTCGCGCTTCGTGCTGGAGGCGATGCTGGAGAACTGGGAAGCGGCGGAGGCGGACCGCCGCGCCATGTGCGCCGACACCGGCGTGCCGCGCTTCTATGTGAAGGCGGGCAACGAGGCGCGGCCGGAAGGCGGCTTCGTCGCGCTGGAGGAGGCGATCCGCTCCGCGACTGCCGAGGCGACGCGCAGCGTGCCGCTGCGTCCGAACCGCGTGCATCCGCTGTGGCGGACCGACCACGACAACAATGTCGGCATCAATGCGCCCGAGATCGAATACAGCTTCGAGCCGGACGCGGACTGGATCGAGTTGACCACCGTCCACAAGGGCGGACTGTTCGGCACCGACTACCGGATGCTCTTCCCGGCCGACGGCATGGACGGCATCAAGCGCTTCTTCCTGGATACGCTGGTGCAATTCGGACGGCGCGGCCTTGCCTGCCAGCCGGCCATTGTCGGCATCGGGCTCGGCGGCTCGAAGGATACCTCGATGACGCTCGGCAAGCAGGCGGCGTGCCTGCGGCCGGTCGGCGAGCCCAATCCCGATCCGGGAATCGCCAAGCTGGAGGCGGAGCTGAAGGAGCTCGGCAACAACATCGGCATGGGGCCGATGGGCTTCGTCGGCTCCTCCATGGTGATCGACTGCCATGTGGAGGTCGGCTACACGCATACGGGCGGCATGCCGATGAGCGTGCATTGCTTCTGCCTTTCCTCGCGCCGGGCGACGGCGCGGGTCCATGCCGGCGGCGCGGTCGAATACCGCAGCGACCCGCGCTGGTTCACGCCCTATATGCGCCGGGAGACGGTCGGGTGGCCCACGCCCCTCGCACGCACCGCCTGAGCACGCCGGTTTCGCCCGAGGCGCTCGCGGAACTCGCCATCGGCGACATCGTCTATCTCGACGGCGTGATCTATACCGGCCGCGAGGGCCTCTACCGCCGGATGGTGGACGAAGGCATGGCGCCGCCGGTCGATCTGAGGGCGCTCAGCAATGTGAACTTCCACTGCTCGCCCGCCGCCAGCGTCGGCGAGGACGGCAGCCTGAATCTCGGCGCGGTGACGGCCACGGCGAGTTTCCGCTTCTCGCGCTTCATGGAGCGCTTCTTCGCGCTTTCGGGCGCGAAGGTCATCGTCGGCAAGGGCGGCATGTCCGAGTCCGACTACCGCGACCTCTTCGTGCCGAACGGGGCAGTTTATCTCACCACGGTCGGCTACGGCACGGGCGCGCTGCTCGGGCGCGGCGTCGCGCGGGTGCAGGCGGCCCACTGGCTGGAGGACCTCGGCATCGCGCAGGCGGTCTGGGTGCTGGAGGTCAGCCGCTTCGGCCCGCTGCTGGTGGAGAGCGATCTTGCCGGCAACAGCCTGTTCGAACGCGAGAACCGGGCCACGGCAGAGGCCGTAGAGCGCGCCTATGCCGGCCTCAGGCCCCCCTCCCTCTCCCGCTACGGCGAAACCGTCTCGCGCGGCGACGAGGTGCTTTAGGAGAGGTCCGTCCCAACAGAACCGACTGCCCTTGCCGGGTAGCGTCCGGCCTCTACCTCATGCGTCGCCCCGGCTCCCGAGCCTGGGCCCAGCCTCGGCCGTTTCGTTTTCGGTGCGAACGCCGGGAGATGGACCCCGGACCTCCGCTCCGCTCCGTCCGGGGTGACGGTTGAGGCTCTACGGACGGACCCGTTTCAACCCGAACGGACCGTGCTTCAGCCTGCCGTCGCCGCTGTCGGCTTGCGGACGAAGAGGAGGAGGGGGACGCAGACGAAGGCGGTGGCGGCGAAGAAGTAGAAGGCGTTGACGTAGCCGATCATCTGCGCCTGGCGGGTGATCTCCTGGACGAGCGCCGCCATCCCGGTTCCGCCCTCCAGGCTCCACGGTCCTTCCGATGCGGCCCGGTCGAGAGCGGCGTTGAACGGGTTCGCGAAGTTGGAGAGTTCCGAATAGCTCATCCTGGAGGTGTGAATGACCAGCGCCACCGACAGCGAGATGTGGATGGACGAGCCGACATTTCGCATGAGGTGGAAGAGTGCCGTGCCTTCCGTCATGTCCCTGGACTCCAGCGTCCAGAAGGTCGCGATGGAGAGAGGCACCCAGATCAGCCCGACGCCGAACCCCTGCAGCATGGAAGTCCAGGCGACGCCGAACGTGGTGAGGTTGATGTCGAACTGCGCCATCGCCAGGCCCGAAGCCCCCTGGATGACAAAGCCCGCGAGCAGCAGCAGGCGCGGGTCGAAGCGCTGGCCGTAGAACATGATGAAAATAAAGCCGCAGAGCGAGCCGAGGCCGCGCATCCCCAGCAGGTAGCCGATGACACCATCGGGATAACCGCGCAGGCCCTGCAACAGCGACGGGAACAGCACCATGGGCGTGAAATTGAGCAGGCCGAAAACGAAGGTCAGCGACAGCCCGATAGCGAAGTTGCGGTTGGTGAGGATGCGGGGCTTCAGGAAGGGGCGGTCGGTCGTGAAGATGTGGACGACGAACACGTAGAAGGCGAGACAGGCGACGAAAGCCTCGAGGATGATTTCATGGTGGCTGAACCAGCCGAGCCGCTCGCCCCGATCGAGCATGAGCTGCAGCGCGGCGATGGCGAGCGAGAGCGCGATGAACCCGGTCCAGTCGAGGGTCGTCGGGTGGCGCCGCACCCGACGGCGCACGAAGGCCGCCGCACAGAGGAACGCCACCACGCCCACTGGCACCAGCAGGAAGAAGATCCACCGCCAGTTGTAGAGCTCGGTGATGTAGCCACCAAGTGTCGGCGCGATGATCGGTCCGATGGTCACGCCGATGCCCCAGATCGCAAGCGCGGTCCCGTGGCGTTCGCGCGGGAAGATCGTCATCACGATGGCCTGACTGACGGGCACCAGGGGCGCGCCGGCGAGCCCCTGCAGGATGCGGAAGAAGACCATCTGCTCGAGGCTCTGGGCGAGGCCGCAACCGGCGGAGACCACCGTGAAGAACGCAATGCCCCAGACCATGATATTGCGCCGCCCGACCTTCTCCGCGAGCCATCCGGTAGCCGGCGTCATGACGGCCGTGGCGATGATGTTGAAGGTGACGACCCAGGCGATCTCGTCCTGCGTTGCGCCAAAGGTGCCCTGCATCTTCGGAAGCGCCACGTTGGCAATCGTCACGGTCATCGCGTAGAGCGCGGTGGCAAGCGTGACCGTCAACAGCGTCAGCCAGCGCTGCA
>JAJECF010000073.1 GCA_022822125.1 Alphaproteobacteria bacterium
GGGGTCGCCTCCGCGGTCACTTGTGGCTGTTGCAAACCCAAAATACCGCCAGGCGACCCCGGAACCGAAAACAGCTACACCGAAATCATCTCAGATCAGCGCAGAAACCATGTCCGCTCGACGGTTCTGCAAGAGGCTCCGAGGAAAGAATGCGCCCGACACGCAGGACAACGAAATGCGCATCCAGGACGGATCCGGGGCGGCGTTGGCATCGTCGCGTGAGCGGGCGCTTGAGGGAGGGGAGGCGCCCATGCCCGTTCGCGAGATCGTGAAGCTGAACCGGCGCGCCGTCGAGGCGCTGTGCGTGGAGACCGGCGACACCGTGGTGTGGGACGGCGAGCTGCCCGGCTTCGGCATCCGTGTCTACGCCTCCGGGCGCAAGGTATGGTGCGTGCAGTCGCGCGGGCCGGCGGGCGGCGGGCCGAAGCGTGTCGCCCTCGGGCGCTACGAGGAGCTTTCGCCCGAGGAGGCGCGGCACCGGGCGGGCCTTGTCATCGACCGCATCAAGCAGGGCCTCGACCCCCGGCCACTGCCGCCGGCGCGCCCGCCGACCGTTGCCGACCTGGCCGAGCGCTACATGGAGGCCCATGTCCGGGTGAATTGCCGTCCCCGCACGGTCGAGACCTTCGAGCGGCTGCTGCGCCTCTATATCCTGCCCGAACTCGGCGCGCTGGCGCTCACGGAGGTGGACCGCCCGCAGGCCGCCGCCCTGCACCGCAAGCTCTGCGCCAAACCCTACCAGGCCAATGCGGCGCTGGACGTGCTGGCGCGCATGTTCCGCCTCGCCGAGGCCTGGGGCATGACGCCGGCGCGGCGCAATCCCTGTCGCTCCATCCGTCGCTACAAGGAGGTGCGCCGCGAGCGCTTCCTGGCCCCGGAGGAATACCGCGCGCTCGCCCGTGTGCTCGACGAGGCCGAAGCCGACGGCTCCGTGTTCCCGACCGCCATCCCGGCGATCCGCCTGCTGTTGCTTACCGGTTGCCGCAGGGACGAGATCGTCACGCTGAAATGGGATGATGTCGACCGCAGGGCGGGGGAGTTGCGGCTGCGCGACGGCAAGACGGGCTGGCGCAGCGTGCCGCTCACGCCGGCGGTGGAGCATGTGCTGGCCTCGGTCCCGCGCATTGCGGGCAATCCCTGGGTGATCACCGGCCGCAGGAAGCGGGACCGCCTGAAGAGCCTCGACGAGATCTGGGGCGTGCTGCGCGCGCGGGCCGGGCTGGAGGATGTGCGCCTGCACGACTGCCGGCACAGCTACGCCTCGCGTGCGCTCGCGCTCGGCGAGGGGCTGTCCATGATCGGCGCGCTGCTCGGCCACGCCCGGGTGGCGACCACGGCGCGCTACGCCCATCTCGCGCGCGACAGCGAGAAGGCCTCGGCCGCCAGGGTCGGCGGCAGCATCGGCGCCGACATCCTGCCGCGCGCCGACTGACCGGGAGGCGCAGATGGCGAAGCTCGCAGAGACAACGATCTCCAGGCGCACCGTCGAGGCGCTTGCCGTGCGCAAGGACACCGTGTTCTGGGACTCCGAACTCCAGGGCTTCGGTGTGCGCGTCTATCCCTCGGGCAGCCGCTACTATGTCGTCCAGACGCGCGCGCACGGCAAGGCGGCGAAGCGGGTGACGGTGGGCCGCCACGGCGTGCTGACGGCGGAGGAGGCGCGGCGGCGTGCGGCGCTCATCATCGCGCGCATCAAGGCGGGCGAGGAGCCGCTGGCGGAGCCGCTGACGGCGCCGCCGCCTGACGGCCCGACGGTGGGCGCGCTGGCGCAGCAATGGCTGGACGAGCATGTGGCGGTGCATTGCAAGCCGTCGACGGCGGCGACCTACCGGCTGATCGTGGCGCGCCATATTCTGCCGGCTCTGGGCGGGGTTTCGGCCCCGGCGCTCGACCATGCCGGCGTGGCGACGCTGCATCATGCGCTCAGCGCCACGCCGTCCATGGCGAACCGCACGGTCGACGTTCTCTCACGCATCTGGAATGCGGCCGAGGACCGGGGCCAGCTGCCGGAGGCGAGCAATCCCTGCCGCCTGGTGGTGAAGAACCGGGAGCGCCCGCGCGAGCGGTTCCTGAGCGAGGAGGAGTTCCGCCGCCTGGGCCGCGTTCTGGCCGAGGCCGAGGGGCGCAAAGGGGTCTCGGTCCATGCCGTTGCTGCCATCCGCCTGTTGCTGCTCACCGGCTGCCGCCGGAACGAGATCCTCACCCTGCGCTGGGCAGAAGTCGATCTCGAGGCGCGCGAGCTCAGGCTGGCGGACACCAAGACCGGGGCGCGCACCGTGCCGCTGTCGCCGGAGGCGGTTGCGGTGCTGGCCGCCATTCCGCGCCTCGATGACAACCCGCATGTCATCCCGGGCAAGAAGCCCGGCGCGCCCATGCGCAATCTCAACGACCCCTGGAAGCTGATCTGCAGGCGGGCCGGGATCGAGGACATGCGCCTGCATGACTGCCGGCACAGCTTCGCCTCGCGCGCGCTGGCGCTTGGCGAGGGGCTGCCCGCCATCGGCAAGCTGCTCGGACACACCCAGGTCGAGACGACCGCGCGCTACGCCCATCTCGCCCAGGACTCCGTCAGGGACGCCGCCAGACGCATCTCCGACAGCATCGCCGCAGATATCCTCAAGGACTGGCCGAAAGACAAAAACGACAAGTCATGAGCGCTGACCGCGCGCGATGTCCGGCAACGTCGCATGTCACGCTGCAGCTTCGCGGTCGGACGGCGCGCCATCCGGGTCGGGCGCGATCGGGCGCGCGCCCCGCTCATGAGCCGGGGGCGGGCCAGGAGGACGATCGCACTCCGGGCAGGAGATGACAGCTGCCGGGCAGGGCGCGGCTCTGTGCCGTTATGCTTGACGTAATGCAGATGCGCTCGCTACGGTGCGGACCATGCGGGGTCTTCGGGTTCGGATACGTCGTGATCGCCGGTTTCAGCGACAAGCGCAGCGAAGCGTTTTACCGTGGCCGCCGGGTCGCGGCCTTTTCGGGCTTTGCGCGCACCGCCTCGCGCAAGCTCGACCAGCTCGACGCCGCCACCGGACTGGGCGACCTGGCGCGGCCCGGCAACCGGCTGGAGGCGCTGAAGGGCCGGCGCCGGGGGCAGTGGAGCATCCGGATCAACGACCAATGGCGTATCTGCTTTACCTGGCCGGAGGGCAGTCCCGGACCGGCCGACGTGGAAATCGTCGACTATCACTGAGAGGAGGCGCGTCATGCGCGAGCCCATCCATCCCGGCGAGACGCTGCGCGAGGACCTCGACGCACTCGGCATGAGCGCGGCCGAACTGGCCCGGCGGATCGAGGTACCGACCAATCGCATCACCGGCATCCTCAACGGTCGGCGTGCGATCACCGGCGACACGGCGCTCAGGCTCGGCCGCTTCTTCGGCACCTCGGGCGAGTTCTGGCTGAACCTCCAGAAGCTCTACGAGCTGCGGCTTGCCGAGCGGAAGAGCGGCTCGACCATCGCCCTGCTGCCGACACTCCACGACGGCCGGAACCTGCGCGCGGCGGGATGATGGCGGATGCAGCGGGCCGGCTGCGCAAGAGGCACCGTAATGGCAGCCCGTGGACTTGTGCAGGCGCCGGCAGGAAAATGCACCTGTTCGCTGCAATCGCGCATGTGGGTGCCGCCCGGTCGGCGCGCACCGGAGACAAGGAGGACCTGTCGCATGATCGACGAAGCCGTGCTCTCGAAAGGCGAGATCCGGAAGCTCAATGTGCTGCGCCGGTCCATCGGGGCGGCGCTCGCCGACGAGGCCTTCGCCAAATGGCTCGAGAGGCCGGTCGAGGCGCCGGAGGTCGATGACAATGAAAAGGTCATCGCGGATGCCTTGTGGGGCCTGATCGAGCAAGGTCGCCTTTCGATCCGGCGGGGTGGCTATGTCGTGCGCCGGGGCCGCAAACGGGTCATCGTCGAAGCCGCGGTCCCGGACAGGGCGGAATAGTCGGGCCGACTTACCTCCCGGACGCCGCGAAAGGTTCGTCCAGGACGACGAAGGTTCCGAAGAAGGCGCCGGCGCTGCCGTCGCTTTCCTCGAAGTCCACGCTGCTGAACCCCGCCGCCAGACGGGGATTGCCGGCCCGGTCCGGGATGTTGGAAAACGAGCCGCCCCAGTGACCCTCTGACTGCTCTATGGTTCTTTCGGGGTGGCTCACCGTTGCGTCGGTGTGGTCGAACGTGCGTTCGAACGTGCCGTCGGACGCGATCGCCGTTGCGCCGAAGCGCAGTTCGTAATCGGCGGCAATGGCCTGCACGTCGCGTATCTCCTCCCCGAGGAAGACCCCGAAATGCGCGCGCCGGGTGACGAGATCGCCCGCGCAGCCGATGCAGCCGCTCAGCGTGTTCGCGGCGAAGTCCGCCGTGATCGTCATCCGGCCTTCATACTCGTCCAGCACATAGGCTCCCTCATGCTCGCCCCAGTCGCTGCCGGGAATATAGGCATAGAGCCCGCCCGCCTGGCCGATATAGGTCGCCTGCCCCTCCAGCGGCATTTCGGGAGGCCTCGACGGATCGATCTCCGGGCCGTCCACAATGGCGTATTGTTCGGACTCCCTGAACGACAGCTCCGGATAATGCTGGCCGGGGAACTGCGCCCACCAGCCCGCCATCAGATAGTCGTCCGGATCGCCGGCGTCCCAGCTCACCAGCGCATAGGCGATGGACGTGCCGTCCTCCGTATCCCTGATGAACGTCCAGTCCTGCGCCTTGTGGCCGGGAATGGGGGTCATGCCGGGATTCGTGGCCACGGCGTCGTCGGTCGTGTTGACGGAGACCTCGCTGCCGTCCTCCAGCGTCAGGAACACCCGCAGCCGCGGCCCGGAGAACTCCGTGTTCCTCTCACGTTGGATGGCGCCATCATCGCCATCCCTGTCGGCGCCCGGCGGGGGATCGTCACGGCGCATGCACGCGCTCGCAGCAAGCGCCACAGCGAAGACGAGGAGAATGGCAAGCGGTTTCATGGGCGTCGGGTCTCCAGGGGCGTTCGAGGCGCGCATGGCGGAGAAGGCGATTTCGCTCGAAGCCTAGCGCGGCGGCGCCGGCGTCAGCGCATCGAAGATGCCCGTGAAGCGTCCATGCGAGCCGTCCTCCTCGGCGAACAGCGCATCGGTCGAGCCGACCACGCGACGGGGATTGCCCCCTGCATCCGGCATGTTTGAGAACTGACCCTGCCACGTCCCGGCGCTGCTCACGATGACGCGCTCGGGATGCGTCACGGTAACGGCGCTATTCTCGAACGACCCGCCTGTGTCAAACGAGGCTTCGAAGCGCACTTCGTAGTCCGTTGGCAACGCCGTCGGGTCGTCCGCCCCCCACGGCACGGCCGGAAAGAGATGGCGGCCGGGCGCGGTCTCGATCGGCCCCGCGCATCCGAGGCATCCGGTGAGGCGGTTGCTGTCGAAATCGGCGGTCAACAAGACCGGCCCCGCAAACTCCGTGACCTCGGCGGACCCGTCCAGTGAGCCCCATGACCGTCCGTAATTGTAGGTGTACAGGCCGCCCATCCCGCCGCTATAGGTCGCCTTGCCCGCGAGAGGCAGGTCCGGAGGCCTGGACGGGTCGAGTTCCGGGCCGTCGAGAAAGACCCCGCGATCGGCGGACTCGAAGTCCCGGAAGTGGACGTCCGGCGGATAGAGAAGCCACCATCCTGCCGCGAGGTAGTCGGCCGGGTCGGTTTCGTTCCACGAGGCGAGGGCGTAGAGCAGCACCCGGCCGTCATGGTGGTTGTTCGCCAGCATCCACTCGCGGCTGGAATGGCCGGGCTGGACGGGACGGGGGAGATAAAGGCCCCACGTCCTTTCAAGGTCCCGGACGGTATCGAGGGTGAGGGTCCGGTTGCCGGCGATCGGCACGTCGATACTGAGCACGCCGTCGACGAACGATGTCCCTGTTTTCCGGAACGGCTGGGCCTCGGGCGTCAACTCGGGGATCTCGACCGGCGGCAGCAGCTTTGCCGCTGGCAGAGACATGGCTTCGTCCCTGCTCCCGCTCGTGCATCCAACGAGAGCCAGCGACGCTCCCAGCATGCCCGCGGCGAACGCGCACCGGACTGTCATCGGGTTCATCCTCTCCTCCCAGGGCAATCGACATGCCGAACGCCCACTATGCGGCAGTTTCTTCCGGCAGGCATCCCCGAGACCGAATGCTCGCAGCAAATGCCGCATGCGCGCCGCCCGGATTGCGTCTTCGGGCCCCTTCCCTCGAATGCGACCCGCCGGAGACGCAAACGGGTGATCGTCGAAGCCGCGGTCCCGGACAGGGCGGGATTCATGTCCGTCGCTTCCGACACGCAGGCAGTCCCCGACATGCCCGCGCGGTCTGCAGGGCGTCAGGCTGGGTCGATGTCGGGCTGTTCGGGGGCGCGGCCGATATGACCGGCGCAAGCTCTGCGACACGTACAGAAGGACGTCTGGCTCAGACCTCTCAGAAAAGACTGGAAACCCACTCTCAATCGCTGGAACGTGCCGGATCAGACCAACCCGTCACGGGCTGACGGAACGTTTATTGCGCCAGGGTACGGGCTCACGCTCCATGAGACCAAGACGCGCTATGTGGACTTCCGCCGGAGGCACCCCTACGGGCGTCACTGGATGGCAACGGCCACGACGTTCGACTTCCTCGGCTTCACCCACGTCTGGGGGCGGTCGATGCGAGGCAAGGACGTCGTTCGCCAGATCACGGCGAAAGGCCGTTTCGCCCGTGCGCTGAAATC
>JAJECF010000202.1 GCA_022822125.1 Alphaproteobacteria bacterium
CCGCCCCCGGCCGGCGTCAGGTCGGTACAGAAATCCGCGTCGAGAACCGCCATGCGCGAGACGGTAGCGCATGCCCGAAGTAGTTACCAGTCAGAAAATTCGTGGCAGTCTACGATCCCCCGGGACCCGAACGGATACGCGACCCCGCCTACCCGGCCATCTAGGCCGTCACAGGTTGACGGAACCGATAGCGATAAGCGGCGTCGGAAATTTGATTGAATCCGCTTGCGCTATGAAGACGAATCTAAATCCATAATTCCTAACTCACTGTGAAATAGCCTTAAATTTCTTTGCATTGGTCCCAATTGGCATAACATGACAAAACATGACACTTCATGACGTGCGGCGCGGGGCCTCCGGATGGACGCCGGACGGCGGAGGCAGGCAACGGGGCGGGGGATTGAAATGCGGACGGGCGCGCCGTAAGTCTCGCCCGCCATTTGCGAAGGACGCGGAACTCATGGGCTACAGGGTCGCCATAGCCGGCGCGACGGGAGCCGTCGGCTACCAGCTTCTGGAAGGGTTGCACGAGACCTCCTTCCCCGTGGACGACATCGCGGCGCTCGCCTCGCGCAAGTCCCAGGGCCGCAAGGTGTCTTTCGGCGATGACGAGCTGGATGTGCAGGTGCTGGACGATTTCGACTTCTCGGGCTGGGACATCGCGCTGTTCTCGCCGGGCGGCGCGGTCTCGAAGGCGCATGCGCCGCGCGCCGCCGCCGCCGGCTGCGTCGTGATCGACAACAGTTCGACCTTCCGCCTCGATAGCGACGTGCCGCTGGTCGTGCCGGAGGTGAACCGGGAGGCGCTAGCGGGCTTCTCGGCGCGCAATATCGTCTCCAACCCCAACTGCTCGACCATCCAGATGGTGGTGGCGCTGAAGCCGCTGCAGGACGCGCAGCCGATCCGCCGGATCGTGGTCTCCACCTACCAGTCCGTCTCCGGGGTCGGCCGCAAGGGCATGGACGAGCTCTGGGGCCAGACGCGCGGCGTCTATCAGCTGGAGGATGCGGCGCCGGCCGAGTTCACCAAGGAGATCGCCTTCAACGTCGTGCCGCATATCGACGTCTTCATGGAGGACGGCTCGACGAAGGAAGAGTGGAAGATGGTGAACGAGACCCGGAAGATCCTCGACGCGGATATCGCGGTCACCGCGACCTGCGTGCGCGTGCCGGTCTTCGTCGGCCATGCCGAGGCGGTGAATGTCGAGTTCGACGGCCCGATGGACGAGGAAGAGGCCTACGAGCTGCTGCGCGAGGCTCCGGGCGTCGAGGTCGTGGACCGGCGCCAGGACGGCGGCTATGTGACGCCCAAGGAAGCCGCCGGCGACGACAGCGTGTTCGTCTCGCGCATCCGCCGCGACCCGACGGTCGAATACGGCCTCAATCTCTGGGTCGTCTCGGACAATCTGCGCAAGGGGGCGGCGACCAACGCCGTCCAGATCGCCCGCGAACTCGCCGACGCCTGGCTTTGAGCATCTGGCCGGAGGGGTTCGCGCCGGAAATTCCGGCCGCCTGGGCGGGGCCGGACGGCCTCGTGCCGCGGGTGCGCTATCTGGAGCTGTTCGAGGCGGTGCTGGAGCCGTTCGGGCGCGCGCTCGGCCTGCCGCCGGACTATCTGGAGCGGACCAATTGCAGCACTTTCGCGCTGGAGAGCCATGTCGTCTATCTGGACGACGCCCGCGCGGGCGAACGGCTGCTCTGCCGGTTCCATTTCGCGGATGCCGACGCGAAGCGCGTCCACTATCTGCAAACCCTCCACCGCGCACCCGACGGCCCGGCGCTCGCCGCCTATGAGTGCCTGTGCATGCATGTGGACCTGGGCCTGCGCCGGGGCGTGCCGTTTCCCGAAGCGGCGGCGGCGCGCGCGCGGCAGGTCGTCGAGGCGCACCGCCGGCGGCAGCCATGGCCCGTCGGCCCCCGCCTCGCCATACGCTTCCGGGCGGAGGAGGCGGCGGCGTAGGCGGCCCCTATCCGCAGGCCGCCCGGCGGAGGCGGTCGTTGATCGCCCGGCCGAGGCCGCGCTCCGGAATAGGCGCGACGGCGATGCCGCCCCGGCCGTCGAGCCGCCGCAGCATGGCGAAGAGATTGGCGGCGGCCTCCGCAAGGTCCGCGCACGGGCTGAGATTGAGCTCGCCCGCCACCGGTCCGAAGCCGAGCATGGCTTCGCCCGGCAGGGCGGCACCGGCCTCCATGCGCAGCCGGCTGTCGGGCGCATAGTGGCGCAGCAGCATGCCCGGAGAGGCGCGCGGGGCGTCGCTCTCCGACGGGGCAGGTTCCGCGAGCGGCCCAATCTCGGCTTCGATGGCCTCCGCGTCGAGCGCGCCGGGCCGCAGCAGGACCGGCGGACCGTCGCCGAGCCCGAGCACGGTGGATTCGAGGCCGAGCCGGCAGGGGCCGCCGTCGAGCACCATGGCCGCGCGCCGCCCGAGTTCTGCCGCGGCGTGGGCTGCCGTCGTCGGGCTGAGCCGCCCGGAGCGGTTGGCGCTCGGGCCGACCAGCGGGCGGCCGGCGGCGCGGATCAGCGCTTCCGCCAGAGGGTGCGCCGGCCAGCGGAGCGCCAGCGTGTCGAGGCCGGCGGATGCGAGCCAGGACACCGGACAGTCCGGGGCGCGCGGCAGCACCAGCGTGAGCGGCCCCGGCCAGAACCGGTCCGCCAGCCGGCGGGCGCGGTCGTCGAAGACCGCCAGCGCCTCCGCCTCGCCGCGGTCCGCGACATGCACGATGAGGGGGTTGAAGCGCGGCCGGCCCTTGGCCTCGAATACCGCGGCCACGGCGCGGTCGCAGGTCGCATCGGCCCCGAGTCCGTAAACGGTCTCGGTCGGGAAGGCGACGAGCCGGCCGGCGTGGATCGACCGGGCGGCTTCCTCGACATCCGCCCCGGAAGTCACGACCCGCCCCAGGCGATGAACCAGGGGTTCGAGAAGCGCGCCTTGCCGTAAAGCAGTTCCGGGCCGTCATTGATTTCGCGGACTGATCCGCCGGCGGCAGCCAGCACGGCATGGCCGGCCGCCGTGTCCCACTCATTGCTGCCGCCGTAGCGCGGATAGACATCGGCCTCGCCGCGCGCGATCAGGCAGAATTTGAGCGACGAGCCGGCGTCGATCTGCCGGGCGACATCGTAGCGCGCGAGGAAACGGTCGATGTCCCTGCCTGCGCCATAGGTGCGGCTGACCGTGACCGTGATGCCCGTGTCGGGGAACGGCCGAATGGAGATTTTCCGTCGCCCGCTATCGTCTTCCATGAAGGCGCCGGTGTCCTTCCGACCGCCGTAAAGCTCATTCGAAGCGGGAAGATAGACGACGCCCAGCACCGGGCGTCCTTGCTCGATGAGCGCGATATTGACCGTGAACTCGGGAACCTTGCGGATGAACTCCCTGGTGCCGTCGAGCGGATCGACCAGCCAGAACGGTCCATCGCCGATTTCCGGCGCCTGCCCGGCCGCAACGCTTTCCTCGGCCACGATGGGGATATCCGGGGTCAAGGCGGTGAGGCGCTCGAGGATCAGGCGTTCGGCGGCTTCGTCCGCCGCCGTCACCTGGCTGCGGTCCGCCTTGCGGCGCGTCTCCAGGTCCGGCGCGCGGAACCAGGGCATGATCGTCTCGCCCGCCTCGCGCGCGATCCCGCAGACGGCTTCCAGGAGGTCGTGACGCATCGTCCCGCCTTCGAATTCGCCCGGTTTCAGCCGGACCGTTCGTTCAGATGGTGGAGCGGCAGGCCCGCCGTCGGCCAGCGGCAGGACAGCAGCTTGCCCTCGCGGGACTGGGTGATGAACGCCGTGCGCAAATCCGGTCCGCCGAAGCAGATATTCGTCGTATAGGGGTCGGGCATCGGCACATGCTCCAGCGCCGAGCCGTCGGCCCGGAAGATGGAAATGCCGGGGTCCATCAGCGTCGCGACGCAGATATTCCCGGCTGCGTCCAGCGCCAGGCTGTCGAGCGTGCGGTAGCCATGCGTCTGGTTGACCAGCCGCCCGCCATGCGGGCTCGGCCAGGGCTGTTTCTTCAATACGCCCGGCGCCTCGATGTCGAAGGCCCAGAGGCGCCCGGTCTGGGTTTCGGCGACATAGAGCACGTTGTCGTCGGGCGAGAGGCCGATGCCGTTCGGCGTAATCAGCGGAAAGGCCGCCTCGGTAATGAAGGAGCCGTCGGCGCGGGCGTAGTGGATGCCGGTGCGGTCCCAGTTGCGCTCGTCGTCGCGGACCTTGCCGAGGTCCGTGAACCAGAAACCGCCTTCGCCGTCGAAGACGATGTCGTTAGGTCCCTTGAGCGGCCGTCCCTCGCATTCGGTGTAGAGGGTCTCGACCGCCCCGGTCTCCAGGTCCACCGCCTCGATCCGGCCGCCGCTATAGTCGCGCGCCTGGCCGACGGGGCGCGTCAGCCCGCCCGGTTCGTCCAGCCATTCGAAGCCGCCATTGTTGCAGAGATAGACCCGCCCGTCCGGCCCGAGCGCGGCCCCGTTCGGCCCGCCACCGGGCTCCGCGACCATCTCCTTGCGCCCGTCGGGATGCACGCGCGTCAACGCGCCGCGACGGATTTCGACAAGGAGGACCGAGCCGTCTGGCATGGCGATCGGCCCTTCGGGAAACATCAGCCCGTCGGCGACGGTTCGCAATTCGGTCATGTCGGCTCCCATGCAGCGGCTTCGGGAAAGAAAGGCGGTCAGGCGCCTCTGAAGACGGGCCGGCGCTTTTCCAGGAAGGCGTTGACGCCCTCGGCATGGTCGTCGGTGGTCATGGATACCGCCATATGCTCGCCCTCCCATTGCAATTGCTGCTCCATGGGCGTGTGGAAGGCGGTGTTGAACAGCGACTTGGCCTGGGCGTAAGCCACCGTCGGCCCGGCGGCGAGGCGTTCGGCAAGCGCCCGCGTTTCGGCCTCGAGGTCGGCCGCCGGCACAACGCGGTTCACGATGCCGAGTTCGAGCGCGCGGTCCGCGCCGAAACGGTCTCCGAGAAGAGCCAGCTCCATGGCCTGCTTCATACCGAGCGTGCGGGCCAGGAAATAGGAGGACCCGCCGTCCGGGCTCGCGCCGATATGGCAATAGGCGAGCGTGAAGAAGGCGTCGTCGGCGGCGAGCGCCAGATCGCAGGCCGCCACCAGCCCGAGGCCGAATCCGGCGGCCGCGCCCTGTACGCTGGCGATCACGGGCTTGCGCATGCGGCGGATGGCGAAGATCGGCAGATGGATCGCATGGATGCCTTCGACCACGACGCGCTTGCGGGTTTCCCGGTCGATTTCCAGTCGTTCCTGCATGGCGCGGATATCGCCGCCGGCCATGAAATGCTCGCCTGCGCCGCGCAGCACCACGCAGCGCACAGATTCGTCATGCTCCAGGTCGCCGATGACATCGCGCATGTCGATGCGCATCTGCGGGCTCAGCGCGTTGCGCGCTTTCGGGTTGTTGAGTGTGACCCAGGCGATACCCTTGTCGATTTCGCAAAGCACCGTGTCGCCCATGCCGGCTTCTCCTTGTCTCGCGGCGGCCCAGATTGTAAGCGACACGGAACGCTTCGGGAAATCGTCGATGACTCGTTACGGTGTGTTCGTCATCATCGCCGGTGGTCTTGTGCTGGCGTTGACCTTCGGGGCCCGCCAGTCTTTCGGCCTGTACCTGAGCCCGATCAGCACCGATCTGGGCTGGTCGATTGCTGTCATGTCGCTTGCGTTGGCCATCCAGAGCCTGTTTTGGGGGCTGGGCCAGCCCTTTTTCGGCTGGATGGCAGACCGGTTCGGTTCCGGGCGGACGCTTGTCATCGGGACGGCGATCTATGTGATCGGTCTATTCTATGCGAGCCGGATGGAGACGCCCGAAGACGCTTATCTGTCGGTCGGCTTGCTTGTCGGCCTCGGCGCGGCAGGCTGCGGCATGCCCATCGTGATGACGGCTGTAGCGCGTGCCTTTCCCAAGGAGCGCCACCCTATGGTTATGGCATTGACGGCGACCGGCGTTTCACTCGGGCAATTTTTCGTCACGCCGGCCGCGCCCGTTGTCATCGAAACTTATGGTTGGCGAGCCGGATTGCTGGGCTTCATCGGCCTGTTGAGCATCGTCATGCTGCTGGCCGCCGTGCTGCGGAGCCGGCCGGTAATGCCCGAGCGCGCCATGGAAGCGCATCAGAGCCTGCGCGAAGCGCTGACCGAGGCTTGGGGGCACTCCGGCTATCTGCTGCTGACCGCCGGCTTTTTCGTCTGCGGCTTCCATGTGCAATTCGTCGTAACGCATCTGCCGAATTTCATCGCCGAATGTGGCTTGCCGGCGACTACCGGCGGCTGGGCGATCTCGGTGATCGGTATCTTCAACCTGATCGGCACAACAGCGGCAGGATTCCTCGGCAGCCGTTACCGCAAGAAACATCTGCTGAGCATCCTCTACGCGCTGCGCGCGCTCATGTTCGCCATATATGCATTCTCGCCGGTCACGACGACGACGACCCTGATTTTCGCCGCCGGCCTCGGCCTTGCCTGGCTCAGTACGGTTCCGCTTACCTCTGCGTTGGTCGGTCAGATTTTCGGCACGCGCTATTTGGGCACGCTGTTCGGCATTGTGTTTCTGAGCCATCAGGCGGGATCGTTCCTCGGCTCCTGGCTTGGCGGCTATATCTTCGAGGCGACCGGGGGCTACGACATGATCTGGCTCATCAATATCGCGCTCGGCCTGTTCGCAGCAGTCATCCATCTGCCCATTGCGGACAAGCCCATCATCCGGCCGGCAGTCCAGCCCGCATAACAGGAAAGTGATTGGCGGCCGGGGCGTTTCCTGCGCATTTGTTACGCCAAGATGTGCAGAGGAGTGCATGGCATGCAGATCCTGAAACGACGGGGCTGGGAGCTGCCGGAGCGCGAGGCGACGCCGGAGGCGGTATTCCGCGACAGGCGGCGGCTGATCCAGGCCGCGGCGGCCGGCAGCATCGCGGCGGCGGCATGGCCTGTTGCGGCGCACGCAGCCAAGCCGGAGTCCGACCCGACCGCCGACCTCTATCCCGGGCCGCGCAACCCGGCCTATACCCTCGACCGGCCGCTGACCCCGGAAGAGGTCGCCACGACCTACAACAATTTCTACGAGTTCGGCTCCAGCAAGGGCATCTGGAAGCGCGCGCGCGACAATCTGCGCATCCGGCCCTGGACGGTGCATCTCGATGGCGATGTGGAGACGCCCATCGAGATCGGGTTCGATGACCTTGTGCGCAAGATGGGGGTCGAGGAACGCCTCTATCGCCATCGCTGCGTCGAGGCCTGGGCGATGGCGGTGCCGTGGTCCGGCTTCCCGATGGCGAAGCTGGTCGAGTTCGCGAAGCCGCTGGCGAAAGCGAAATATGTCCGCATGGAGACCTTCAACGATCCCGACATGGCGTCCGGCCAGAAGGAGTTCTGGTATCCGTGGCCCTATGTCGAGGGGGTTACCATCGAGGAGGCCACCAATGACCTCGCCTTCATCGTCACCGGCCTCTACGGCAAGCCCGTGCCGGCCCAGAACGGCGCGCCGCTGCGCTTGGCGCTACCGTGGAAATACGGCTTCAAGTCGATCAAATCCATTGTCCGCTTCACCTTCACCGACGAGCAGCCCGAGAGCTTCTGGGAAAAGGTGCAAGGCCGCGAATACGGCTTCTGGGCGAATGTGAACCCGGAGGTGCCGCACCGGCGCTGGAGCCAGGCTACGGAGCGCATGATCGGCACAGACGAGCGCCGCAAGACGCTGCTGTACAACGGCTATGGCGAGTTCGTGGCCCATCTTTACGAAGGGATGGATCGCCGCAAACTGTTCTACTGAGAACGGCTATTCCCCGTAGCGGCAGCGGAGCATGGCCATGGCGCCGCGAATGAACTGCGCCTCGCCGCCGCGGGGCCGGCCGGGCCGGTTCTCGCGGTTCCAGGCCATCATATCCACATGCGCCCAGGGAACGCCCGGTTCGACGAAGCGCTCCATGAACAGCGCTGCCGTTATCGCGCCGGCCAGAGGCCCGTCGGACACATTGTTCATGTCTGCGACGTCGCTGGAAAGCAGCTTGCGGTAAGGCCGGTAGAGCGGCATCCGCCAGACCGGGTCCTGCTCCGTCCCGCAAGCGTCCAGCAGCGCCGCGGCCACGGCGTCGTCATTGCAGAAGAGCGCCGGCAGGTCGGCCCCGAGCGCGGTGCGGGCAGCGCCTGTCAGCGTGGCGCAGTCGAGGATCAGGTCTGGCGACTCGCCGGAGGCTTCCGCCAGCGCATCGCAGAGGATGAGCCGGCCTTCGGCGTCAGTGTTGCCGATCTCGACGGTCAGCCCCTTGCGGGTGCGGATCACGTCCATGGGCCGCATGGCGTTGCCCGAAACGCTGTTTTCGACTGCGGGCACGAGCAGCCGGAGGCGGACCGGCAGCGCCGCCGACATGACCATATGCGCAAGCCCCAGCATGTTCGCCGCGCCGCCCATGTCCTTCTTCATCAGCCTCATGCCGGCCGGCGGCTTCAGGTCCAGGCCGCCCGTATCGAAACACACGCCCTTGCCGACCAGGGTGAGCCTGGGCCGGCTTTCGTCTCCCCAGACGAGGTCGATCAGCCGCGGCGCGTTGGCGGCGGCGCGGCCGACGGCGTGGATCGTCGGGTAATTCTCCTTGAGCAAGTCGTCGCCGACGGTCGAGGAGACGGCCGCCCCGTGGCGGTTCGCGATGTCCCGCACAGCGGTTTCGAGCTGTTCGGGGCCCATGTCGTTGGCGGGCGTGTTGATGAGATCGCGCGTCAGCGAGTGTGCTTCCACCGTCGCCAGCGCCGCGTTCCGGTTCGCATTCGCCGGCCAGACAAGGCTCGCATGGGCGCGGCTCTTGCTGGCGGAATAGGCATCGAACGCATAGCAGCCCAGTCCCCAGGCTGTTGCGGCCCGCGTCGCCTCCGCAGGGTCGAGGTCGTTCTCGATACGGAACGCGCCGCGGCGCAGACGGCGCGGCAGGCCTCCGCAGGCCCACATGTCGCCGGATCCCTCCGCACCGGCGAGCACGCGGGCCGCCCTGCCTTCCGCGTCCGGCAGAACCAGCGCGCTGCCGGGCTCGGCGTCGAAGCCGCTGGCGTCCACCCAGTTACGCTCAATGGGCCCGGCGCGTTCGAGCCAGCCTTGCAGGCCTTCCTTGTCCACGATGAGCACAGGCACGGCGTCGGCCGCATCGGCCAGAAACATATCGGTCACGGGTCGGTTGTCTCCTGTCGGCAATCGGGCCGCCGGCTCAGAATTCGTAGCGCTCTTCCGTGAGCAGCGCGTCGAGTTCGGCATCGTCTTCGCCGGGCACATGTACGACGGTATAGGTGAAGTCGTCGCGGTCCAGCGGCATGGTGGCGTCCAGCCCGAGCTTGTCGGAGACGCCGTTGTCCGCGGAGGGGTCGAGCCTGGACCCTTGCGCGCGCGGAACGACGATAACGTCCCGGGACGCCTGGAAGCGGGTCGCCACCGCCCATTCCACGGCCGTCGGGTCGTGGACATCGACATCCTCGTCCACGACCGTTACCTGCTTCACATCGGCATGGGCGGCAAACGCGGCCATGATGACATTGCGCGCCTGGCCCTCCTGCGTCTTACGAAGTTTCACATAGAGGTGGTAGCGGCAGACGCCGCCGCGCGACAGATGCACATCGAGCACGGTCGGGCAGGTGCGCTGAAGATGCGCGGCGATGGTCGCCTCGCGCGGGATGGCGCCAAGCAGCAAGTGCTCCATCGCGGCCGGCACGATGGTATGGAAGATGGGGTTCGCGCGCGTCGTGACCGCCTGCACCTCGATGGCCGGATGCGCGCCGGCGGGCCCGTAATATTGCGGGAACTCGCCGAACGGCCCTTCCGTCTCGCGCACGCCCGGCAACAGGCGCCCTTCGATAACGATCTCCGCGCCGGCGGGCGCGCGCACCTCGCTGGTTACGCATTTCGCCACGTCCAGAGGCGCGCCGTGCAAGGCGCCCGCAACTTCGAGCTCGTCGCTGTCTATGGGCAGGATCGCCTGGCTGGCGAGCAGGGTCAGCGGATCGACGCCGACTGCAACCGCGATATCGAGCGGCTCCCCGGCCGCCTCCGCAGCCGCGAAGAAATGATGCAGGTCGCGCGGCAGGATCAGGATGCCCATCCGTCTCGGCCCGGTGATCTGGAGGCGGTTGATCGAGACGTTCTGGATCCCGGTCCCGGGGTTGCGCGCGATGACGAGCCCGGCGGAGATATAGGCACCGGCGTCGAGCGCATTGTGCTTCGGGATCGGGAGCGCGGCCGTCAGGTCGGGGCTGCGGTCGATGCGTTGCTGGCACGGGGCGTCGGCCACTTCGCGCCAGGGGAGCGGCTGCTCGGCCGCGGCGCGGAACCGGTCCAGCACTGCGCCCGGCGCCACGCCCATCGCTTCCGCGATCCAGCCCCGGTCGGAAACCAGCCCGGCGACGACCGGTATCTCGTGGCGCCGGCCATCCAGGCCGAGCGGCGACGGAAACAGCACGGCCTTGCGCGCGTCCCATCGCTTGGCGAGCGCGGCAAGGGTGAAGTCCAGCGAGACCCCGGGCCGGGCGACGGCAAGCCGGTCCGTGGCCTGCAGCCGGTCGAGCCAGGACCGGAGGGTGCGATAGGTCATGCGGAAGCGCGCTCCTCAGCCGGGTTGCGAATGGTAGCCGACATCGGCGCCATTGTGACCGGTTGCGCTCTCAATGCTGACTGGCGGCGACGGCCTCGGCGAGCGCCATCGTCCGCTTCGCCATGTCGACATGCAGGCTTTCGATCAGCCGCCCGTCCACCAGGACGACGCCCTGCCCGGCTGCTTCCGCCTCGGCATGGGCGGCGATGATCCGTTCCGCCTCGGCGATGGCGGCGGCATCCGGCGAGAAGGCGGCATTGCAGGGGCCGACCTGTTTCGGGTGGATCAGCGTCTTGCCGTCGAAGCCGAGTTCGGCACCCTGGCGGCAGGCGGCGGCGAAGCCCTCATCGTCCGCAAGGTCGAGATGGACGCCATCCAGCGCCGCCAGACCGTGGGCGCGGGCCGCGAGCAGGCAGAGGCCGAGCCCGGTGATGAAAGGCAGCCGGTCCCGCGTGTGAACGGCGCCAAGCTCCTTGGCGAGGTCGGACGTGCCCATGACCAGGGCGGCGAGGCGATGCCCGGCCCCGGCGATGGCGTCGGCGCGCAGCATGGCGAGCGGCGTCTCCATCATTGCCCAGAGGGCCATTCCGGAGGGCGCGCCGTGGCGGTCGAGCAGGGCGGCGGCCTGGCGGATCGTCGCCTCGCTCTCGATCTTCGGCAACAGCGCCGCATCCGCGCCCGAGCCGGCGATCGCCGCGAGGTCGTCATGGCCCCAGGGGGTGTCGAGGCCGTTGGCCCGGATGACGATTTCGCGCGGCCCGTAGGCGCCCGAACGGGCGGCCGCCACCGCCTGCATGCGGGCCGTTTCCTTCGCATCGGGGCTGACGGCGTCTTCGAGATCGAAGATCAGCACGTCCGCCGGCAGCGTTTTCGCCTTCTCCAGCGCGCCGGCGCGGGAGGCGGGCATGTAGAGGGCGCTGCGGCGCGGCTTGACGGCCTGGGGCATGAAGGCGGATTCCTTGTACGGGCGAGTCGTCGGCAACGGGACGGTCATCATGCACATTCTATCGATTCAGTCCTCAGTGGCGCGCGGCTTTGTCGGCAACCGCACGGCCGTCTTCGTGCTCCAGCGCCTCGGCCATCGGGTGACCTGCATCGACACGGTCGCCTATTCCAACCATCCGGCCCATGGCGGGTTCCGGGGCGAGGTGCATCCGGCGGAAAGCATCGACCGCATCGTGACCGGCCTGGAGGAGCGCGGTTTCCTTGCGGACATCGATCTCGTCCTTTCCGGCTATCTGGGCTCCGCCGCCAATGCGGGGGCGGTGGCGCGCGCGGTAGACAGGGTCGGCGCGCCCTATCTGCTCGATCCGGTCATGGGCGACGATCCCAAGGGACTGTTCGTGGCGCCCGACCTGCCGGATGCAATCCGGGGAGAACTCCTGCCGAGGGCGGCGGCGGCGACGCCCAACCGGTTCGAGTTGTCGCTTCTGGCCGAACGCGAGGTGGACGGGCCGGCAAGCGCCGCCGCGGCCGCCGCAGGGCTCGGGCCGGCCCTGGTCGTGGCGACAAGCGTGCCGGCGGGGGAGGGGCGCATTGCCTGTATCGGCGTGTCGGAGGGCGAGGCCCGGCAGGCCGCAACGCCGCGCGTCGCGCATCCGGGCTACGGCGCGGGCGACCTGTTCGCGGCGCTGTTCGCAGCGCGCTGGCGGGACGGCTGGGCCGACGCCGTGGCGCTTGCTGCCGGGACCGTCCATGCCGTCATCGCCCGCTCGCCCGGCCGGGACCTCGACATCGTTGGCGCGCAGGCCCTGTTCGCCGACCCGCCGCTCCCGCCGCAGCTGGAGACCGTTCCTCCGGCCTGACTCCCGGTCAGGCGTCCTTGTCGGGGTTGCGCGGACGGCCGCCAGCATCGTGACGCGCGCCGCGCCGCAGCGGCTGGAACAGCATTCTGTGCAGATGCAGGTCTCCCCGCTCCCGGAAATCGCCGAGGCCGATCGTCATTCGTTCGTGCCCGAGACGCGGTTGCGCCCGGTAGGTGCCGAACAGACGGTCCCACCAGGACAGGTTGAAGCCGAAATTGCTGTTGGTCTCGGCCGGGATGTCGGAATGATGCACGCGGTGCATGTCCGGCGTGACGACAATCCAGCGAAGCATGCGGTCCAGCCGCGCCGGCAGCCGCAGATTGCCGTGATTGAACATCGAGGTCCCGTTCAGCAGGATTTCGAACATGAGCACCGCCAACGCAGGCGGGCCGAGCAGAGCGACCGCCGCCAGCTTGATCGCCAGCGACAGGAGAATTTCGACTGGATGGAACCGCGACCCGGTGGTCACGTCGAAGTCGAGATCGGCATGGTGCATCCGGTGCAGCCGCCATAGCGCCGGCACCGCGTGGAACAACGCGTGCTGGAGATAGACCGCGAGATCGAGGACGACGACCGCAAGCGCGACTTCCAGCCAGAAGGGCCAATCGACGAGATTGAGCGCGCCCCAGCCGCGCTCCGCAGCGATGACGGCCAGCGCAACGGGGGCCAGCGGAACGAGAAGCCAGACCAGCGCCGCATTCAACGCCGCCACGCCCAGATTGGCGTACCAGCGCAACCAACGCGGCTGCGTCAGCCGCCTGCGCGGCCGGGCGAGCTCCCAAAGTGCGACCAGGGCGAAAATGCCGAGAAAGAAACCGATCCGGATCGCCGTTTCGCCACTGACAATAAGCTCCGGCATTCCTCGATCCCGACAGGCGGTTGAAGGCGCGCGTGCTTGCGCGGTGACAGGGTCTGCTTAACCGCCGGGCGCGTATCGTGGAAGCGGCCAGGGTCCGGGCAGCCGCCGTCTGTCCCGGGCATGGCTGACAGGGAGCGAACGCAGGATGAAGACGCCGGGACCAGGGACCATCCCTGACAACGCAGGGCCCGACGCTCTTCCGGCGTCATCAGGCCGCTGCATGTGCCGGCGTATGAGGCCGGTTCGGCCATGCGCATGCGGCGATCGGAATCCACGATGGCTCCGGCCGCGGCTTCGAGCCTTGCATTTGTGGGCCCGATGGCATCCTCGGGCTTGCGGTCCGGAATATCGGCGGCGGTCTTCATGATGCCGGAATATGCCTGTTTCGGGGACGAATCGCTATCCGGAGACAGCCCCTTGAACCCCGACTCAGCCCACCGGCCGGCCCTCGGCCTCGAAGCGGTCGGGGGCGGGGTCGATGAGGCGGGGGCCGTCCGGCGCAATCTCGAACAGCGCGAGCGCGCGCTGGACGGCGCCGTCAGGGCGGAAGCGGAAGAAGCCGCCCGCGCCGAAAAAGCCGTCCGGCGCGGTGAGCGCAGCGATGCCCAGCGCGCCGGCGCGCCGGCGTTCCGCCAGCATGGCGGCGATGGCGGTTGCGTCGTAGGCAAGGCCGGCCAGGCGGGGGGGCGCGGCGCCATACACGGCCGTGTAGCGTCGGGAGAAGAGGTCGAAAGCGTCCGGCGGCGGGCCCGCATACCACGCCCCGGCGAGGCTCGGCTCGTCGAGCGGCAAGCGTTCGGGCCGGACTCCCGCCACGAGATAACGCGCCTGCTTCGGGTCGATGCCGTGAAAGGCGAGCAGCGCCGCCGTTGAGCGCAGCGCCTCGCCTTCCGCGGCGATCAGCACCGCGTCGAATGGCGGCGGCCGTTCGTCCGCCTCCGGCGTGCGCCGGGCCGGGGCGCCGGCGAATACCCGCACGCGCTCGGAAAGCGCTTTCGCATCGAGGCCGGGGGCGATGGAACCGCTGCGGACGACGACAACGCCATGCGCGCGGGCGGCGCGTTCCGCAGCGCGGGCCGCATAGCGCCCGAATTCCGTATCGTAGGCCAGAAGGCCCAGCCGCTTGCGGCCCTTGGCGGCGGCATGGCCGACCAGCCGCTCCACCTCATCCTCGGGCTGCGGACCGAAAAGCCAGACGCCCGGCCGGAGCGCCGCGCGGTCGTTCGAGAAGGCGAAGACCGGCAGGGCCTGCGCCGCCCCGGCCGCCGTGCGGACATTCGACCCGAAAACCGGACCGAGCAGCACACCGGCGCCGCGCCCGACCGACCGCCTTGCCGCCTCCGCCGCTCCGCCCGGGGTCCCGCCCGTGTCCATCGGCATCAGCACGAAATCCTCGCCTGCGGCGTCGTATAGCGCCAATTGGGCGGCGTTCAGCAGGGCCGCGCCCAGTTCAGCATGGCGGCCGGAGACCGGCGCCAGCAGCGCGGCGCGAAAGACGGCCGGCGAAGAGGGCGCGGATGCCGTCGGCGGCGCGGCGGGCGGGGCGGTTGCCGCCGGCGCTTTCGCGGGCGGGCGCGGCGGGCTAGGCTGGCCTGTCCCCGATTGCTGGCAGGCGGCCAGCGCCATGCCGAGCAGCGCGAAAGAGGCGTAGCGCCAATATGCCGTGTTCACGACCCGCCTCCGACGGTGCGACCGGGCGCGAAGCTAACCCTGCCGGCCCGGCGCGTAAAGCATCCGGCGAATCGGCGGGGCGCCTGCCGGCGGGCCTCTATCTGGTGGCGACGCCCATCGGCAATGCGCGCGACATCACGCTGCGCGCCCTGGATATCCTCGCCGCCGCGGACCTTGTCGCCTGCGAGGACACGCGCGTCACGCGTCGGCTCCTGCAGATCCACGGGCTGAAAGCGCGCCTCGCCGCCTATCACGACCACAATGCGGAGCGTGTGCGGCCGAAGCTCCTCGCCGCCATCCGCGCGGGAAAGGCCGTGGCGCTGGCGAGCGACGCCGGGATGCCGCTCGTCTCGGATCCCGGATTCGGCCTTGTGCGCGCGGTCCGGGCGGCGGGCGTCGCCGTGACTTCGGCGCCGGGCGCGAATGCGGCGCTGACGGCGCTTCAGCTTTCCGGCCTGGCGCCGGACCGGTTCGCCTTCCTGGGCTTCCTGCCGGCGCGGCGGGGCGCGCGGCGCCGCGCGCTGGAACCCTGGGCCGGGGCGCCCGCAACCCTGCTGGCCTATGAAGCGGGAGCCCGGCTTGCGGCCTGCCTGTCGGATATGGCGGCGGTGCTCGGCGCGCGCCGGGCGTCGGTTGCGCGGGAGCTCACCAAGCGCCATGAGGAGGTCGTCTCCGGCACGCTTGACGAGCTTGCGGCGCGCTATGCGCAGGACGGGCCGCCCAGGGGTGAAATCGTCATCGTCGTCGGGCCGCCTGCAGAAGCGGCGCCCGCCGAGGTCTCCGACATGCTGCTGGCCGAGCGGATCGCCGCGCTCGGACTCTCGCGGGCGGCAGGCGAGCTTGCGGCGGTTTCCGGCCGGTCCCGGCGCGACCTCTACAGGCGCGGGCTCGAATTGCGTGCCCGTAACGAATGACAGCCGCGGCCGCCGGGCCGAGCGGATCGCCGCCTGGCGGCTGCGCCTTGCGGGATACCGCGTGCTGGCGCGCCGCTACCGGACGCCGGTCGGCGAAATCGACCTGATTGCGCGGCGCGGCCGGCGGCTGGTCATGGTTGAGGTGAAGGCGCGGCCGACGGAGGCGTCGGCCAGACAGGCGGTGCCGGCGCGCCAGCGCCGCCGCATAGAAATGGCCGCGCGGCGCTTCCTCGCAGCCAATCCCCGCTATCGGGACCATGCCGTCCGGTTCGATGTCATCGCTGTGGTGCCGGGGCGGCTGCCCATCGTGATCCCCGACGCCTGGAGGGACGGGGACAGCCGCGCGGGACGAGCCGCATGAGCGCCGCGGAAACCCAACTTCGCCGGATCGGGGCAGGCGGCGAGGAGCCGTTCGACATCGGCGAGGCTGCCCTGCTGCTCGGGTCCTTTGACCGGCCGGGCGTGCCGCTGGACCGCTACCGCGCGCATTTCGGTGAACTGGCGGAAGCGGCCGGGAGCCCGGACCGCCTCGCCGACACGCTCGGCGGCGCATTCGGCTATACAGGCGACCGGGCGACCTATGACGACCTGCAGAACGCCAATCTCCTGCGCGTGATCGACCGGCGCAAGGGCCTGCCGGTCGCGCTTGGCATCCTGTACATGGCCGTGGGGCGGCGGCTGGGCGCGCGTGTCGAGGGCCTGGACTTTCCGGGCCATTTCCTCATCCGGGTGGATCGGACCCGGATTATCGATCCCTTCGAACGGGGCGCGAACCGCGAGCCGCCGGCGCTCAGGCAAATGCTCAAGGCGGCATACGGCCCGTCGGCGGAGCTCGAAGCGACCCATTTCCGCACGGCTGCGGACCGCAGCGTGCTGCTCAGGCTGCAGAACAATATCCGCCTGCGGCTGGCGCGCCGCCGGCAATTCGAAGCGGCGCTTGGCGTACTCGAGCGCATGACCTGGATCGCGCCCGACCTTGCGGAGCTGATACGCGAGCGCGCCATGCTGGAAGCCGCGCTCGGCCGCTTCAAGGGCGCGGTGGAGAGCCTGGAGCGCTATATCGCCATGGAGCCCGCCGACGGACCCCGCCTCGAAGCCGCCGCCCTGATCCAGCGCTTCCGCGCCCGCCTGAACTGACGGGACGGCACGCAACCCGTGCGCGGCGGAATGGGGCGCGATATGATGCGCGGGCGTTCTGCATTTCCCGGACCGGATTCCTGCCCCATGACCCTCGCCGTCGCCGTTCAGATGGACCCGATCGAGAGCGTCGATATCGACGCCGACAGCACCTTTGCGCTGTGTCTGGAAGCCCAGGCGCGCGGCTATTCGCTGTTCCATTACCTGCCGGATGCGCTCGTCTTCCGGGACGGGCGGCTGACGGCGCGCGGCCGGCCGATGACGCTCCGGCGCGAGAAGGGCCGCCATGCCGCGCTCGGCGCGCCGGAGACGGTGGACCTCGCGGGCGTCGATGTCGTGATGATGCGCCAGGATCCGCCCTTCGACATGGCCTATATCACCGCGACGCACCTGCTGGAGCATGTCCACCCGGACACGCTGGTGGTGAACGACCCGGCTTCCGTGCGCAACGCGCCGGAGAAACTGTTCGTCACCCGTTTCGAAGGCGTGATGCCGCCGACGCTGATTACCCGCGACGAGGCCGAAATCGCCGCCTTCCGCGAGGAGCATCGCGACATCATCCTCAAGCCGCTCTTCGGCAATGGCGGCGCCGGCGTCTTCCATCTGCGCGAGGACGACGAGAACCTGAACTCGCTGCTCGAGATGTTTCTGGGGTCGTCGCGGGATCCGGTCATCGCGCAGCGCTACCTGCCGGACGTGCGCGCGGGCGACAAGCGCATCATCCTCGTGGAGGGCGAGGCCGTCGGCGCCGTCAACCGCATTCCGGCGGCCGGCGAATCCCGCGCCAACATGCATGTCGGCGGTAAGGCGGTGAAGAGCGGGCTCACCCTGCGCGAGACCGAGATCTGCGAGATCATCGGCCCCGCCTTGCGGGAGCGCGGACTTACCTTCGTCGGCATCGACGTTATCGGCGGCTATCTCACCGAGATCAACGTCACCTCGCCCACCGGCATCCAGGAGATCGAGCGCTTCGACGGTGTGAGGATTGCGGCGCTCATCTGGGACGCGATCGAGGGGCGCCTTGCCGGGCGGGGCGGGGCGCGGCCGTGAGCAGCCGCGCGGCGGTCGCGCATGTCGCCACGGTCGCTTTCGACGGCATCGAGGTGCGCGAGGTCGATGTCCAGGTGCATCTCGGCAGCGGGCTTGCGGCGTTCAACGTCGTCGGCCTGCCGGACAAGGCGGTGGCGGAAAGCCGCGAGCGCGTGCGTGCAGCGCTTGCCGCCATTGGCCTGGGGCTGCCGACGGAGCGGATCACCGTCAATCTCGCGCCGGCGGACCTCCAGAAGGAAGGCAGCCATTTCGACCTGCCCATTGCGCTCAGTCTGCTGGCGGCGATGGGAGCGGTGCAGGCCGAGGATATCGCCGGCCATGTCGCGCTCGGCGAACTCGGCCTGGACGGGGCGCTCACCGAAGTCGCGGGCGTGTTGTCGGCCGCCATGTCGGCGGTCGAATCGCGCCGCGGCCTGATCTGCCCGGCGGGCAACGGACCGGAAGCGGTCTGGGCGGGCGATCTCGAGGTCCTGGCGCCAAAGACCCTGCTGGCGCTGCTCAACCATTTCCGCGGACGGCAATTGCTGACGCCGCCCGAACCCGGCGACCTCGCTCCGGAGGCGGATGCGCTCGACCTCCACGACATCAAGGGGCAGGAGACCGCCAAGCGGGCGCTGGAGATCGCCGCGGCCGGCGGCCACAACCTGCTGTTCTGCGGACCGCCCGGCGCCGGCAAATCGATGCTGGCGGCCCGGTTGCCGGGCGTGTTGCCGCCGCTCCAGCCGGTAGAGGCGCTCGAGGTTTCCAGGATCCAGAGCGCCGCCGGAGCGCTTGAGAGCGGGCGCATTCCGCGCCGGCGCCCCTTCCGGGACCCGCATCACTCCTCGTCGATGACGGCGCTGGTCGGCGGCGGGCAGCGCGCCTCGCCGGGGGAGATTTCGCTTGCGCATCGCGGCGTGTTGTTCCTCGACGAATTACCCGAATTCGCCCGGCCCGCGCTGGAGGCGCTCAGACAGCCGCTGGAGGTTGGCAGGGTGGCGATTGCGCGGGCCAACCGGCATGTCGTCTATCCGGCCCGCTTCCAGCTCGTCGCGGCGATGAATCCCTGCCGCTGCGGCCATATCGACGAACCCGACCGCGCCTGCAACCGCGCGCCGCGCTGCGCGGCGGACTACCGCCGTCGCCTGTCCGGCCCGCTGCTGGACCGTTTCGACCTCTTCGTGGATGTGCCGCGAGTCGCGGCTGCGGACCTGGCCCTGCCGCCGCCGGCGGAGAGCAGCCGCCATGTCGCGGCCCGCGTTGCGGAAGCGCGCGCGAGGCAGGCGGCGCGCTATGGAGAGCCGGCGCTGAACGGGGATATCGACGGCGCCCGGCTTGCCGAGGCGGCGGCCCCGGACGAAGCGGGGGCCGCCCTGCTGCAAAGCGCGACAGAGCGACTCAGGCTTTCGGCGCGCGGCTACCACCGCGTGCTCCGGGTTGCGCGCACACTGGCGGACATGGACGCCAGGGACCGTGTGGGCCGCCTGCATATTGCGGAGGCGCTGAGCTACCGCCAGGGGCTGGCAGGGTGATCGCCGTCCTGCCGGCCGAGCATTTCGAGATAGATCGGGTCGGCGAGGTCGATGGCCGGGCCGTTGCTGTAATAGACCCAGCCGCGCACCCGGATGCGCTGTCCTTCCAGCGTCTCCGGCGGGAAGGCGCGCGCGATGCGGCCCCGCTTGAGATAAATGGTGAAGTCCTCACGCCAGTCTTCGCCGAAATTGACGAAATTGCTGCGAAAGCCGCGCGCAACCGACAGGACGCGCCCCTCCACCACGGCGAAGCGGTCGAGGGCTGTCCGCGCCCGGTCGGCCGGGATGGGCCGCGCGTCGGTCCGCGCCCAGAGGCCGGGTTCGGAGAGGCGCGCCCGGCGCTCCAGACGGAGCAGCGCCAGCGCGCGCTCGCGCGAGACGAGCGGCGGCGCCGCAATGGCAAGGCCGCGCGCGACCAGCTCCTCCTGCAGCCAGAGCGAGCCGGAAAACACATGCGCAAGGCGCCGGCCATGCCGGTCGAGACGGGGCGGGTCCGGCTCGTAGCGGAGGTCCGTCCGGGCCAGAAACGCCGCGACGAAGGGCGCGGCGCCGTCCAGCAGGCGCACATCGGCGAGCTTCACCTCCCCCGCGCCGGCAAGGGCGGGCCCGGCGAACAGGGCGAACAGCAGGGCGCACAAATAGCGCAGCATGGGCGTCTGGAAGCCTGGCACGGCGGTCGCTAAGGTTCGGACGATGGGCGGACGGACGGATCTGTTTCCGGCAATAGAAGCGGCGCAGAGCGGCATGCTGCCGCTGGACGGCGGCCATGTCATGTATTGGGAGGAGGCGGGCAATCCGGGCGGCCTGCCGGTGCTGTTCCTGCATGGCGGGCCGGGAGCCGGCTGCACGCCCGCCTATCGGCGCTTCTTCGACCCGGCAGCCTACCGGATTCTGCTGTTCGACCAGCGCGGCGCCGGCCGTTCGACGCCGGGCGCCGAGACCCACGCCAACACGACGCAGCATCTCGTCCGCGACATCGAGACGCTGCGTCGGCATCTGTCGGTGGACCGGTGGCTGGTGTTCGGCGGCTCATGGGGCAGCACGCTCGCGCTCGCCTACGGGCAGGCGCATCCGGAGCGCTGCCTCGGCTTCGTGCTGCGCGGCGTGTTCCTCGGGCGGCGGGCGGAAATCGACTGGTTCCTGCACGGCATGGGCACCTTCTTCCCCGAGGCGCACCGGGCCTTCCTTGCGCCGATCCCGAAGGAGGAGCGCGGCGCGGGACTGCTCGCCGCCTATCACCGCCGGCTGACGGACCCGGATCCGCGCGTCCATCTGCCCGCCGCGCGCGCCTGGTCGCGCTATGAGAGCGCCTGTTCGGCCCTCAGGCCCGGTCCTGCCGATATGGCCGCCGTAGCCGGGGACCGCGCCGCCCTCGGGCTCGCGCGGCTGGAGGCGCACTACTTCATGAACGGCCTGTTCCTCCGGGACGGCCAGCTCCTCGACGATCTTCACCGCATCGAGGGTCTGCCGGCGGCCATCGTCCAGGGGCGCTACGATGTCGTCTGCCCGATCGCCACCGCTGACGAACTGGCGCGCGCCTGGCGGGGAGCGGACTATGCGCCGGTGCCGGAGGCCGGCCATTCCGCCATGGAATTCGGCATCCGGGCGGCGCTGGTCGCTGCGACGGAACGGATGAAATACCGCCTGGCGGCGATGGCGTAGCAGCGCTGCGCCGGTCGGTATTCGTCGCGGCGGCGCGCTCGGGCTATCGGAAACGGCAGGTCCCGGTTGAATCCGTTGTGCAGCGATGTGCAATTGCCGGTCAGGCGCAGGCATTTGTGCAAAACGAGCATGAATGCTGTGCAGGGGCGGGAGCCTTGGAAAACGGGAGTCCGTTCCTTCATAATAGGAACTATCCAGCCGGAGGACGAGTGATGGACGGGCAGCAGGCCATTGGAGACCGGGTTGAGGCGGGCGCGTCGGCTTATGTGCCGCCGCTTCAGTTGACGGAAGGACAGCCGCCGCCCGTCGCGGCGAATGGCGGCCTGTCCTACATGTCGTTCGACCGGGGCGGCGATGCGGGCACCGGCGCGGCGCTGGAGGCGGCGCTGCAGCAGGTTGCCGAAGGGCACAGCCAGGCGCTCGTCGACCGGCTCGACAATGCGCCGCCCGGCCCTATCGAGACAAAATGGGGCCCCGGCTTCCGCGACTATGGGGAATGCCTGGACTATATCCGCGCCAACGATTTCGAGGTCCCCGAGGGCGGCGTGGCGCTTCCTCTGCGCTACACCGTTTACGAGCACCCTTCCTATTCCATCGTGCCGTCCAATGCGCTCTGGCGGGACCCGGCGCGCAAGGCCGAGGCGGACGTGTTGCGCAAGGCCGAAGACGAGCTCAGGGACCGCAGCCTCTACTTCCCGCAGGTGCTGCGCGATGCGCGCCGGATCGGCGAATATTATCCGGGCCTCTCGCCCAGCAGCCCGGAAAGCATGGACAGGCTCGGCGTCTCGCTGGCGCATCTCGAATCCAGGTGCGGGAACTTCTACGATTCGGCCGAGGTGGAGCGCGTGTTCTACCCGGAGATCGAGAAACTCCTGCTGGAGTTCTTCCCCGATGCGACCGACGCGCTGGTCTATAACCACGATGTGTTCGACAAGGATTACCAGGGCGACCGCACGGAAGACCAGGACGCCAAGAATCCCGGCGTGAACGCGCGTTACGCCAACCTCGTGCACAACGATTTGAACGACAATAGCGGGCGCGTACGCTGTCGCGAGCTGCTGACGAAGAACCTGCGCAATTTCGGGCGCACGCAGCACTACACGGAGG
>JAJECF010000215.1 GCA_022822125.1 Alphaproteobacteria bacterium
AGCACGATGAGGCGCTCGGCCCGGGTCGTCGGCCGTCTCGACGGCGTGCCGGCAATGTGTCCTTGCGTTCGTGTCATGTTCATGGCCTCCGATCATACCGTCCCGGCGGTGAAAGGGAATCCTCCGGCCCCGCCGTCTTCGTCCCGCCCCCCGCCGGCCTCCGGCTCCGGGCGGCGCTGCGCCGGGCGTGTGGCGTCGAGGGAAGGCGCGGCGCCCGCCTGATCGTCGGTGCATTTGCCGCCATTGCCCATGAAGGAGCGGAACCGTGATCCGCGGCATCGGCGGCAGCACGCTGCGGGGCGGGCAGACGGTCTTCCACGGCATCCGCATGTGGGGCCAGCTGTTCCGGGCTGCGATGCTGTTCGCCGCCTTCACCACCGTGGCGGTGCCGGCCTGGACGCTGTGGCACCGCACCACGGGCGCGGAATGGTACGCCGCCGGCATGGTGACGCTGGCGGAGACCAAGCTCGCGCTCGGCTACGCGCCGGACTCGGGCCAGGAGATCCGTTTCCCAGACGGCACGGTGCGCGTGCTCGCCATCCGCGACATCGCCATGTCCGCGCCGGCGCTGGCGGCGCGCGAGCGGATCAGGGCGGACCTGTTCGCCAGCGCCTGGATGGGCTTCAAGGCGGGCGGCGGGCTGATCGCGCTCTTCCTCGCCATCTTCTGGTATCGCGGCGCGCAGCTCGGCCGCCAGAAACGCATCCGGGGCGCGGAGCTCGTCACCGCCGCCGAGCTGCACCGCCGGGTGCGGCCATTCCATCTCCGCCTTCTCGACCGCGCGCCGGGCTCAGGACGGGTGCGGCCCTACTCGATCGCGGGCATTCCGTATCCCGAGAGGACCGAGACCCAGCACACGATCGTCTCGGGCACCACGGGCTCGGGCAAGACGGTATTGATCTCCGACCTTGTGGCCCAGATCCGCGCCCGGGGCGAGCGCTGCGTGATCTACGACAAGATGGGCAGCTATACCGCGACCTTCTTCGACCCGGGCCGCGACGTGCTGATGAACCCGCTCGATGCCCGCGCGCCGCGCTGGTCGCCTTTCCTGGAAGCCCGCAATCCCCGCGACTTCGACATGATGGCAGCGGCGCTCATTCCCCAGCAGAAGGACACGGTCGATCCCTTCTGGGTGACGGCGGCAAGGCAGCTCTTCGCCAACGGCGCCGGGGTCTTGCGGGAGAAGGGGGTGACGGACAACAAGGTCCTGGTCGACCACCTGTTGAAGACCGACCTCACGGCGCTCGCCCAGGCGATGGAGGGCACGGTCGCGCAGTCGATCGTGGATCCCGAGAACCCGAAGACCGCGCTCTCGGTGCGCGCCATGCTGACCGCCAATCTCGCCGCGTTCGAGTTCCTGCCCGACGAGGGCGCGCCCTTCTCGATCCGGGAGTGGATCGGTGAGGAGGATCGGGACGGGTTCCTGTTCCTCACCTCGCGCGGCGACCAGCATGCGAGCCTGCGCGGGCTGATCTCGACCTGGCTGGAGATCGCGGTGAACGCCATGCTGTCGCTGGCGCAGAGTGACGGCAGGCGCATCTGGGTCATCCTCGACGAGCTGCCGACCCTCCACCAGGTGCCGAGCCTCCAGCCCGGCCTTGCCGAGAGCCGCCAGTTCGGCGGCTGCTTCGTGCTGGGCGTCCAGGTCGCCTCGGCGCTGCGCGACCTCTATGGGCGGAACGGCGCCGAGACCATATCGGGCCTCTGCGGCACCCGCGCGGTGCTGGCGGCGCCCGACCGGGACACGGCGCAATGGTCGGCGGACAGTCTGGGCAGGAGCGAGGTCGAGGAGGTCGCCGAGGGCTTCTCCTACGGCGCCAACACCATCCGCGACGGGGTCAGCCTGACGCCGCGCCGCGAGTTGCGCGCCCTGGCGCTGCCCTCGGAGATCATGCGGCTTGCCAATCTGGAGGGCTATCTGAAGTTCCCCGGCCCCTTCCCGGTCGCCTCGATCCGCCTGAAATATGTCACGCGCCCCACCGCCGCCGAGCGTTTCGTAGCGCGTGAGGGCGTCGCGGAGCCGTCTCCGGCATCTCGGGCCGCGGACGAAGCCGGCAAACCGCCTGCATCGGTTCGGTCCGATGACGAGGGGCTGGCCCTGCCGGAGTGGCTGGCGCTGCCGCCGGGACCGGACGATCCCTGCCCCGGCGGCAGGTCGAACGGGAGCGGCAAGACCCGGCGGCAAGCTCGGAAACGGAAGGACGACGCCCGCCCGGAACGGCCGTCGGACATGGCGCCGAAGCCCGCGCCTCCGCAGGACGAGGCGACAGGCTCTTCTGCGTCCGGCGACGGTCCGGCGACGGAAGACGGCGATATCGAGGACCGGCGCACTGACGCCGCCGGCGATGGCGCGCCGCCTGCGGAGGAAGCCCCCGCAATGCCCGGGTGGTATTGAGCCCATGCTGTCGATCGGCGCTCTGGCGTCGTCCGCCCAGGGCGCCTCCTATTACGAGCGCGACGGTTACTATGCGAAGGACGATCCCGAGCACCGGCAGGCGAGTTCCTGGGCCGGCAAGGGCGCGGAGGAGCTCGGGCTGAAGGGGCCGGTCGATCCGGGCGCCTTCCGCGCGGTGCTCGAAGGCAGGGTGCCGGACGGCTCGGGACGGCGGCTCGGCCGGCGCGGCAGGGACGGCGAGATCCTGCACCGCCCCGGCCGCGACCTTACATTCAGCGCGCCCAAGTCGGTCTCTCTCGCCGCGCTGGTCGGCGGCGACAAGCGCATCGTGGAGGCGCATGACCGCGCCGTCGCGGCGACACTCGCCTGGGTCGAGAAGAATGCCGCCGAGACCCGCATGAGGGATCCGGCTACAGGGCGGATAACCCGCGCGGACCGGCAGAAGATCGTTGCCGCAACCTTCCGTCACGACACCTCGCGCAATCTCGATCCGCAGCTGCATACCCACGCGGTTGTCGCCAACATGGTGCGGGGCGTGGACGGCAGGTGGCGCACGATGGCCAATGAAGGCCTTTACGAGAAGCAGAAGCTGGTCGGCATGGTCTACCGCAGCGAGCTTGCGGCCGACCTGATGAGGCTCGGTTACGATATCGAGAAGAGCCATGCCGACGGGCGCTTCGAGATTGCGGGCGTGCCGAGGGAGGCGGTGGCGGCCTTCTCCTCCCGCCGCGCCGAGATCGAGGCGGCGATGGCGGAGCGCGGCCTGGGGGCCTCGGCGGACAATCCGCGCCTTGCCGAGCGGGCGGCGCTGATGACGCGGGCGGCCAAGCGCGATATCGACCGCGGCGCCCTGCGCGAGGTCTGGGCGAAGCAGGCTGGCGATCTCGGCCTCGATGCGAAGGCGCTGGTCGCAGAGGCCGTGGAGCGTTCCGCCTCGCCGGCCCGACAGGCGACCCGGGATCCCTCGATCGGACAGGACGGGAAGCGGGAACCGGTGACGGCACCGGGTGCGGCGCCGGAGCGGGCCGGCGGTTCGGGCCGGACTGCCGGAGACAGGCAGCAGCGGGAACTGCCCTTCGACGAGCCGGGACAGGACGGGCAAGCGCCCGGGCGCGAGACGGAGCCTCCGCCGCCTCAGGCAATGGAGGCGGTCGGCTGGGCGCTGGCTCATGTCTCGGAGCGCGCGGCGGTGTTCACGCGCCCGGACCTTTACGCCGCCATGCTCGCCAAGGGGCCGGGCGGCGTCATCATATCCGAGGCCGAGCGCGCCGTGGCGGCTCTGGAGAAGGCCGGAGAGCTGCACGCCGTAAGCCTGCCCGGCGCGGAGGACGCGCTCACGACCGAGCGCACGGTCGGCGAGGAACGCGAGGCGATCGCCCAGATGCGGCTCGGGCAGGACCGGGGCCGCGCGCTCATGCGCGGCTGGCAGGTGCAGGGCCGGCTCGGCAAGGGGCCGCTGACCGAAGGGCAGAAGCAGGCGGTGAAGCTGATCCTGTCGGCGAAGGACCGGGTGGTCGGCGTCCAGGGCTATGCCGGCACGGGCAAGACCACCATGCTGAACCGCGCAAGGGCGCTCGCGGAGAAGAAGGGCTGGCGCATGGCGGGCCTGGCGCCCTCGGCCTCGGCCGCAGAGACGCTGGCCTCGGAGGCCGGCATCGGCAGCGAGACCCTGCAGCGCTTCCTCGCCCGCAATGCCGGCGTCGCCGAGGGCCGGCTCACGAAGAGGGGCGCGAAGGAGATGCGCGCCGCCTTCGCGAAGACGATCCTGGTGGTCGACGAGGGCTCGCTCGCCTCCACCGTCCAGGCCCGCGACCTGCTGCGCATCGCCAACGAGCTGCGCATTCCCCGCGTCGTGCTGGTGGGCGATGCGAAGCAGCTCGACGCCGTCGATGCCGGCAAGCCCTTCGCCCAGTTCCAGCAGGCCGGCATGAAGACCGCGGTGATGGACGAGATCCTGCGCCAGCGCGATCCGGCCCTGAAGGAGGCCGTCGAGGCGAGCCTCAGGGGCGATATCCGGCGCGCCTTCGGCAGGCTTGCAGGCAATGTCGCCCAGGCGAAGTCCCGCAATATCGCGGGCGCCGTCGCCGCGCGCTGGCTCGCCCTCCCGGAAGAGGCCCGCGCGAACACCGGGATCATGGCGCCCTCGCACAAGCTCCGCCGGGCGATCAACGACCATATCCGCGAGCGCCTTGCCCGCGAGGGCCGCATCCACGGGCCCGCAATGGAGTCCAGGCGCCTGGTCTCGAAGGGCTACTCCAATGCCGAGAAGGCGCTCGCCGGCAACTACGGGATCGGCGACGTGGTCGCCTTCCACCGGCCCTACAGGCGGATCGGCGTCGAAAAGGGCCAGGAACGCCGCGTCATGGGCGTTGATTACGGGCGCCGCGAAGTGCTGCTGGACGACGGCGCGGGCGCGACGGTCGCCTGGAAGCCGGAGGAGATCGGCGGGCGCCGGGGCGGCAGCGAGGTCTACCGCCGCGAGGAGATCGAGCTCCGGGCCGGCGACCGCATCCGCTGGACCCGCAACGACGCCGGCCTCGGCCTCGTCAACAGCCGGACGGCGGAGGTGCTGAAGGTCGCGGACGGGCGGGTCACCTTCCGCCTGGAGGACGGCAAGACGCTGGAGCTGGGCAGGAACGACCCGCAGCTGCGCCATCTCGACCATGCCTGGGCCTCGACCGTGCATGCCTTCCAGGGGCGCACGGTCGACAACGTGATCGCCGCGATGGAGGCGCGGCACCCGCATCTGACGACGCAGAAGAGCTTCTATGTCGAGATCAGCCGGGCGCGCGACCGGGCCGAGCTGGTGACCGACGACGCGGCCGATCTGAAAGCCCAGCTCGAGGCCGCCACCGGCGAGCGCATCGCGGCTCTCGAAGCCATCGGCGAGATGAAGCGCGAGGCGCCGGACAGGGCCGCGGACGCGGCCCGGAGCGTGGAGCGGCCGGCGGATCGCGGGTTGGGTTCGGAGACGGCGAAGGATCGCGAGACCGCAAGCACGCCGTCGAGGACGCCCGCGAAGGAGCCGGAGGCGCCGGTCCGCGAGCGCGGCGGCATGGACCTTGGATTGTGACGGTAACGGCGGGCCGGAACGACACGACTGGACCATCGCCGGGGTCTGCCGGAGGCGAAAAAGATGAGCGAAGACGACCGCAACGAAGCCGCCACGGGCGAGAATGCGGTCGACAAGGCGGGCGATGTCCGCAAGACACGGGGCATCCGCTTCTCGGACTCCGAGTGGGAAGAGGTCAAGCGTGCCGCCCTGGCCGACGACAAGCCGGCCGCCGAGTTCGTCCGTGAGCGCATCCTCGCGCTCGCGCGGGCGCCGAAGGGCGCTGAACCGGTCCCGGTTGCGGATGCGCTGACGCCGCTGATCGAGCGGATGTTCCGCTACACCTGGTTTCTGGCGACCGAAAGGCGCGACGCGATGGTCCGCGAAGGACGCGGGGACGAGCTCGACAGGCTGGTCGCCGAGGCCCGGGCGTTCCAGGACAGGCTCCGCCGGGACGCCGCCGACTGAGCCGGACGGGCGCCGGCCACGATCCGCGCGGTGAGCGCGCGCACGCGCGGCGGCGGTTCGTGCGCTCGCACGCCAATCTTCCGGCGGCGATTGCCCTTACGGACGAGGCCCTGCTCTATGACAACACCGATCCCGACCGGCCGCACCGGGAGGTTGCGATCCTCAAGGACGGAGCCTGGCGAG
>JAJECF010000112.1 GCA_022822125.1 Alphaproteobacteria bacterium
TGGTCAAGGCTTGGCGTCGGGTCAGCCGGGTTCATCCCGGCAACCGGGTCTGGGCCGAGGGCAGCGTTGAGCAATACCTCATGTCCTACCTGCGGGTGGGGCGATACGAGCTCAACTGGATGAAGTCTCCCGACTTCGCGAAAGCCTTTGGAGAGCCGGATGCATAACGAAAGGTGCACGTCCGGTTCGGAGGGCGGACTGGAGAAACCCACCGGCCGCAAGGCCGGCAGGGCGCTCCGGTCCGACCCTACTCTGAACCCGATGAAACGCAAGGACAAAATCGACAACTGCGATGCCATGACGATGCTTTCTTCACCAACCGCCCTCCTGCTCACCGTTGCGCTGCTGCTTGCGGCCTGCGCCTGCCCTGCCCGCGCCGGCGATTCTCCGGATGCCGGTCATGCCGGCGACGCGGCATTGTCCGCGCGCAAGCTTGTCGATGAGGTATTGCGCAAGTCGGGCGAAGAAGGAAACGACCCTCCCGGCGCCTGGAGCCGCCCGGTCATCGACCGCGCGCTGGAACGCGCCGGCGAGACCGCCAGGCGGACCGTCTCGGGGCAGCAGACGGCGCCGCTTCCGGCCGAGCGCCATGCGGAGAGCTTCTCAGCCGGGCGTCCCGCCTCGGCGGAGGTGCTGATCTTCACCAGCCTCTCCGTGCCCATCGCAAGCTGGCGGCAATGGGCGCATGACGCCGCCCGGACGGGCGTCCCGCTCGTGCTGCGCGGCGTTGGAGCGGGAGGGCTTCCGGCGACCGCCAGAGCAATCCGGGACCGCCTCGGCGACCGCAATGCCGGCATCGCCATCGATCCGCGCCTGTTCCACCTGTTCGGTATCCGGCGCGTGCCGGCGGTGGTCGTGGCGCCGGGCGGCGTGCCCGCCTGCGGGAGCCGCGGCTGTTCGAATGACCCGCCGCCGCCGCACGACGTCATCGCCGGCAATATCGGTCTGGTCGCCGCGTTGGAAACCATCGCCGCCGAAGGCGAGGCCGGACGCGGGATCGCGCGCCTCCTCCTCGAACGCATGCGAGAGGCGCAATGAACAGGCGGGTGGACCGTTGGAATGCATGGACGCATCGGCGGACTAGCCTGCTCGGCGCGATCCTCCTGGCGGCGGTGTTCGGCTTCCTGCTCTGGATCGTGTTCGGCGGCGGCGCCCGGGCCGAGGACCCCAGGGCGGCGGCGCGCGCCATCGGCAATGCGGGCGCGGCAACCGCCGGCGCCATCGCGCGGGACGGCTCGAACGCGGCCGCCGTGCCGGGCTATGCGGGCGCCAACCTGCCGGAGAGGAACATCGGCGCGGACGATCTGGAAGACGAAGGCCACGCCAGGCTTGCCGACCCCGACGATCCGGGCGGCAAGGCGGGGCGCAGCGTAATCGAAGGCGTGACGGTGCGCCCGGATATACCCGTGGCCGACAGCGACCCCGGCATTGCGCGCGGCAAGGCGATTGCCGCCGATCCGCAGGCAGCGTCCCATGGCGCGGACGGTCTCGCCTCGGGCAGCGTGTCGGATTGCGGCGCGGACCTGCCCGACGCCGAGCGCGGCGGCGCCTGCGGGTCCGTGCGCTGGTGCGTCGGCGCGGACTGCGACAACACGCAACCGCAATCCAATACCGGCTTTGCCAGCGCGACGACGCGGCTCAACATGGCGATGGAGATGGGCGGCGAGGAGTTCGACCGCGGCACGCTGCGCATCTTCACCGGCCAGCGCCGGGCCTGCACCATACGCTGGGGCGGCCTCGCCGATTGCTGCAAGGACTCCGGCGCCCTGGTCGGGCTCGCCAACTGCTCGGCGTCCGAACGCGAGCTGGCCGAAGAGCGCAATGCCGGCAACACGCACTATCTCGGCAAATACTGTTCGAAGCGCGTCTTCGGCGTCTGCATCCGGCGCGAGCGGGCCTGGTGCGTCTTCGGCTCCAAGCTCGGGCGCATCCTGCACCAGCAGGCGCGGCCGCAGCTTGGCATCGGCTGGGGCAGCTGCCGGGGCTTCACCGTGGCGGAGATCGAGCGGATCGACTTCGCCGCCGTCGATCTCTCCGAGTTCACGCAGGACCTGATGGACGGCTCACGGGAGCCCGCTGTCACCCTGCCCGACGCCGGCGACACGCAGACGCTCATGCAGGACCGCGTGCGCGACTTCTACGGGCGGGGCCCATGAGGATGCCGACATGGACATATGCAGCTTCGGCTATGGGCCTATGGATGCTCTCGGTCGCCGTGCCCTTCGCAGCCGCGTCAACGAACGAATGGCGGTCCTGGTGCGGAACGACTGACTCGGAGCCGTCGTTCGGCTGGCATTTCTATTGCGACCGGGCGGAGGAGCGGCAGGAAGCCGGGCCGGCGCAACCTCACCCTGAGCCACCTGACGCCGAAAACACGCAATCGGCCACCGACCGCATCCAGGCCATGCGCCAGGCGCTGGAGGAGGCGCGCGCCGAAGCGGTGCTCGATCCGACGCCGGGGAAGGTGACGGCCTATCTGCGGCTCCAGCAGGAGACCCTACGGAAGGCGGCGGCGTTCTCCGACGCCTTCCGGCGCACCGTCTGGGCGAGCCCGGAACTCGATTACACGCTGAAGCGCCCGGTCGGCGCGCTCGCCAAGCAGGTCTGGTCCGACGAGCGGCGGCGGGAACGCGACCGGGCCTTGGCGAGCCTGAAGGACCGTTACGGCCTGATCTATCTGGGCCATGCCGGCTGCGCGGCGTGCCGGGTGTTCGGACCCCTGCTGCGAGCCTTCGCCACCCGTCACGGCCTCGACGTGCTCGCCGTCTCGCTTACCGGCGAGGCGCTGGAAGGCTGGCCCGAGGCCGTCGCCGACCATGGCAGGGCTGCCCGGCTGGGGCTCGGCGATGCCCCGGTGCCGGCCCTGGCGTTGTTCGACACCGTCACGAAGCGTGTCCGGCCGGTCGGCTTCGGCGTCATGGCCGAGGACGAGATGGCAGAACGGATCTTCGCCCTCACCGCCCTGGAGCCCGGACATGACTATTAGCAATAGAGGCCGGTGTCGGCGGCAGGGACGGCTTCCGGGGAGCATCGTTCGAAGGGCGGCGCTGTCCGCTGTTCCATTGGCCCTCGTGGTCTTCATGGGCGGCGCAGCCCGTGCCGACGTGCTCTCGGAGATGAACCGCTTCTGGCAGGGCGCGGCGGTGAACGTCACCGGACCGACGGCCTTCAACGGCCAGGCCTCGGGCCACTGGACGCTGGGCAATCTCTATCTCAGGGCGCCGGTGCGTTCGGAGCAGGTCGCGACCGTCAACCTGCCGAGCTTCCGCGCCGGCTGCGGCGGCATCGACGCCTTTGCGGGCGCCTTCTCGTTCATAAACTCCGACCAGCTGATCGCCTTCGCCCGCGCCGTGGCGCAGAACGCCGCCGGCTTCGCCTTCGAGCTGGCGCTGGAAACCATCTCGCCGGTGATCGCCGAGACCATGTCCAAGCTCCGGGCGCTCGCGCAATGGGTCAACGCCCAGAACCTCAACAGCTGCGAGACCGCCCAGGCGCTGGTCGGCGCGCTCTGGTCCAAGAACGACCGGGCGAGCGCCTCCATCTGCGCCGCCATCGGCACGAGCCAGGGGATCTTCTCCGACTATGCCGCCGCCAAGCACGGTTGCGGGGCGGACGGGAAACGAAACAGCACGCTCGCCAGCGCCTCCGGTCCGATGGCGGAGCAGGTGCCGGTCAATGTCAACTATGCCTGGAAGGCGATAAGGGCGTCGTCCTTCCTCTCGGGCGACACGCAGCTTGCCGAGTTCGCCATGGCGGTCACCGGCACGCTGATCGTCACCGCGCCGACCTCGGACGGCGACGCTTCGGGACCGCGTGTGCGCATCCTGGAGCCGCTCGCCCTCGACCGGCGGGTGACCGAGGTGCTGATGGAGGGCGGCGGCAATCTCCCCGTCTATGGCTGCGACACCCCCGGCGCCTGCCTCAATCCCACGCTCGGCAGCGTCAGCATCCCCGCCGACCGGGGCTTCCGGGCACGGGTGGCCGAACTGCTGCGCGATCTCGTCGATGCGGTCAGGAACGACACCGCCCCGCCCGCCGCCGCGCTCGGCCTGGTCAATCTCACCACCTTGCCGGTCTACCGGGTCGCCAATGCGGCCGCCGCCTACCGGGGCGCGGTGGTCGACCAGGAGATGGACGCGCTCGCCGAGGCCGTGGCGCTCGACGTGATGCAGGTCTGGCTCTCCGATCTCCACCGCACGGTCGAGGAGCGCGCCGGCACGCTCGACATCGCCGACGGCGAGCAGCTGCAAAGGTGGAGGGAAGGACTGCGCCGGAACCGTATCGCCTTGGCCCGGCATCGCAATGAGGGCCTCGCGCGCTTCAACACCGCGCTTGCCGTGGTCGAGAAGCTGCGGCTGATCGAGACCGAACTCGCCGGCGCGCTCTCGGCCGATCTCCGCGCGGCGCTCGCCTTCGCCCGGGGCGGCGCCGGGGCCGGGTCGCGGTAGGGCCCCTATATATTATGTACGAGCTCTTCACTCTCGGCGGCGGCACCTACCTGGTCGACCTGCTGAACGCGGTGGCCGCGATCACCGGCGGCGGGGCCTTTGTCGATCTCGCGCAGCTGGCCGGTATCGCCGGTCTCGCCTGGATCCTGTTCCGCACCGCCTTCGGCGGCTCGTGGAAGGACAATGCGAAGTGGATTCTCCTGTTCATCGCCGTCTGGGGCGCAATGATCGTGCCCAAGGCGACGGTCCGGGTGGTCGACCGGCTCGATCCGGCCCTGGCTCCGGCGGTAGTTGCCAACGTCCCCATCGGGCTTGCGCTCTTCGCCTCCGTTACCAGTCAGGTCGGCGACGGCCTCACGCGCCTGACCGAACAGGCCTTCGCGCTGCCTAACGATCTGGCCTATCGCCGCCACGGGCTGATCTTCGGCGCCAGGCTCGCCGACAAGGCGACGCGGCTCGAAGTCACCGATGCCGTGTTCGCGAGGAACCTCCGCAACTACGCAAGGCAATGCGTCTTCACCGCGCTGCTGCTGGGCCATGTCTCTGCCGACGATCTCCGGGAGAGCACGGATATCTGGCAGCTGGTGACGTCCACAGGCTCGCCCTCTGCGGCAGCTTCGCCTGCGCGCATGGTCGAGTTCGCGACGAGGCAGCCCGCCTCGGGCACGGGCGCGACGCCCATAGACCGCGAGATCGTCACCTGCCGCGAGGCGGCGACCCGTCTCAACGCGCTGTGGAACGCCGAGATCGCCCGCGCCGGCACGATCTTCGGGCGGCGCATCTTCCCCGACGCCCGCACGGAAGCGCTCGCGCGGGCCGAGCTTCTGTCATCGCTGCCGGCGTCGCACGACTTCCTCATAGGCGCCTCCCGAAGCGCAGGCGAGATCATGCGCCAGCAGATGGTGCTGAACGCCGTCCACAATGCGGGCGAGCAATGGGCGGCGGAGGCCGGCAATGCCGCCGCGCTCCGGGCCTACACCGAGGCGCGGGCGGAAGCCCAGACCGTCTCGGCCTACCGGGCGATCGGCCGGCAGGCCGAGACCTGGGTGCCACTGCTGCGCATCGTCTTCGAATGCCTCTATGTCGGGGCGTTCCCGATGGCGGTGCTGCTCATGCTGACGCCGGCGGGAGCGACGATCTTCCGGTCCTACGTCACCGGGTTCGTATGGCTCCAGAGCTGGGGGCCGCTCTACGCCGTGCTGCACCGGATATCGATGGGCGAGGCGGCGGAAAGGATGAGCGCGGCGGCGGCGATGCCGAACGGCGATATCGGCATCTCGCTGG
>JAJECF010000167.1 GCA_022822125.1 Alphaproteobacteria bacterium
GCGGGGGCTCGATACAGCCGAGACCGACACACGGTTGTCGTCGATATATGAGCCCTGCGCACTGGAGGCTATTTTATCGCGTTACAGCGCGTGTTTGGCGATTTCCGCGCGGCTTCTCGACTTGAAGGCCGAAGGCGGCGCGATCCGCCGCAATAGCGCGCCCGGCGTCATCCCCCCTTCGCCAAGTCGCGATACTGTTTCAGGATCGCCTTCGCGCGCGCCCGGCGGCGCTTGACGCGGGTATGCATCCAGCTGCCGTCGTAGTACTCCTCCGCGACCCGCTCCCGGCCCCAGAGCCGCTCCGCGACCTCGCGCCGGGTGAGCCCTTCCGCCTCGCTCTCCAGCGCCAGCAGAAGTTCGGTGTCCCCGTCGTCCCCCGTCCCCGCCCCGGTCGAGGGACCGGGGCACCGAGCCAGACATCCTCGATGGTCGCCACTTCGCGGACCAGCAGCAGCCCGCCATCCTCGGGGAAGACGGCGCCGCGGGGAAGGCGGACCTGCACCGACCGCCCCTCCCGTTCGATCCTCAGCATCAGCGCGCCGTCGCCAAGCCGCAGCCCGGTGAGGTGGGCGCCACCCTCCGCCGCGAGCCGGGCAAACGGCGGCGCGTCCGGCGCCACCCGGCCGTCGATGACGCCGGCCTGCATCCAGAACGGGGCGAGCGGCCGCTCCGCATGCGGGTCTTCAAAGGCCGCCATGCCCCAGGCCGTGGCCGCGAGATCGGCGGCGGTCTGGAGGCGCACCGGGAACGGCGCCCGCTCCGGCAGGCCCGGCATCGGAAGCCGCTTCGCCCAGGCGTCGCGGTAGACCCTGCTGGCCCGGATGAAGCGCCAGGCCCGCAGGGCGTCCCATCCGCGGACCTGCCGCGCCATCGCCGGGCGTCGCGATTACCAGCGCGCGCGAAGCTCAAACCCGACGATGTGCTCCGCCGCGGCCGCGTCGCTCTCGTGCCTTGTTGCCTTCACCCCGAAGGAGAGGTCGGGCGCGTTGGCATTGGCCGCCGGCGAGAGCCGCCAGCCGAGCGTGTAGTCGCGCGCGCCCGTGGCAAGCCCCAGCCCGACATGCGGGCTGCCCGTGAAGCGGCTGGAGAAGGCCGGAAAGCCCCAGGCCGCTTCCGCCTGCCAGCGGCTGTCGGTATTGCCGCCGCCCGTGCGGTCGGCCAGCGGATCGGTCGCGAACAGCGCGTCGAGACCGCCCTCGGCCCGCCCGCCGATCTGCTGGCGCAGCGTCAGCGACAGGCCGCGCTCGGTGCCCGGGTTCGGATCGAAGGCGAGCGAGGCCGCGAAGCCCCGGTCCTCCAGATCGTCGTTGCCGTGCGCGATCAGCGTGCGGCCCGAGAGATCGAGCGAGAGCCCGATCGCCGGATCGGTCCAGGCGATGCCGCCGCCGAGCTCCAGACCCGAGCCGGTCTCGGCGTCGCCGCCGTCATGGCGCGCGCCGATCTCGACCTTGGGCACGACTCGGCCGCCGCCCTCGGTGGCGATGGCGTAGCCGCCCTCCAGGCCGAGCCTGAGCCGGGTCACGTCGGAGTCCGACGCCGCAAGCTCGTGCCTCTTCTCCGACGAGGTCCGCGCCCAGAGCGCGTCCGCGGTCAGCGCGAGCATCGGGCCGGAGCCCTCCTTCGGAGGCGGCAACAGCTCGCTGCGCGCGCCGACCGCCGCCATGGTCCAGGAGATGTCGGAGCTGAGTGAGCCGCCCACCTCGGGCTTCAGCGTGACCTCGCCTGTGCCGTAGCCCGCCGCGCCCCAGAGCCGGAGCCGTTCCGACGGCTGGATGGCCGCGTAGGGAACCGCCGCCGTCAGCGACGCCTCCACGTCGCCGTCGCCTTCGCGCACCGCGCCGCCGCAGAGGACGCTCCGCGTCTCCGCGTCCAGGTCCTGCGGACAGCGCACGGACCCCGTTCCGGCATCGGCATAGCCGCCCTCGCCGCTGCTCTGCATCAGCGCGAGCCCGACCAGCCAGTTGCCCCGCGCATAGTCCGCGCCCAGCATGGCGGTGGTCGTCTCGCCGTCGAGCGAGAAGGTGCCCTCGCGGCCGTCGAAGCTCGACTGCGCCGCCCGGCCCCAGAAGGCGAGGCTGCTGCCCGTACCGTCGGTCTCTCCCGTCGCGGTGAAGCTCGATCCCAGCAGCGCCTCCAGCCCCGTCATGGTGCGGGATTGCGCCAAGCCCTGGCCGAAACCGTGGACGCCATGGCCGAAGCCGGCCCCGAGGCCGGCAGGGCCGAAGCGCCCGGCGGGAGCGTCGAGGCCGGACAGCGCCAGCGGCCCGTTGTCGTTCGCCGCGCCGGCCTGCGATCCGGGGCCGAAGGTGAGCGCCTGCCCGGCAATCGCGCCCTGGACGCCCGCCGCGCGCGGCGCCGCGATGCGGCCCGCGATCCCGTCGAGCGCCTGCTCCGCCACCGTGCGCCCGAAGCGCGCCAGCCACGCCGCCGGCATCGGGTCCGAGTTCACGATGGTGCCCACGCCCACCCCGTCGGCGATCTTCGCGCCGCCCGTCGGGCTCGACAGCACCACCTCGAACGTCTCCGCGTCCTCGTCGTGGTTGTCGTTGAAGAGGTAGACCCAGAACCGCTTGCTCGTCTCCCCCGGACGGAAGGTGAGGGACCCGAAGTCGTACTGGAGGAAGTCCTCGTTCTTGCGCGCCGACACCGGATTCGATTCCCGGGTCCGGTAGGAGACCCGGACCGGGCGGTTCGAGGCCGTGCCGAGCTTCACCGTGAACCACATGAACCGGTCGGCCTCGTTGGCCGTCGCATCGCCGATGGCGAGTTCGGGCACCGCGGGCGCGGCATCGTCGTCCACCACCTCGACCGAGGCCGTATCGTCCGGCGAGGCCGCCACCGCATAGCCCGCGCCCTTCGCCACCGTCACCGCGATCGGCCCGTCGGCCTCGTGCGCGCCGTCGTTCACCGTCGCCACGGCGAAGGACGCCTCCGTCGTTCCCTTCGCAATGGTGACGGTATGGGCGCCTTCGGACGCCGCCGCCAGGAAGTCGCTGCCCTTGGCGTCCGAGACGGTCAGCCTGACCGCGAGGTCCGAGGCCGGCGCCCGGCTCGCCGTCACCGTGAACGTCGCCTCGGCCCCCTCGGTGAGAGAGGCGACTGCCGCGGAGACCGAGACCGCAATCGGCGGCTCGACGATGGCGAAGGCCGCCGTGCCCTCGCCCTCGGCCCCGTCGTCGAGGCCGGTCGCCGCGAGCGTGCCGGTTGCAACCGTCACCGTCTCGCCCGTCCCCTCGTCGATGCTGTCCGCGGTCGCGGTCAGCACCAGCGTCGCCGATTGCTCCGAGGGGCCGGTGAAGGTCACCGCCGGCGGTGTCGTGGAGTCGGCGCTCGCAAGGTTGGTGTAGCTCACGCCCTGGGGAACCGTCCCCGGCGCGGCCAGCACGTAGTCGTCGCCGAGCGTCGCCGTGCCGCCGAAGGCGAGCGGGACCGTGAGCGCCTCCCCCTGTTCGAGCGTGCGGCCGAGCGCGATGGTGAGCGTCTTGCGCCCGCCCGCCTCGGCCACGTCGCCCGACGGCGCGGAAAGCACCGCCCGGAGCGCTGCGCCCGGCGGCGAGAGGCGCGCGGCCTCGATCTCGTGCAGCGCCTTCGCCACCGGTATCCAGCGCGCCCAGCCCCGGTCCGCGAACACCTGCGCCTGGGCCGCCGACATCGGCTGGAGCGAGGCGTCCTCCACCTTCTCCCCGAACGCCAGCAGCGCCCGGTCCCAGCGGTCCGTGTGCGCCTTGTAGCTCTTCCACTTCGGGTCGTTGCGCCACCCGTACATCTTCGCGACCAGATCGGCATACGGGCCTGCCGTCGGCGGCGGGCCGTCATGGTTCAGGATCGTGAAGATCAGCCTGTCCGTCGCACAGTCGCCGACTCTCGCGCACTTTTCCCGCACCGCGTCGCTGTAGCCGTCGGGGTTGCCACCGAACTTACTGTCGAAGTCGTAGAGCGACGTCCCCGCCACGCCGGTGAGGCGCACCACGACGGTCTCGCCCGAATCCTCGTGCGCGTCGTCGATCACCTGGAGGTAGAAATGCGCCCGGTCCTGGCCCGCCGCGAGCCCGGTGCCGTCGCCCGTGCTGTTCAGCGCCGAGCAGCCGTCGCCGTCGAGCGAAAGCGGCCTGTTGGAGCGGTTGAAGACCCGGTAGTCCGCGCCCAGCGTCGCCGTGCCCTCGAAGCACACCCGGAACCCCCAGGGGGTCGGGATCTGCTCGTAGGTCGGAGGCGCGTTGACAGGCGGCAC
>JAJECF010000213.1 GCA_022822125.1 Alphaproteobacteria bacterium
CGACTGCCGCGACTGCGACTGGCTGGACGGGCCGGTCGGCGAGGCGGCGGTGGGCCTCAACTGGGTGGCGCTGCCGACGCTGCATGTCGGCGGCAATGCCGGCTGGCGCTGGAGCCGGGCGAAGCTGGAGCCCTGGCGCAGTGCCGGGCCGGAGGCGAGCCTCGGCGCGACGCTCGACCTGCCGTTCGGCTTCACGCTCGGCGCGCGCGCCGCCATGCACTGGACGGATTATGAGGGCGAGGGCTTCGCGCACAACACCATAGACCGCAAGCCGCGCAGGGACAGGACGCGCACGCTGTCGCTCTCGCTGCACAACCGCGCCGTCACCGTCTTCGGCTTCAGCCCGCGCCTCTCGCTGGTCAACGAGAAGCGCGAGACCAACGCCCAGCTGCTGGACTATGAGCGCAATCGCGGCGAACTCAGCTTCGTGCGCCAGTTCTGAGCGCGGAGACCGGAATGGCGGCCGACCCCTTGAAAGCCTTCCTCATCGCCCTCATCGTGCTCGGCGCGCTGACCCTGCTGCTGGCCACGCTCGCATGGGGGGCATAGGGAGCGTCCCCTTCGACAGGCTCAGGACAGGCTTTCGATACGCGCCTGCTGACGCAGCCGCTACTCAGGATGAGGAGGGGGAAGGCGGCGCGGCCTAATTCCGTTTTTCCCGGAACTGGCGGTGGCAGCCGCCGCAGCCGTTCTTGCCGAGGTCCCCGAAGGCGGCGCCCGCTGCGCCGGCATCCCCGGAGGCAAGCGCGGCCTGCAGCGCCGCCGCCTTGTCGCCGAGCCGGGCCGACGCCGCGGTGAAGTCATCCCACTTTTCCCAGACGACGTCCCTGGTTTCGGACTTCGGGTCCGCGCCCATGCCCGTGCCCGGCGGGAAGACATCCGGAATCTTCGGCGCCGCCGCCGCGATGACCGCGGCTGCCTCGCCCGCGTCTTCGGCCGAGCCCCGGCCTTCCAGATAGCCCTTGAGAGTGCGCATCGCGCCGCCCATGCCCTTCATGAGCTTGCTGCGCTCCTCCATCACCTTGCCGTGCCCGTCGGCGAACGCGGCCCGCTCCGGCCCGAACGCCGCAAACGCCGCAACAAAGGCAAAGGCCCAAACGGCCGCCCACTTCAACTTGCTGATTCGCATGGCTCCTCCGCGCGCTAAGCCTGCACTGACTGCCAGGAAGGCCAGCATAAGCCAAGGCGCTGCGAAGGGCGAGCTATGCGTTGAGATAGCCGCCGCGCGTCTGGGGCAGCTTCTTGCCGAGGATCGCGCCGGCAACGACATTGCGCAGCACCTCGGCGGTGCCGCCGCCGATGGTGAACATGCGCACATCGCGCGCCATGCGCTCCAGCGGGCGGTTGCGCGAATAGCCGCGCGCGCCGAAGAACTGCAGCGCATCATTGACCACCCGGATAGCGCTCTCCGAGGTCATCACCTTCGCCTGGGCGGCGAGCAGCATGTCGGGGAAGCCGCCCTCGCCGCTCCGCGCCGCGCCATAGACCAGCGCCCGGCTGGCGGCGAGCCTGATCGACATGTCGGCGAGCTTCCATTGCAGGCCCTGGAACTCGTTGATCGGGCGGCCGAACTGCTCGCGCGCCTCCGACCAGTCGAGCGCCATGCGGTAGGCGCCCTCGGCAATGCCCAGCGCCACCGTCGCCGCGCCGACGCGCTGGCTGTTATAGGCGGTCATGAGGTCGGCGAAGCCCTTCCTGAGCCCGCGCGGCGGCATGAGCATCATGGCGGGCGGCAGCTCCATCTCCTCGAAGGCGATCTCCGCCTCCGGTATGCCGCGCAGGCCCATGGTCGGCTCGCGCCCGACGATGCGCAGCCCCTCCGTCTCGCCGCGAATGGCGAGGAAGCCGCCAATGCCCTCTTCCGTTCCGTCCTCGCCGAAGACGCGCGCGAAGATCAGGTGGAGCCGCGAGACGCCGCCGCCGGTGATCCAGTGCTTGGCGCCGTTCAGCACATAGCGGTTGCCGCGCCGGTCCGCCCGCGTGGTCATTTCGCCGGCGGAGGACCCGGCCCCGGGCTCCGTGATGCAGATCGCCGGCTTGTCGCCGGCCAGCACCATGCCGGCCGCCATGCGCTTCTGCTCTTCGGTGCCGTATGCCATGACCGCGCTGATGGCGCCCATATTGGTCTCGACCGCGATGCGCCCGGTGACCGAGCAGGCCTTCGACATCTCCTCGATGACCAGCACGGCGTCGAGCCAGGAGCGCCCCTGGCCGCCATAGGCTTCGGGAATCGTCATGCCGACAAAGCCCGCCTCGACGAGGCGCTCGACATGGTCCCAGGGATAGGATTCGGTGCGATCCACCTCCGCGGCGCGGGCCTGCACCGGGCCCTCCGCCAGTTCCCGCGCCGCCGCTTGCAAGGCGCGCTGCCGGTCCGTCAGGTCGAATGTCATGGGCTTGCGTCCCCGCCGCAGGTCCGTCAAGACTAGCCGATCATGGAGCAGGGGTCAGCAGAGCTGCCGCCCGGGACATGGCATCCGGTGCGTATCCTCCCGCAACGCAGCCTGTGGCGGCGGCGCGCGCCGCCCGCCCGCCGCAATCCGCGACCGATGATCGCCTGGTGCGAGCAACAGGCGCGTAGCCCGTGGAAGGCGGTGCTGGAGCCCGATCTCACCCAGGTCTTCTGGTTCGAGGACAATGACGACGCGCAACGCTTCGCGCTGCGCTTCTTCCCGTTCGGATGCAGCTAGGAGCATGGAAGTCTGTCCCCTGGACCGGCTCGACTTCGCCCGGGTCATTCCTCCCGATGCGCTCGTCGCATGGTCGGAGGGCGCGGGCGAGCCGACGGCGCTGACGGCGCTTCTGGTTGCGCAGCAGGACCGGCTCCGGGCCAGGCTTTCCGTCGGCGTTACTCTTTCCGACACGCTCCGGGACATCGATCCTTCCCGCTTCGCCGTCTCCAGCTACTGCGCGCTCTTCCGCTATTTCGACCTGTTCGAGCGCGGCGCGGTCGATATCCGGCCGTCGCATTATTCCCGGCTGGCCGACCTCCGTCCGGACATATTGCTCATCCAGGTGACGCCGCCGGACCCGTCCGGCCGGCGGAGCCTGGGCGTCGTTGTCGGCCATAACCCCGCCTATATGGCGGCCGGGGCGACGGTCATCGCGCAGGAAAACCCGAACCTGCCCCGGACCGGGGGCGACGCGCTCATCGACGAAGACCGTATCGACCTCCTGGTCCCCGCCGCCGCGCCGCTGGAACGGTTGATCCCGCGCCGGCCGGGCCCGGTCGAGCACGCCATTGGCGGGCATGTGGCGCGGCTGGTGCCTGACCGCGCGACGCTCGAATTCGGCATCGGCTCGATTCCGGCGGCGGTCCAGCAGGCGCTGGCCGGCAAGCGCGACCTCGCGATCCACACCGGCCTGCTGGACGAGGCGGCGGTGGACTTCATCGAGAGCGGCGCCGTCACCAACCGTTACCGGGAGACCGATCCCGGCGTCGTGTCGGCGGGCTTCCTGTTCGGCACGCCCCGGCTCTACCGCTATGCGGACCGCAACCCCGTATTCGGCATGCGCGGGTCCGACCATATCCACGGGCCGCGCGTGCTTGCCGGCCTGGAGCGCTTCTTCGCCGTCAACTCCGCCATAGAGGTCGATCTGACCGGGCAGGTGAACGCCGAGGCGCTGAACGGGCGCTATATCGGCGCGATAGGCGGACAGGGGGATTTCCAGCGCGCGGCCCTGCACAGCCCCGGCGGGCGCGGCATTGTCGCCCTGCCGTCCACGGCCGGGCGGCATTCGCGCATCGTCGCGCGCCTGTCAGGGCCGGTGACGACGGCGCGGGCGGACGCCGATGTCGTGGTGACGGAGCACGGCATTGCCGAACTCGCCGGCCGCACGCTGCAGGAGCGGGCGCGCGCGATGGTCGCGGTCGCGGACCCCGCGCACCGGCGGCGTCTGGAGGCCGCTCTCGACGCGCTCGCCTGACGGGTTCTATAAAGCGCCCGCCCCGGAACCCCCGAAGGAGTCGCCCATGGCGCACAGCCGGATCACCGAAGCGGATGTCGCAGAGCTTCGCGCCCGCATCGGCCAGCCCGTGCGCCGGGTCACCCCGCCTTTCTACACCGAGGTCAATGCCGACGCGGCGAGCCGCTTCGCCTGGGCGATCGGCGATGACAACCCGCTCTACCATGACGGCGACTATGCGGCCCGCACGCGCTGGGGCCGGCAATTGGCGCCGCCGTCGATCCTCTACAGCCTGGAGAACACCGTGTCCGGCGCCGTGGAGGGCCTGCCCGGGATCCATGCCATGTTCGCCGGCACGGACTTTCGCTGGCGCCGGCCGGTGGAAGTCGGGATGAAGTTTCGCGCCGAATCGCGCCTGCACGATATCGTCGAGCACCGCACGCGCTTCGCCGGCCTCGCCATCCAGCAGATTTACCGCATCTGCTTTTTCGACCAGCACGGCCGCGAAGTCGCGGAGGCCGACTCCTGGTGTTTTCGCACGGAGCGCGATACGGCGCGCGAGGAAGGCTCGAAATACGAGCCCCGGCTGAAGGAGCCGCATCGCTACAGCGAGGAGGACATCGCCGCCTTCCAGGCGCAATATCTCGCCGAAACGCCTCGCGGGGCCGAACCGCGCTATTTCGAGGATGTGAAGGAGGGCGATGCGGTCGGGCCGATCCTGAAGGGGCCCTATACCGTCACGGCGGCGGTCGCCTTCATGCAGGCCTGGGGCAATTACGCGGTCCGCAACCACCGCCAGGCGTGGCAGTATTACAACCGGCATCCGAAGCTGGCGGCGCGCAACCGCAACAATGTGCCGGAGCCGCCCGTGCGCGTGCATTGGGACCGCGAATTCGCGCAGGAGGTGGGCGTTCCCGGCGCTTACGACTTCGGGCCGGAGCGCATTGCCTGGCTCGGCCATCTGGTGACGGACTGGATGGGCGATGACGGCTTCCTGAAGCGGCTCAATATCCAGGTGCGCGGCCACAATGTCGTCGGCGACGCCACATGGTGCCGGGGCGAGGTGGTCGGGACCGCAATCGTGGACGGCGAAGGCCGGGTCGAGTGCGCGGTCCGCTGCATCAATCAACACGGGCAGACATCCGCGCTCGGCGCGGCTACCGTAGTCCTGCCCAGAAAATCAGCCTGAGAAGCGGATCGGGAAGCGAATCATGTCTGTCCTGTTCGACGAGCATCGCGAGGCCGTCCGGCCCGAATGGATCGACTATAACGGCCATATGAATGTCGCCTTTTACTTCCTCGCCTTCGACCACGCCACGGATGCGTTTTACGATGCCATCGGCTGCGGCGAGCACTACAAGGCGAACGGAAATTTCTCCACCTTCACGCTCGAAGGCCATATCACCTACGACCGGGAGGTCCTGCAGGGAGACCCGTTGCGGTTCACGACGCAATTGCTCGATTTCGACGAAAAGCGCCTGCACTATTTCCATGTGATGTATCATGCCGAGGAGGGCTATGCCGCGGCGACCAACGAATTGATCGCCATGCATATCGACATGGACCAGCGCCGCGCTGCGCCGTTTCCGCCTGAGATTCTGCAGAAATTGGCCGAGACAAGAGAACGGCACAGCGCCGTGCCGCGCCCCGACAAGGCCGGCCGCATCATCGGCATTCGGCGAAAACCGGGCGCTTGATCGGCCCGTTGGCAAAGAGGATGATCGCAAAGCCCATGCTGGTGCGAACGGTAATCCTCTTTCTCGCCGGTTTCACCGGTTCCGCCGCCGCGTTCTGCACCGACGCGGCCGCGCCCGGCGTCGAGTGGAACCGCTGCATTTTCGACGAGCGCAATATGCCGGGCGCCGATCTGGCCGGCGCCAAAATCCGTTCCTCCTCCTTCAAGCGCGCCAATCTCGAAAAAGCGGACTTCACAGGCGCTGTCGGATCGCGCGCCAAGTTCATCTCCGCCCGGCTTGCCTATGCGACATTCGAGGGGGCGAGGCTGAACGAGGCGGATTTCACCAAGGCGGACCTGAAGGGCGTCGTCTTCAAGGATGCCGACCTGCGCCGGGCGCGGTTTTTCAGGGCCCGGCTGGAGGGCGCGGACTTTACCGGCGCGCGCCTCAGGCAGGCGGATTTCTTCGACGCCGACCTCTCCGGCGCCGTGTGGATCGACGGCAGGCATGTCTGCGCGCCGGGCTCCATCGGCCAATGCAGGTAGGCCGGTGAGCCCTGTCCGGGATATCCGGCAGCGCCTCGCCGCCGGCCTCCGGCAGGCTTTCAACGATGAGCAGATGACCCTTTCGGCGGTGGCGCTCGCCGTCGGACTGGCGGTGGGCTGCTGCGCCGTGCTCTTCCGGGAGCTGCTCGCGCTCTTCCAGGCGGTCTTCTTCGGCACGGGCGAGGAAAACCTGGTGGACTTCATCGCCGGCCTGCCGGCCTGGCAGGTGGTGCTTGCGCCCATGCTGGGCGGCCTGGCGGTCGGCGTCTATCTCCGGGTCTTCCTGGACGGCCGGCCTACAGGCGTGGCGGAGGTCATGGAAGCGAGCGCCGCCGGCGGACGCATGGAGTTGACGCCGGCCCTGCACGGGGCCGTGGCCAATGCGCTGACGCTCGGTTGCGGCGGGTCTTCGGGCCGGGAAGGGCCCGTGGTGCATCTGGGGGCCGCCCTGGCCTCGTGGCTGGCGCGGCGGTTCCACGACCGGCGGGGCGCAGCCCGGACGATGCTCGCCTGCGGCGTGGCCGGAGCGGTGGCGGCGTCGTTCAACGCGCCTTTCGCCGGGATCTTCTTCGCGCAGGAGCTGGTGATCGGCCGCTACGCTTTCGGCGCGCTCGTGCCGGTCGCCGTGTCGTCAGTGGTCGCCACCCTGATTTCGCATGCCGTCTATGGCGCCTACCCGGCCTTCATCGTGCCGGAATACAGCCTGGGCTCCTGGCTGGAATTTCCCGCATTCGCAATGCTTGGCGGCGTGACCGCGGTCATGGCGGTGATCTTCATCCGGTCCATCCGCATGACGGCACGGCTGGCGGAGGCTTCGACCGTGCCGGCATGGATGCGCCCCGCCCTTGCGGGCCTCGCTGTCGGGCTCATCGCCATGGTCTTCCCGCAGGTGCTGGGCGTCGGCTACGGCGCAACGGACGATGCGCTCAAGGCCGAATACGGCCTCTGGCTGCTGATCGGATTGATCGTCGCCAAGACGGCAGCGACATCGCTCACCATAGGCGGCGGCTTCGGCGGCGGGGTCTTCAGCCCGTCCCTGTTCCTGGGCGCCATGCTGGGCGGCGCGTTCGGCTCCGTCGCCGGCTCCGTTGCGCCGCATCTCTTCGCCGGCGTCGGGGCCTACGCCATGGTCGGCATGGGCGCGATGGCGGGCGCTGTGCTCGGCGCGCCGATCTCGACCATCCTCATCATGGTGGAGCTTACCGGCGACTACCAGCTCACCATGGCCGTCACCATCGCCACGGTCACCGCCGCCATGCTGACCCGCGCGCTGAACGGCGCCTCCTATTTCCGCACCGTGCTGGCCGAGAAGGGCATCGACCTGGACGAGAGGCTGGAGACGGACGCCATGCGCCAGATGCGGGTGCGCGGCGTGATGAGCCGGTCCTTTTCCTCCGTGCCGCGCACCATGAAGATGCGGGAGCTGCGCGTGGCGCTGGCGACGGCGCCTTACGGCGAACTCTTCGTCGTCGATCCGTCGAACCGTCTGTTCGGCACGATCACGCTGGCGGACCTGGACGAGGCCGCGTTCGATCCCGTGATTCAGGACCTGATCTGCGCCGGCGACGCCGCAAGGCTGAACCCGCCCATGTTGACCGTCGAGGACGATCTGGAAAGCGCCTTCAACCTGATGGAGACGCGGCACGAGGAGCATATCGCCGTGGTGGACAACCGCGTGGACCGGCACCTGGTCGGCTTTGTCCATGAACGCGATGTGATGCTGGCCTACAACCGCGCTCTCGTCGATATGCACCGCCGCGAGGGAACGGCCTATTGATCTCGGACCGGAAGATCGGGAGTGCGTGTCGTCCCGGACGCGCGGCGTCTTCGGCCCGTCGCCGCCGTGAGGTTCCGCGGCGTCGATAGAAGACGGGTGGAGGCTGTGCTATGTTCAGGCGTCGGGCCTGTGCGCGCTGCCGGCTCCGTGGGCTGGCGTAAGTGGCGGAGAGGAAGAGGCCATGCACGCCGAGATCGCAGACCGAATGGACGAGATCGCGCGGGTCTGCCGGCGCTACCGCGTGCAGCGCTTGGATCTGTTCGGCTCGGCCGCCCGGGGCACGGATTTTGACCCGGAGACCAGCGACGCCGATTTCCTCGTCGAGTTCCAGCCGCCGCTCCTGCCAGGCGTCTTCAAGCGCTTCATGGGTCTCAAGTTCGATCTTGCCGCAGCCCTCGACCGCGAGGTCGATCTGGTCCAGATGAAAGCGATCGGGAACCAACGCCTTCAGGCGCATATCGACCGCTCGCGCGAGACTGTCTATGTCCGTCCGGCGTGACCCTTTGGTCTCGCTGCAGGATGTCGCAAAGGCGGCAGGGTATATTGCAGATCATATCAACGGCCCGGATGAGGAAACCTTTCTGGCTGACCTCAAGACCCGGCAGGCTGTCGAGCGATGCTTCATCAATATCGGCGAGGGGTTCAACCGTTTGGAGCGGAACGCGGTCGGATTCCGCAACATATTGGCCCACGATTACGATGACGTCGAACTGGAGACAATCTGGGACGCTGCGCTTCACAATGCCCCTATACTGAAACGGACGGTCGAGTCCCTAATCTCCGAACTCGAGAAAGCCGCAGCGGCCACAGGTAAGAATCGGTAATTCTTAGTCCGGGCTAACGGTGGGCGGCATCCTGCATGAGTCATGACCCGGCGCCGTCGGTGTGACTGCGGGTCATTCCTCGCCGGCGGGTGCGCCGGCGATATTGTGGCCGCGGAGATCGCGTATGTCCGGGGGCGCGACGCTGGCCGCGATCGAGGCGTCGAGAGCCTCGAAGTCGCTGTAGCCGATGGTTTCGTAGAGCTCGGCCCGGCTTTGCATCGCGTCGAGCAGCGCCTCCGTGCTGTCCGCTTCGGCCAGATGCGCATACATGTCGGCCATGGCCCGGGCGGCGATGCGCAGGGAGGACACCGGCCAGATCACCAGCTTGCAGCCCATCGCCTCGAACTGCGCGCCGGTGAAATAAGGCGTGCGGCCGAACTCCGTCATGTTCGCCATGAGAGGGGCGTCCACCGATGACGAGAAACGCCGGAACATCGCCTCGCTGGTCAGCGCGTCCGCAAACACGATGTCCGCGCCGGCCTCTGTGTAGAGCCGGGCGCGTTCGATGCCGGCTTCCAGACCCTCCTGGGCGACGGCGTCGGTCCGCGCGATAATGCGCAGATGCGTGCGCGCCCGGTGCGCCGCTTCCACCTTGCGCGCCATCTCTTCCGCGGTCGCCAGCTGCTTGTCGTTCAGATGGCCGCATTTCTTCGGCAGCAACTGGTCCTCGATCTGCACGGCCGCCGCGCCGGCGGCCTCCAGTTCGCGGACCGTGCGCATGACGTTCAGCACTTCGCCATAGCCCGTGTCGGCATCCACGACGAGCGGCAATTGCGTCGCCCGGTACACGCTGCGGACATGGTGGCAAAGCTCGTCCAGGCCGATGACGCCGAGGTCCGGCAACCCCATAGAGGCGGTGACCGCCGCGCCGGAAATATAGAGGCATTCGAAGCCCGCCCGCTTGGCGAGCAGGCCGGCCATTGCATTATGCGCGCCCGGCGCCCGCAGGATGCCGGGCCGCGCCATCAGGGCGGCGAACCGCTCGCCGGCCGGCTCCTTGATCCACCGGTCATTGGTAAGCCAGGTCATCGAACCTCCCTCCGGTGGTCTGTCCCCGGCCACCGCCGGGTCTCCGCTTCGCCCCCGTCCAGGACAACTGGCGGCAGGGGCTGTTGCTGCCGACTACCGTTCGGCTTCCCACTCCACATCGACGGGGGCCGTTAAGTCTGTTCCCGGCGGAATTTCGACGGTTCCCTTGAGAGCACCGAAGATTTGCGAGAAAGATCCGGGATTGTCCGTTTCCGTCGAACCTTCCGCGTTCTCTTGTTGCGGTAATTGGGCGCCGGACTTCCGCAGCGGGCCGGCGGCTCTTTTTCCGAATGGTTCATCCACTGTCATTGGCCTCAGTCGTAGCTGCGCCGGTCGTCGATCACCTTGCCGTCGTTCGGCAGCGCGTTGGCGAACTCGATGCGGCCGCGCATCTTGCATTCCGACCGGAAGCTTTCGGCGACCGCCTCCAGGAAGGCGTCATCGCGGGTGGACGCCTCGACCATCAGCGTCGCCGTGTCGAGATTGTTCTCGGAACCGACCACGAGCCGGAGCCGCGCGATCTCCGGGTGGCGGGCGAGCACGCGGTTCACCTGCTCGGGCCGGATGAACATGCCGCGCACCTTCGCCGTCTGGTCGGCCCGGCCCATCCAGCCCTTGATACGGGTGTTGGTGCGCCCGCAGGAGCTCCGGCCGGCATCGACGGCGGACATGTCGCCGGTGGCGAAGCGGAAGAGCGGATAGTCGTCGTTCAGGGTCGTTACCACGACCTCGCCGACGTCGCCATCCGGCACCGGATCGCCGGAGCCGGGGCGGACGATCTCGACGATCACGCCCTCGTCCAGCACCATGCCTTCCAGCGCCGGCGTCTCATAGGCGATCAGCCCGACATCGGCCGTGCCGTAATTCTGCATCACATCGACGCCCTTGCCCCGGATTTCGGCCCGGAGCGAGGGGAAGAGCGCGCCGCCGCCGACGAGCGCCCTGGAGAGCGAGGGCAATGCGGTTCCCATCTCTTCGGCCTTGTCCAGCACGATCTTCAGGAAGTCGGGCGTGCCCATGAAGCCGACGGCCCCGAAATGCCGGATCGCCTCCACCTGCTGCTCCGTCTGGCCGACCCCGCCCGGAAACACGGTGCAGCCAAGCGCTTCCGCCGCGCTCTCCATCATGAAGGCGCCGGGGGTAAAGTGATAGCTGAAGGTGTTGTGGACCACATCGCCCTTGCGGAAGCCTGCGGCGTAGAGCGAGCGCGCGCCGCGAAACCAGTCCGGCTTCGTTCCCATCGGCTCGCAGATGGGCCCCGGCGAGCGGAATACGCGCCGGAACGCGCCTGCGGGCACGGTGGTCATGCCGCCGAAGGGCGGCTCCGCCGCCTGCACTTCCATCAGGTCGGACTTGCGGGTGACGGGCAGGGACGCAAGCGCCGCGCGGGAGTGGATATCACCGGGCTCAATGCCGGCCAGCGCGCGGCGCCAATAGGGCGCCTTGTCTTTGGCAAGGGCGACCAGGCTGCGCAGTTCGGCGAATTGCTCTCCCTCGCGCTGCTCCGGGTCCCGGGTCTCCAGCCTGTCGTAGAAGTCGCCCTTTGCGGTCATGGCCCCTCACACCCAGCGTTTGCGCCGGCGATAGAATTTGATGTCCCGGTAGCTCTTGCGCCCGGTGGAGCTGAGGCCGAGATAGAACTCCTTGACGTCCTCGTTCTCCCGGAGGACGGCGGCGTCGCCGTCCATCACGATGCGCCCGTTCTCCAGGATGTAGCCGTAATGGGCGTATTTGAGCGCCATATTGGTGTTCTGCTCGGCCAGCAGGATCGAGACGTTCTCTTCCTCGTTGATGCGCTTGACGATCTCGAAGATCTGCTCGACGAGCTGCGGGGCGAGGCCCATGGAGGGTTCGTCCAGCAGGATCGTCTGCGGTTTCGACATGAGCGCGCGGCCGATGGCGCACATCTGCTGCTCGCCGCCGGAAATATAGCCGGCGAGGCTTCTGCGGCGGCTCTTGAGCGCCGGGAAATATCCGTAAACCGCGTCGAGGTCGTCATTGAGCTCCGAGCGGCGCGCATGGCGCGTATAGGCGCCCGTCAACAGGTTTTCCTCGACGGTCAAATGTTCGAAACAATGGCGGCCTTCCATCACCTGGATGACGCCCTTGCGCACGAGGTCGGTCGGCGTCAGCGCGTCGATGCGCTCGCCGCGATAGAGGATCGAGCCCTTGGTGACCTCGCCGCGCTCGGCGCGCAGCAGGTTGGACACGGCCTTGAGGGTCGTCGTCTTGCCGGCCCCGTTCGCGCCGAGGAGGGCAACGATGCCCCCCTTCGGCACGTGGAGGGAGACGCCCTTCAGCACGAGGATGACGTGGTCGTAAATGACCTCGACATTGTTCACTTCGAGTTCGTTGCGAACGGTCTCGTTCATGGGCTTCCGGGCCTCTCCCGCCGGTGGGGTCGACCGCTCTCTACGAGCAGTCGCGCGGGGTGATGCTGTTTTCCTGCGCGTATTGGGCTGCGTCCTGCTCGATCAGCGGGCGGACGACATCGGTCATCGCCGGGATCCAGTCGGTGATGATCTCCCAGGCCTTGCCGTTCCACTGCTGGACCAGGATGGCCGGATTGGCGCCTTCATGGTTCAGGCAGGTCACCGTGGTCGGCGGCATCAGCCCGGTCAGGCCGAGCGCCTCCACATCCCCGGCCGACAGGTCGAGATTCTCGAGCGCCCAGCGCACCTGCTCGCCGGACACATGCTTGCCCTCGCCGTATTTCTCCTGGGCCAGCCGCACCGCCTCGACGATGAAGGCCGCATTGACCATGCCGCGGTTGTAGAGCACCGTGCCCATGTCGTCGCCGCCCTTGAGGCCGTCCACGCCCTTCATGTCGTCGAACACCTTGTAGCCGGTGCCCGCGCCGTTGAAGGTCGCGCCCTTGTAGCCGACGGCGCCGTCGCCGGCCGGAAGCACATCGGGTTCGGCGGCGGACCACCAATTGCCGATGAACGTGCTCATGTCGAACTTGATGTTCGCGGCTTCCTTGACGGCCGTCGAGTTCATCGCGCCCCAGCCCCACATGATGGCGTAGGCCGGCTTGGTGCGGCGGATCTGGAGCCAGATGGACTTCTGCTCGGTCATCGTGGCCGGCGGCACCGGATACTTGTCGTAGGTGAAGCCGAACTTCTCGGCCAGGATGTCGAAGGTCGGGATCGGTTCGCGACCATAGGGGTGGTCGAGATAGATGAACGCGAAACGCTGGCCCTTCAACGCCTCGAGCCCGCCCATCTCATTGGCGATATACTGGACGACGGCCGTAGCCTGGCTCCAGTAGGTCGAAGGGAAGTTGAAGACATAGGGGAACACCCGGCCGTCCGCAGCGCTGGTGCGGCCATAGCCCATCGACAGGATCGGAATCTTGTCGTTGGTGGCCTTGTCGATCAGCGCGTATGTGGTGCCGGTGGACCAGGGGCTTATGACGGTCGCGCCGCCATGCTTGTCCTTCAGCCGGTCATAGCACTCGACGCCGCGGTCGGTCTTGTAGCCGGTCTCGCACTCCTCGACGATGAACTTGACGCCGTTCACGCCGCCGTCGCGCTCGTTGACGAGCTGGAAGTAATCGACATAGCCGTTGGCGAACGGGGTGCCGTTCGGGGCGTAGGCGCCCGTGCGGTAGGACAGCACCGGGATGAACTGGCCATCCTCGGCCTGGGCAACGCCAATAGCGCCGGCCGCAACAGCTGCGGCCAGCCCCGCTGTCGCCAGTTTCTTCATGAGCATGATGGGACCTCCCTTGGGTTTCTGCCTCATCGGGGTTGGGGCTGTTTCCGCCACGGTCAATAGGGAAACGGCCAGAGGCGCAGCTTTTCCTTGGCAATCTGCCAGAGCCGCGCCAGACCATGCGGTTCGACGATCAGGAAGAAGATGATGAGAGCGCCGAACAGCATGAACTCGATATGGGTGATGATGTCGCCCGGGACGCTGTAGCCGAACCAGCCGGGCGCGCTGTTGAGGAAGATCGGCAGCAGGAAGATGAACGCCGCGCCGAGGAAGGAGCCCAGCACGCTGCCGAGCCCGCCGACAATGACCATGAACAGCACCTGGAAGGAGCGGTTGATGTCGAAGGCGGTCGGCTCCACGGTGTTGATGAAGCACATGGCCCAGAGTGCGCCGGCGACGCCGCAATAGAAGCTTGAAATGGCGAAGGCGGACAGCTTGGTCGGAAGCGGACGGATGCCGATGAGCTGCGCCGCGATGTCCATGTCGCGGATCGCCATCCAGGACCGGCCGATGCGCGAGCGCGCCATGTTGCGGGCAATCCAGGCGAGCGCGATGACGAAGGCCAGCACGAACAGGTATTTCGCCTCGTTGCTCGCCGTGGCGCCTGTGACCTCGAAGCCGAACACGCTGCGCGGCGGAGCGGTCGGCACGCCCGAAATCGAGTTGTTGACGAACCACGGCACCTTGACGAACAACCAGAGCAGGAAGAACTGCGCGGCCAGCGTGGCGACCGCGAGGTAGAAGCCCTTGATGCGCAGGCTCGGCAGGCCGAAGGCGAGGCCGATGGCGGCCGCGCAAAGCCCGGCCAGCGGGATCACGAGCCAGATCGGCATCCAGGTGATGTTGGTCGCGATCTTGTAGGCCATATAAGCGCCGGCGGCCATGAAGGCGCCGGTGCCGAGCGAGAGCTGGCCGCAATAGCCCGTCAGGATGTTCAGGCCGAGCGCCGCAATCGACAGGATCAGCACCGGGATCAGGATCGACGCCATCAGATATTCGCTCGCGACGAGCGGCACACCGATGATCGCGAAGGCCGCCAGCCCGAACACGAACCAGCGGTCGAGTGGGATCGTCAGCATCGCCTGGTCGGCGGAATAGCTGGTCTTGAACTGTCCGGCTTCGCGGTAAAGCATCGTGTTACACCCGTTCGATGATCTTCTCGCCGAACAGCCCCTGGGGCCGGAAGAACAGGAAGATCATCGCTACGATATAGGCGAACCACTCCTCGGTCGCGCCCTCCAGCAGGGGCACGCCCCAGTAGTTCTCGAACAGCTTTTCGCCCGCGCCGACGATCAGCCCGCCGATGATGGCGCCGGGAATCGAGGTGAACCCGCCGAGGATCAGCACCGGCAACGCCTTGAGCGCAATGGTGGAAAGCGCGAATTGCACGCCGAGCTTCGCGCCCCACATGATGCCGGCAACCAGCGCCACGAAGCCGGCCACGGCCCAGACGATCACCCAGATATTGTTGAGCGGAATGCCGACCGACAGCGCCGCCTGGTGGTCGTCGGCGACGGCGCGGAGCGCCCGTCCGACCGGCGTGAAATGGAAGAAGAGCGCCAGCACCGTGACCAGGAAGGCCGCGATCACTCCGGCGAACAGGTCCGAGGATTGCACCAGGATTTCGCCGAAGCCCGCCTCCCAGAAGAGCGCCGCATCCGGGATGCCGACCCGGACCGGGCGCACGTCGCCGCCCCAGATCGACTCGCCGAAGCCTTCCAGGAAGAAAGCGATGCCGATGGTCGCCATGAAGAGGATGATCGGGTCCTGGTTCACCAGCGGGCGGAGCACGAGTCGGTCCACGGCGAAGGCGAGCGCGGTCATGATGCCGAGGGTGATGACGAAGGCGAGGATCGGGTGGACGCCCAGATCCATGAGGCCGACGAAGTTCAGCGCCGCGAACAGGACGAAAATGCCCTGGGCGAAATTGAAGATACCGGAGGCCTTGAAGATCAGCACGAAGCCGAGCGCCACCAGCGAATACATGACGCCCGACATCAGCCCGCCGATCAGCACCTCCGCGAGGAAGGCGGGCTCGACGACCATCTGGACGAAGGGATCGATGAATATCAGGTAAAGGGTTTCCATCGCCGAATCGTCCTAGTCGTGGCTCACGCCCAGATAGGCGTCGATGACTTCCTGGTTGCCGCGGATTTCGTCCGGCATGCCTTCCGCGAGCTTCCTGCCGTAGTCGAGCACCACCACCCGGTCGGAGAGGTCCATGACGACGCCCATGTCATGCTCGATCAGCGCGATAGTGGTGCCGAGTTCGTGGTTGGTGGACAACACGAAGCGGCACATGTCCTCCTTTTCCTCGACATTCATGCCGGCCATCGGCTCGTCAAGCAGCAGCAATTCGGGCTCCGCCGCCAGCGCGCGGGCCAGTTCGACGCGCTTCTGCAGGCCGTAGGGCAGACGGCCCACCGGCGTTTTGCGGATCGACTGGATCTCGAGGAAATCGATCACCTCCTCGACCTTTTCGCGATGGGCGATTTCCTCCCGCCGGCCGCGGCCGACATAGAACGCCTGCTCCACCAGGGAGGCCTGCATCTTGAGCATGCGCCCGGTCATGACATTTTCGAGCGTCGTCATGCCCTTGAAGAGCGCGATGTTCTGGAAGGTGCGGCTGATGCCCTGGGCCGCGGCCTCATGCGGGCGCATCTGGCGGCGCTCCTCGCCCTTGAAGGTGATGGTGCCTTCCTGGGGATGGTAGAAGCCGTTGATGCAGTTCAGCATGGACGACTTGCCGGCTCCGTTCGGGCCGATGATGGCGAAGATTTCGCCTTCATGGATATCGAAGCTCACATCCGTCAGCGCCCGGACGCCGCCGAAACGCAGCGAAATATCCTTGACGCTGAGCAGGATGTCTCCCGGCCGGCTCATGCAGCGGCCCTTTCGCCGCCGGCCTGCGACACGCGGGCGTCGCGGATGGCGAGGTCGCCGGCGATCGTGCCCGACCGCCCGTCCTCGAAGGTCACCGGGGTCTCCAGCACGATATTGGCCTCGCCGCCGTAAAGCGCGTCGATGGCCGGCGCGTAGCGCTCGAAAATGAAGCGGCGCCGGACTTTCTGCGTGCGGGTGAGCTCGCCGTCGTCGGCGTCCAGCATCTTGTGCAGCACGATGAAGCGATGGATCTGGGAGCCGGCGAATTGCGGGTCGGCCGCGAGGCTCTCGTTGAACTCCGAAACATGGCCCTCGACGATGTCGAGCACTTCCGGCCTGGCCGCGAGCTCCTGGTAGCTCGAATAGGGAATGTTGCGCCTCTCGGCCCAGTTGCCGACCGCCTCCATGTCGATATTGATCATCGCGGTCACGAAGTCCCGCTCATGGCCGAAGGTTACCGCCTCGCGGATGTTCGGGTAGAATTTCAGCTTGTTCTCCAGATATTTCGGCGCGAACAGCGTGCCGTTGGCGAGGCGGCCGACATCCTTGGCGCGATCGATAATGCGCAGATGCCCGTCGCGGTCGATCACGCCCGCATCGCCGGTATGGACCCAGCCGTCGCTCGTCTTGGTCTCGGCGGTGGCCTCGCTGTTCTTGTAATACTCCTGGAAGACGCCGGGGCTGCGATAGAGCACCTCGCCCTCGTCCGTGATGCGCAGTTCCACGCCCGGGGCCGGCGGGCCCACGCTGTCGGAGCGCACATCGTCATTGGCCTGGATGGTGACGAACACGCTCGCCTCGGTCTGGCCGTAAAGCTGCTTGAGGTTGATGCCGAGCGAGCGGAAGAAGCGGAAGATCTCCGGGCCGATGGCCTCGCCGGCGGTATAGCCGACCCGGAGGCGCGAGAGGCCCAGCACATTTTTGAGGGGGCCATAGACGAGGGTTTCGCCCAGCCGGTAGAGAAGCCGGTCCGCAAGGCCGACCCTGCGTCCTTCCAGGATCTCGGCCCCGGCGCGTTCGGCGACGTCCATGAAGAAGCGGAACACGCGCTGTTTCACAGGCGCCGCATCTTCCATGCGGATCGTCACCTGGGTCAGCAGGTTCTCGAAGACGCGCGGCGGCGCGAAGAAATAGGTGGGGCCGAGCTCGCGCAGATCGTGCGGCACCGTCTCCGGCGATTCCGGGCAGGCGAAGGAAAAGCCGACCAGATGCGCCTGACAGTAGGAGAGCACATTGTCGCCGACCCATGCCATCGGCAGATAGGCGAGCACGACCTCGTCCTCGCGCAATTTCTCGAAATCCGCCCCGATCTTCGCGCAGAGCAGGAGATTGTCGTAGGAGAGCACCACGCCCTTCGGCGTGCCGGTCGTGCCGGAGGTGTAGAGGATGATCGCCGTGTCGCCGCCCTTGCCGAGATCGACCTCCTCGTCCCAGCCGCTCTCCCCGCCCATGCCGATGACATCGTCATAGGCGTGGAGGAACGGCTCGTCATAGTCCCGCATGCCGCGCGGATCGTCGTAAATGATCGTCCTGAGCGCCGGGAGATGGTCCTTCTGGGACAGGACCTTGTCGACCTGTTCCTGGTCCTCGGCGACAATGAAGGCAACCTCGGCATGGTCCAGCACGAAGCGCATCTCCTCCGCGACCGCATCCTGATAGACCGGCACGGGAACGGCGCCGAGGCTCTGCGCGGCGCTCATGGCGAAATAAAGCCGCGGCCGGTTGTCGCCGACGATGGCGACTTTCTCGCCCCGCTTGAGGCCGAGCGCCTTCATGCCGCCGGCGAGTTTGCGCACCGCATCGCGGAAGTCCGCCCAGCTCCAGGTCTGCCAGATGCCGAGGTCCTTCTCGCGGACGGCCGCTAACGACGCGCGGTGCTCGGCGTTGTAGCGCAGCAGCTTCGGGAACGTGTCGTGTTGCGCAACATCCGGTAGGGCGCCGGCCATGGCTTCGGTCTCCCCCTGGCAAGTGCGAATGCTTGGAGCAGGTCGGTTACGGTCGCGATGCTCAAGGCGTATGCGTGGGGTTTGGTAGCCAAGCCATGCGCCGAGTCCAAGCAAAAAATGATACGGAACGCCTACTTTGGTGTCGCAGCGGGCGCCGTGGGGATATGTTGTCCAGCAAGTTGTCGCCCCTGCGGCGGCGGAAGGGGAGGCGCTTGACTATGGCTCGGTTGGCAGGGCGCAGGGGTCCTTGAAGGATGGCGCGCCCGGATTTCTCGGTCCTGCCCTCCGTGGACCGGCTGCTCGAAGAGCCCGCCCTTGCCGCGGCGGCCGCGGAATACGGCCGGGCGGAGGCGCTGGCGGGCGCGCGCAAGGTTCTGGCGGACGCGCGGCAGGCGCTCGGGAGAGGCCGCGCGGTCGATCCGGCGGCGCTCGGGCCGGCGGCGGCCACTCATATGGCGGCGCGCGGGCGGCCGTCGCTCCGTCGCGTGTTCAACCTGACCGGCGTGGTGCTGCACACCAATCTGGGCCGGGCGCCGCTTCCGCCGGAGGCGCTAGCCGCCATCGCCGGGGCCGCCGGCAATTGCAATCTGGAATACGACCTCGAGACCGGCCGGCGGGGCGATCGGGATTCCCATGTCGAGGCGCTGCTGACGGAACTCACCGGCGCGGAGGCCGCGCTCGCCGTCAACAACAACGCCGCCGCCGTCCTGCTGCTGCTCAACAGCCTTTCGGCGGGGCGGGACACGCTGGTATCGCGCGGCGAACTGGTCGAGATCGGTGGCTCCTTCCGCATGCCGGAGATCATGGCCCGCGCCGGCGCCCGCATGGTCGAGGTCGGCACGACCAACCGCACCCATGCCAGCGACTTCGAGGCCGCCATCGGCCCGGAGACGGGCTGCGTGATGAAGGTGCATACTTCCAATTATGAGGTCGTCGGCTTCACGGCCTCGGTGCCGGACGACCGCCTCGCCGCCATCGCGGACGCGGCGGGCGCGCCCTATGCGGTCGATCTGGGCGCAGGCCAGCTTGTCGATCTCGCCCGCTACGGCCTGCCGCAGGAGCCGATGCCGGGGCAGGCGCTGGCAGCGGGAGCCGGGCTCGTCACCTTCAGCGGCGACAAGCTGCTGGGCGGCCCGCAGGCCGGCATCGTCGTCGGGCGGAGGGACCTCGTCGCCGCGCTCAAGCGCAACCCCATGCGCCGGGCCATGCGCCTCGGCAAGCTCTCCCTCGCGGCGCTTGAGGCGGTGCTGCGGCTCTACCGGGACCCGGACCGGCTGGCGGAGCGCCTGCCTGCGCTGCGCGCCCTTGCCCGCCCGGTGGAGGAAATCGAGGCGCAGGCCGAACGGCTCGCGCCGGCGATCGAGGGCGCGGAGGTGGTGGCGGTCGCGAGCCAGATCGGCTCCGGGTCGCTGCCGGTGGAGCGTCTGGAAAGCCGGGCGCTCGCGCTCTCCGCCCCGGGCGGCAAGGCGCTGGAAGCGCGCGCGGCGGCCTTCCGCCGGCTGCCCGTCCCGGTCATCGGGCGCATTGCCGAGGGGCGGCTGCTCTTCGACCTGCGCACGCTTGACGACGAAGACGCTTTCCTGTCCCAACTGGTCCCATGATCGTCGCGACCGCCGGGCATATCGACCACGGCAAGACCTCTCTGGTGAAGGCGCTGACCGGCACGGACGCCGACCGCCTGCCGGAGGAGAAGGCGCGCGGGCTCACCATCGACCTCGGCTTCGCCTACTGGCAGGCCGGCCCCGGACAGACCGTCGGCTTCATCGACGTGCCGGGCCATGAGCGCTTCATCAAGAACATGCTGGCGGGCGTCACCGGCATCGACGCGGCGCTGCTGATCGTGGCCGCCGATGACGGGCCGATGCCGCAGACGCGCGAGCATCTGGCGATCCTCGACCTGCTGGGCGTGCAGCGCGGCATTATCGCCGTCACCAAGGCGGACCGCGCGGAGCCGGAGCGCGTGCAGGCTGTGGCCAAAGAGGCGCAGGCGCTTGCAGCCGGCACCGGGCTCGCCGGCGCGCCGGTCTTGCCCGTCTCCGCGATAACGGGCGAGGGCGTGCCGGAATTACGGCGCGCGCTGCAGCGGCTTGCGGGCGCGGTCGGGCGGCGGCGGGCGGCGGGGCGCTTCCGGCTGGCGGTGGACCGCAGCTTCACCTTGCGCGGCGCGGGTCTGGTCGTTACCGGCACGGCGTTTTCGGGCGCGGTCCGGGTCGGCGACCGGCTGCTGGTCTCGCCGGGCGGCGTCGAGGCGCGCGTTCGCGCCATTCATGCCGAGAATGTCGAGAGCCATGCCGCGCAGGCGGGGCAGCGTGTGGCGCTCAACCTTGCTGGCGCCGGCCTGCGCCGCCACGCCGTCTCGCGCGGCGACTGGCTGCTGGCGCCGGAAGCCCACGGGCCGACGCGCCGGATCGATATCAGGCTCAGGGCGCTTGGCAGCGAAGCGCGGCCGCTCCGCGACCGCACGCCCGTGCATGTCCATCTGGGCGCGGCGGATGTCACGGGGCGGGTCGCCGTGCTGGACGGGCCGTCCATCGCGCCGGGCGCGGCCGGCTGGGCGCAATTGCTGCTGGACCGCGAGATCGGCGCGCTGGCGGGCGACGGCGTCGTGCTGCGCGACCAGTCCGCGATGCGCACCATGGCCGGCGGGCGGGTCGTCGATCCGTTTCCGCCGGCGCGCGGCCGGGCGCGGCCGGAGCGGCTGGCGGAGCTTGCCGTGCGCGCCGGCAAGGACCCGTTCGCCGGGCTTGTGGAGACGATGCCCTTCGGGTTCGACTTCCCGCGCTTTGCGCGCGCACACAATCTGAACGACGCGGAGCAGGCGGCGCTCAGGCGGCGCCAAGGCGCGGTGTTCGCGGGTCCGGTGGCGGTCGATGCCGGGCGCTGGCAGGCGCTCTCGGACGCCTTCGAGCGCGAGGTGGACGCCTGGACGGCCGCGCGCCCGGACAGCCCCGGCCTCGGCCCCGTGGCGCTCCGCCGCCGGCTCGATCCACCGCCGCCGCGCGACATCGCCGAGGCGGCGCTCGCCGCCCTGGCGGGGGCGGGCAAACTTGCGCGTTCCGGCGGCTTCGTCCACCGGCCGGGCCACCGCGCGGCGCTCGCTCCGGAGGAGGAGGCGCTCTGGCGACGGATCGAGCCTCTGGTCATGGAAGGCGGCCTTCGCCCGCCGCGGGTGCGCGAACTCGCCGACATGCTGAAGGTCGATCACAACAGGGTGGAGCAGGTGTTGCGGCAGGCCGGGCGTTTCGGGATGGTGCGGCGCGTCGCCGACAATCGCTGGTTCCCGCCGGCCGCGCTCAAGGGGCTGGCGGAGATCGCCGAGAGCCTGGCGGCGGAGAGCGCCGACGGGCGTTTTACGGCGGCGGCCTACAAGGACCGCTCCGGCATCGGGCGCAATGTCACCATCGAATTGCTGGAGTTCTTCGACAAGGAAGGCTTCACCCGGCGCGAGGGCGACGCGCGGCGCATCGTCAGGGAGTGGCGGGGTTAGGGGTGGATTTCTAGAGCACGATCCAATCTATATGGATCGACTGTTTGTCGACGAGTAGCCGCCGGCCTTGCCCCCGCTTCGTCGCCCCGGACCCGATCCGGGGCCCATCCACAATCCTCTGCGACTGGTGGACAGGCCGGGAGATGGACCCCGGATCACCGCTGACGCGCCGTCCGGGGTGACGATTGCAGCTATACGGACGAAACTGTTTCAATCTGAACAGAGTCTGCTCTAACCGGGGCGCCGGCAGCCCTTCGATACGCGGCTGCGCCGCTACTCAGGATGAGGGAGAGCGGGCGGCTCTGCCCGCATCCTCATGCCCGGGCTTGTTCCATAGCTGTCCGGTTTGAATTTGGCGGTCGTATCGAAGCCCGGATTGACGCCCGGCGTCCCGTCCCTCTGTTCCATCCTCATCCTGATACCAGTGACCTCGACTATGGACTCATAAAGCGCGTCAAGCCTCATATCGTCGCCCCGGACTTGTTCCGGGGCCCATCTCCGGACCGTCCTGCATGACGCAACGGCGGGGGATGGGCCCCGGCTCTCCGCTACGCTCCGGCCGGGGCGACGGTGAAGCGTCTCCGCCATCGGTTCCGATCAACGACCGTTGGTATGAGTAGCGACCGCGTCAGCGGCCGCGTATCGAAGGATATCCTGCGCTGTCCGTTCCGTCCCCTTCGACAAGCTCAGGACAGGCTCCTCGATACACGGCTGGCGCCGCTACTCGGGATAAGGAACGAGGGACCGCAGACGCCGCGCGCGCCCGAACTTCCCGTCGGGCAGCTCCCCGATCGAAGTCATGCGAGCTTCGGAACCGGAACGCTAGGCCGCCTGCGGTCGCTCGCCCTGGATCTGCGTGCGGTGGAGGCGGCGGCGCGTTGAGGCGTCGAAGGGGTCGCGGCGATGCATGGTGCAGCGATTGTCCCACAGCACCACATCGCCGACCTGCCAGCGGTGGCGGTAGGTGAAGCGCTCCTGCTCGACATGGGCCCATAACTCGTCCAGCAGGGCCTCCGACTCCGAAACCTTCATGCCCTCGACATAGGAGTTGAGGCGCCGGCCGAGATAGAGCACCGGCCGCCCGCTCTCCGGATGCACCGGCACGGCCGGGTGGCTGGCGCCCGGCGCCTGGCTCACATCCACCACCTCGTCGAAGCCCGCGCGCAGATAGCCGCCGGAATTGACGCTCGAATCGTGGCGGACGCTGGCGGAGTCCAGCCGGCTGCGGAGCGCCGCCGGCAGCGCTTCCAGCGCGGCATACATGTTCAGGAACCAGGTGTCGCCGCCCTCCGGCGGGATCTCCAGCGCGTAGAGCGCGCTCGCCTTGGGCGGGCGCTCCTCATAGCTCATGTCGGTGTGCCAGGACGCCTCGCCCGCCCCGAGCGAGCCGATGGGCTTGCCGTCCTTCACGATGTTGGAAATCACATAGAGTTCCGGCACGCCCTCCACCATGGTCTGGCCGTTCTCCATGATCGGCGCATGGTCGAGCTTGCCGAAACGCGAGGAAAAGGCGACGAAATCCGAATCCGTCAGCTTCTGCCCGCGAAACACCACCACGCCATGCTCGATCCAGGCGGCATGGATGGCGGCGAAGGTCTCGTCATCGAGCGGCCGGGACAGGTCCACGCCCTCGATCACGGCGCCCAGCGCGGCCCCTGTCGGCGCGGCTGCGGCGATCTGCTCGACACCTTCCGGCATGGCTCCGGCCTCCTCGTTCGACGATGTGCTGCAATGTCGGGCAAGAGGCCCGGCAGGTCAATGCGCCATGCCGGCGCTCCCCGGCGGGAGCGGCTGCGCGCTCAGCTGCAGAAGGGCCAGATCTGATACCAGGAGTCGCAGCGGAAGCTGGCTTCGCAGCGGTCAAGCTGGCTCCGGTAGCGTTTGGCGGTGCCGGCGACCTTGCCGGCGATGGCCTTGAGCCTGGGCTTGTTCTTCCACTTGCCGCTCCGATAGCCGCCGCGGCCCTCGTGATAGGCGAGATACAGTGCATAGGCGTCAGTGTAGGCAATGCCGAGCTGGCGGTGCGTCTTGCGGTTGTACCAGCCGATGAAATCGAGCGCGTCCTCCATGTCGGTGCGGCTGCGGAACAGCCCGCCGCGCTCGTTCGTGTATTCCTCCCAAGTGCCGTCCAGCGCCTGCGCATAGCCCTTGGCCGACGTCTGGCGCCCCCACGGAATGAACCAGAGCCATTTTCTCGGCGGCCGCACATGGCTGCGATAGCTCGATTCGTGGCGCACGAAGGCCATCTGCACCGCCACGGGCGTGCCCCATGCGCGTTCGCTGGCGCGAGCATGGTCGTACCAGTCCGGATATTGCTCGAACACGGAGCACAGATTGCCCTGGTCGTCGGGCGGCGTCGTCGCGCAGCCGGCCGCCAGCAGCGCAAGGCCGGCGGCGAGCCCTTGCAGAATCCGGACCATTACGGCGCGCTTTCCCCCATCCGTCGGAAAAAGCAGCTCCGGGCGCCGGTATGGCAGGCGGCGCCGGTCTGCTCGATGAGAAGCAGGACCGTGTCGCCGTCGCAGTCGAGCCGGCATTCGCGCACCTGCTGGATATGTCCCGAGGTGTCGCCCTTGCGCCAGAAGGCCTGCTGCGAGCGCGACCAGTAGCAGGCGCGGCCCGTGCGCAGCGTCTCGGCGAGCGACTCCCGGTTCATCCAGGCCATCATCAGAACCTCGCCCGTGTCATACGCCTGGGCGACAGCGGGGACGAGGCCCGCCTCGTTGAAGCGCACGTCGGCAAGCGCGGCGGGTTCGAACGGCGCGGTCATGGCAGGACCCGCGCCATGACGTTTTCGCGGAAGCGGTCGATGGCGTCGAAGGTCTCCTCCAGGCTCGGGCGCAGGAAGTTGAACATGAGCCGCGTGACCCCGATCTCCCGAAGCGCGGCGGCATCCCCGGCCACCTGCTCGTCCGTGCCTGTCATGATGAAGCGGTCGCCCTCGTCGTTCCGGCGCGAGAGGTCTTCGCGGTACCAGTTGGCCGAGAAGGCGAGGCCGATCTCAGCCGGGTCGCGGCCGATCTTCTCCGCCTCGGCGCGCATCCGCACAACGCCGGCGGCGAAGCGCGCGGGCGTGTCCAGCGGGTGGCGCGGATTGGCGCCGATGGGGAACCAGACATCGGCATGGCGCGCCGCGCGGCGAAGCGCCGGCCCGCTCTCGCCGCCGGTCCAGATCGGCGGGTGCGGGCGCTGCACTGGCTTCGGCTCGAAGATGATGTCGTCGAACGCCGCGAACTCGCCCGCCATGGCCGGATTATCTTCGGTCCAGAGCGTCTTGAACGCCTCCAGATATTCGCCGGTGACGCGCCCGCGGGCATCGAAATCCGGGGCGCCGATGGCCTCGAACTCCTCGCGCAGCCAGCCTGCGCCGACGCCAAGGTCGATGCGCCCGCCGGAGAGCACGTCCATGGTCGCCACCGCCTTGGCCGTGAACACCGCCGGGCGGTGCGGCGCGACCATGACGGAGGAGAGGATACGCGCCTTGCGGGTGACCGCCGCCACATGGGTCATGAGGATGAGCTGGTCCATGCAGTCGCCCCAGTCCCCGGTCAGCTTGCCGGAAACATCGTAGGGATAGCGCGAGGCGTAGCTTTTCGGGATGACGACGTGATCGGGTATCGCGAGGCGGACGAAGCCGCTCTCCTCCGCCTTTCCGGCCAGCGCCTTTATGGCTTCCGGGGTGGCCATAGGGCCGCGATTGGGAATGCTCAGACCGAATTCCATGGGCGCCGCTCCCGGCTGTCGTGTCTCTCGGGTATAGTCGCCCCCGGATATAGCAGGAGCGGCGGGCAATGGGCATCGGTGTCGGGCTGGGGCTGGCGGATTTTCCGTTTTCGGATGCGCGCGCCTTCTGGCGCTGGGTCGATCTCTGCGAGGAGGGCGGCGTGGATTCGCTCTGGCAGACGGATCGCCTCGTCTCCCGGCAGCCGATCCTGGAGTGCATGAGCGCCATGGCGGCCATCGCCGGGCGCACGCGGCGGATCAAATTCGGCATGAATGTGGCCTCGGTCGGCCTGCGCGACCCGCTGCTGCTCGCCAAGCAATGCGCCACCATCGACATGCTGAGCGAGGGGCGGCTGCTGCCGGCCTTCGGCGTCGGCAGCCCGCGCGGTCCCGAATGGCAGGTGCGCGGCGAAGCCTTCGACAAGGGCGCCCGCCGGACCAATGAAGGGCTGGAAATCCTCTCCCGCCTCTGGTCGGAGGAAAAGGTCAGCTTCGAGGGCGAGTTCTACGCCATGAAGGACGCCTCGATCTCGCCGCGCCCGGTGCAGGACCCGCTGCCGCTCTGGATCGGCGGGTCGAGCCGGGCCGCCATCCGCCGGACGGCGAAATGGGGCACAGGCTGGCAGGCGGGCGGCGAGGCGCCGGAGGAAGTGGGGCCGGTGGTGGCCGCAATCCGCGACGCCGCCGAGGCCGAGGGCCGGCCGTTCGACTCGGAGCATTTCGGCACGGGGCTGAATGCGCGTTTCGGCTCCTGGGACGAGCCGCTGGTGGCGAAGGCGGCCGACGCCCAGATGAAGCGCACCGGGCGCGACCCGCGCCGGCAATGGGCGGTGGGCGGCCGGGACGACATTCTCGCGCGCATCGCCGCCTTCGTGGACGCCGGCATCTCCAAATTCATCCTGCGCCCGATGGGCCGCGACGACGAGGAGATCATGGCCCAGACCCGCCGTATCGTGGAGGAGGTCGTACCGGCCGCGGAAGCGCTGCGGGGAGACCGCGCCGCCGCATAGGGTCTGTGGCGGCGACCACCCTTCGATACGCGCCCGCTGGCGCTACTCAGGGTGAAGGCAGAGCTCCTGGAACTTCCTCATCCTGATACCAGCGGTCGTTGATCGGAACCGATGGCGCGGCGCCTCCCTGTCGTAGCCCCGGTCCTTTGTCCTTATCCCGAGTAGCAGCGCCAGCCGCACCATCCTCATCCCGAGTAGCGGCGTCAGCCGCGTATCGAGGGACGACCGGACTTTCGTTTTACCGGCGCGTCAGCGGCTTGTAGCGGATGCGGTGGGGGCGGTCGGCGTCCGCGCCGAGGCGGCGGCGGCGGTCGGCCTCGTAATCGGCGTAGTTTCCCTCGAACCACTCCACATGACTGTCGCCCTCGAAGGCGAGGATGTGGGTCGCGATCCGGTCGAGGAACCAGCGGTCGTGGCTGATGACCAGCACGGAGCCGGCGAACGCCAGCAGCGCCTCCTCCAGCGAGCGCAGCGTCTCGACATCGAGATCGTTGGTCGGCTCGTCGAGCAGCAGCAGGTTGGCGCCGGATTTGAGCATTTTCGCCAGATGGACGCGGTTGCGCTCGCCGCCCGAGAGGGAGCCGACCTTCTTCTGCTGGTCCGGCCCCTTGAAATTGAAGGTGGAGACATAGGCCCGGCTCGCCACCTCGCGCGCGCCGAGCGCGATCATGTCGAGCCCGCCCGAAATCTCTTCCCAGACCGTCTTGTCGGCGGCGAGCGCGTCGCGGCTCTGGTCCACCGCGCCGATCTTCACCGTCTCGCCGACCCGGAGCGCGCCGTTGTCGGGGGATTCCTCGCCGGTCAGCATGCGGAAGAGCGTCGTCTTGCCGGCGCCGTTCGGCCCGATCACGCCGACAATGCCCGCCGGCGGCAGGCGGAAGGAGACGCCCTCCATCAGCAGCCGGTCGCCGAACGCCTTGGCCACGCTCTTCGCTTCGATCACCACATCGCCCAGCCGCGGCCCCGGCGGGATGACGATCTCGGCCGTGTCGAGCGCCCGGCGCGCGCCCTCCGCCAGCAGTTCGTCATAGGCCCTGAGCCGCGCGCGGCTCTTCGCCTGCCGGGCGCGCGGGCTCTGGCGCACCCATTCGAGCTCGCGCTGCAACACCTTTCGCCGCGCGCTCTCCTGCTTCTCCTCCAGCGCGAGCCGGCGCTCCTTCTGCTCCAGCCAGGAGGAGTAATTGCCCTCGAACGGCACGCCCCGCCCGCGGTCCAGCTCCAGGATCCAGCCGGCGACATTGTCCAGGAAGTAGCGGTCATGGGTGACGGCCACCACCGTGCCCTCATAGCGCTCCAGGAAGCGCTCCAGCCAGGCGACGCTCTCCGCGTCCAGATGGTTGGTCGGCTCGTCGAGCAGCAACAGGTCGGGCCGGGAAAGCAGCAGCCGGCAGAGAGCCACCCGCCGCCGCTCGCCGCCGGAAAGCGTGGCCGTGTCCGCGTCGCCCGGCGGGCAGCGCAGCGCATCCATGGCGATCTCGACGGTGCGCTCGAGCTCCCAGCCATTGGCCGCGTCGATCCGCTCCTGCAACTCGCCCTGTTCGTCGATCAGCGCCTCCATTTCCTCGGGGGAGAGATCCTCGGCGAAGCGCGCGCTCACCTCGTTGAAACGCTCCAGCAGCCGGGCCGTTTCGGCGACGCCCTGCATGACATTGCCCATCACGTCGCGCCCGGGGTCGAGCTCCGGCTCCTGCGGCAGATAGCCGACGCGCACGCCGTCCGCCGCCCAGGCCTCGCCGTCGAACTCGGTCTCGATGCCGGCCATGATGCGCATGAGCGTCGATTTGCCGGCCCCGTTCGGCCCGAGCACGCCGATCTTGGCGCCCGGCAGGAAGGCGAGGCGGATATTGTCGAGCACCTTGCGCCCGCCCGGATAGGCCTTGGCGAGCCCGTGCATCACATAGACATATTGGTGTGCAGCCATGGGGCCGCTCATACCCTGCCGCCCGCTTCTCCGCAACGCACCGGCGCGCCTGGCGGCGACCGGCTATACTCCGCCGACGACGCAAGGGGGAGGACGGTCATGGACGTCCCGTTCGGCGGCGGCTGCGCGTGCGGCGCCATTCGCTACCAGGTCAAGGGCGCGCCGGTCTATATGGGCAACTGCCATTGCCGGGACTGCCAGCAGGCGACCGGCAGCGCCTTCTTCCCGGCCGTGGCGGTCCGGGAGCGGGAATTCAGGCTTCTCGGCGGCCAGCCCGCCTGGTTCGAAAGGCTTGCCGACAGGGGCCACCCCATGCGCCGCGCCTTTTGCCCCGAATGCGGCTCTCCCGTGTTCCTGAAAAACGGGGCGTCCGAAGGGGTGCGGGTGCTTTACGCGGGAAGCCTCGACGATCCCGGCCTGTATCGGCCGAGCCGGGACATCTTCGTCGGCAGCGCGCAGGCCTGGTGCCCGATGGACCCCGACCTTCCCAAGGA
>JAJECF010000124.1 GCA_022822125.1 Alphaproteobacteria bacterium
GCCTGAGGACGACACCGCCATGCCGAAACGAATCCTGCAGGGCGTCGTGGTCAGCGACAAGATGGACAAGACGATCATCGTCCGCGTCGACCGCCGCGTTCGCCATCCGCTCTACAAGAAGTTCATCACGCGCTCGAAGAAGTTCGCCGCGCATGACGAGGACAACCGCTATCGCGAGGGCGATACCGTGCGGATCGAGGAACACCGCCCGATCTCGCGGCGCAAGCGCTGGATGGCGCTCGCCCGGGTGGGCGAGGAGCAGGCGTCCGGGGAGGCGGGGACATGATCCAGGTCGAGACCAATCTCGACGTCGCCGACAACTCCGGCGCCCGCCGGGTGCAGTGCATCCGGGTGCTCGGCGGCACCGGGCGCCGCACGGCGTCGGTGGGCGATATCATCGTCGTCTCGGTGAAGGAGGCGATCCCGCGCGGCCGTGTGCGCAAGGGCGAAATCCGCCGCGCCGTGGTGGTGCGCACCAAGAAGGAAGTGACGCGGCCCGACGGCACGGCGATCCGGTTCGACCGCAACGCTGCGGTCATTCTGAGTCCGCAGAACGAGCCGGTCGGCACGCGCATTTTCGGCCCGGTGACGCGCGAACTGCGCGCCAAGCGGTTCATGAAGATCATTTCGCTCGCCCCGGAGGTGCTGTGATGGCGGCGCGTATTCGCAAGGGCGACCGGGTGGCGGTGCTGAGCGGGCGCGACCGGGGCAAGCGGGGCGAGGTGCTGCGCGTGCTGCCGGACAAGGAGCGCGCAGTGGTGCAGGGTGTCAACATGGTGGTCAAGCATCGCCGCGGCGGCGCGCAGGGGCCGGGCGGCGTCGAGGAGATCGAAGCGACGGTGCATCTTTCCAATCTCGCCCATATCGACCCCGAAACCGACAAGCCGACCCGCGTGGGGTTCCGCTTCCTCGAAGACGGCCGCAAGGTCCGCTTCGCGCGCGGCTCCGGCACGACGTTAGACCGTTAGGAGGCTTTGCATCATGCCTCGTCTCCAGGACGTTTACCGCGAAACCGTGCGCCCGGCGCTGGTTGAGCAATTCGGCTATGCCAATCCGATGCAGGTGCCGGCGCTCGAGAAGATCGTGCTGAACATGGGCGTCGGGGAAGCCGTGGGCGACAGCAAGAAGATTGAGGCCGCGGTTGCGGACCTCACGGCGATTGCCGGCCAGAAGCCGGTCGTGACCCGGGCGCGCAGGTCCATCGCCGGCTTCAAGCTGCGCGAGGGAATGACGATCGGCTGCAAGGTCACGCTGCGCCGAACGCGGATGTGGGAGTTCTTCGACCGCCTGACGACCATCGCGCTGCCGCGTGTGCGCGATTTCCGCGGCGTGTCGCCGAGGGCCTTCGACGGACGCGGCAATTATTCGCTCGGGATCCGGGAGCAGATCATCTTTCCCGAGATTTCCTATGACAGGGTCGATGCGATTCGCGGCATGAATATCGTCATCTGCACCACGGCCCGTACGAACGAGGAAGCGCGGGCCCTGCTCGGCGGCCTCAACATGCCGTTCGAGCGGTAAGCGCGAGAGAGGACAGGAACGCCCATGGCCAAGGTCAGCATGGTGGAGCGGGACAAGAAGCGCCGTCGGCTCGCGGCGCAATATGCGAAGCGGCGCGCGGCCTTGCGCGCTCAGGTGCGCGACACATCGCTTGCGCCGGACGAGCGCTTCGCCGCCTCGCTCAAGCTCGCGGCCATGCCGCGCAACGCCGCCCGGGTGCGGTTGCGCAACCGTTGCGAGGTTTCGGGGCGGCCGCGCGGCTATTACCGCAAATTCCGCCTGTCGCGAATCGCGCTTCGCGAGCTGGCGTCGCGGGGCCAGGTGCCCGGCGTCGTCAAGGCGAGCTGGTAGGAAAGGAGGCGGCCATCCCATGACGATGAGCGATCCTCTCGGCGACATGCTCACCCGCATCCGCAACGGACAGCGGGCCGGCAAGCCGCATGTCGTGTCGCCGAAGTCCAAGCTGCGCATGAACGTGCTGCAGGTGCTGGCGCGCGAAGGCTATATCCGCAGTTATGAAGAAAGCCATGAAGGGGCGGCCGGCGAACTGCGTATCGAGCTCAAATATTACGAAGGCCAGCCGGTGATCCGCTCGATCCAGAGGGTTTCCAAGCCGGGCCGGCGGGTCTATTCCCGGATCAAGGACCTGAAGCCCCACAATAACGGGCTCGGCATCCAGATTCTGTCGACGCCGCGCGGTGTGATGTCGGACCATGAGGCGCGGTCCTTCAATGTCGGCGGCGAAGTACTCTGTCAGGTGTTTTGATGTCACGCGTCGGCAAAAATCCCGTCGCAATCCCCGACGGGGCCGAAGTCCGCTACGAAGGCGCCGTGCTGAGCGCCAGGGGCAGGCTCGGCGAACTCAGCTTCCCGGTTTCCGAGGATCTGGTGGAAATCGAACTCGCTGACAGCCGGATTACGGTGCGGCCGCGCGACGAGTCCAAGCGCGCCCGCGCCATGTGGGGCACGACGCGGGCGCTGGCGCAGAATATCGTGACCGGCGTCAGCCAGGGCTTTACTCGCAAGCTGGAGATCACCGGGGTCGGCTACCGGGCGGAGGTGAAGGACCAGGTCCTGGTGCTGTCGCTCGGCTACAGCCATCCGGTGGAATATCCGATTCCCGAGGGGATCGAGATTGCCTGCGAGCGCCCGACGATGATTGCCGTGAGCGGCGCCGACCGGCAGCGCGTCGGCCAGGTTGCGGCCGAAATCCGCGCCTGGCGCAAGCCCGAGCCCTACAAGGGCAAGGGCGTCAGATATGAGGGCGAATACATCTTCCGCAAGGAAGGCAAGAAGAAGTAGAGACGGGCAATGCAGACGACACGGAAACTCTTCGAACGGCGCCGGCGGCGCGTGCGCTACGGCCTGAGAAAGGCCGGCGGCGGGCGTCCGCGCCTGTCGGTGTTCCGGTCCAACCGCTATATCTATGCGCAGATCGTGGACGACCGGCAGGGCCGGACCCTGGTCGCTGCCTCTTCTCTGGAGAAGGACCTGCGCGAGGGACCGGGTGCGGGCAACCGGCAGGCGGCCCAGGCCGTGGGCGCAAGGCTGGCCGAACGCGCGCTGGCGGCGGGGGTGACAGACGTCGTGTTCGATCGCGGCGGCTACAAATATCATGGACGCGTCAAGGCGCTCGCCGACGCGGCCCGCGAGGGCGGCCTCTCGTTTTGACGGGAGGCAGGAGCGCAGAAGGAAAGCGGAGCAGCATGGCACGGGGACCGAGACAGGATCGCGGGCGGGACCGCGAAGAGAGCGAGTTCATCGAGAAGCTCGTCTCGATCAACCGCGTCGCCAAGGTGGTGAAAGGAGGCCGGCGATTCGGCTTTTCCGCGCTCGTCGTGGCCGGCGATGGCCAGGGGCGTGCGGGCGTCGGCGCGGGCAAGGCGCGAGAGGTGCCGGAGGCCATCCGCAAGGCGACCGAGCGCGCCAAGCGCACGATGCGCCGGGTGCCCCTGAAGGACGGGCGCACGCTTCACCACGATGTGCAGGGCCGTTTCGGCGCGGGCCGGGTGGTGCTGCGCGCGGCGCCGCAGGGCACCGGCGTCATCGCCGGTGGGCCGATGCGTGCGGTGTTCGAGGCGCTCGGCATTCAGGACGTGGTCGCCAAGTCGCTCGGCTCCTCCAACCCGCACAATATGGTGAAGGCGACCTTCGAGGCGTTGTCCCGCACGGCGAGCCCGCGCATGGTGGCCCAGCGGCGGGGCAAGCGCCCGTCGGATCTGTTCGGGCGCCGTCCGCCCGCCCGCGAGGCCGCAGAGGCGGATGCGCCGGCGGAGGCTGCCGCCAATGAGTGATGCGACTGCAAAACGCGTGAAGGTCACGCAGACGGGATCGCCGATCCGGCGGCCGAAAGCGCAGCGCGAGACGCTGATCGGCCTCGGGCTGAACAAGATGAACCGTTCGCGCGTCCTGGAGGACACGCCGGCCGTCAGGGGCATGATCGCCAAGGTGCGGCACATGGTGCGCGTGGAAGAGGTTGAATGAGGGCGGCTCCCGGCCGATTTCAGGGACGGGCGAGGACGAAGACGCAATGAAGCTGAACGAACTCTCGGACAATCCGGGCGCGCGCAAGACGGCCAAGCGGGTCGGGCGCGGGATCGGCTCCGGCAAGGGCAAGACGTCCGGACGCGGCGTCAAGGGCCAGAAGTCCCGCAGCGGCGTCGCCCTCGACGGGTTTGAGGGCGGGCAGATGCCGCTGTTCCGCAGGCTGCCCAAGCGCGGCTTCAATAATTACCGCTTCCGCGCCCGCTACCAGGCGGTTAATCTCGGCCGTCTCCAGGTCGCGGTGGATTCGGGCAGGCTGAACCCGTCCGAGCCGGTGGACGCGGCGGCGCTCGTCGCCTCGGGCGTGGTGCGCCGCGCGCGGGATGGCGTCAGGCTGCTTGCAGGCGGCGAGCTCAAGACGGGGCTGGACCTGCGTGTGGCCGGCGCCTCGAAGGCCGCGGTCGCGGCGGTCGCGGCCGCAGGCGGCAGCGTGACCGTGCTGAACGCAGCGCCGGCGGAAGGCTAGCCGGCAGCCATGGCTTCCGCCGCCGAGCGTCTCGCAGCCAATGTGAATTTCGGCGCCTTCTCCAAGGCGACGGAACTGAAGAAACGCATCTGGTTCACGCTCGGCGCGCTGATCGTCTACCGCTTCGGCACCTATATCCCGATCCCCGGCGTCGATGCCTCGATTCTGGCGGAACTGTTCGCCCAGCAGCAGGGCGGCGTGCTGGGCCTGTTCGACATGTTCGCGGGCGGCGCGCTCAGCCGGATGAGCATCTTCGCCCTCAACATCATGCCTTACATCTCGGCGGCGATCATCATGCAGCTGCTGACCGCCGTCAATCCGAAGCTGGAGGCGCTGAAGAAGGAAGGCGAGTCGGGCCGGAAGAAGATCAACCAGTACACCCGCTACGGCACGGTGCTGCTGGCGGCCGTGCAGGGCTACGGACTTGCGAGCGGCCTGGAGGCGATGGCGGGGCCGTCCGGCTCGGCGGTGCTGATTCCCGGCCTGTTCTTCAAGTTCACCACGGTCGTGACCATCGTCGGCGGCACGGTCTTCCTGATGTGGCTCGGCGAACAGATCACCCAGCGCGGCGTCGGCAACGGCATTTCGCTCATCATCTTCTCCGGCATCGTGGCGAATCTGCCGCTTGCGCTCGGACAGATGTTCGAACTCGGGCGGACCGGCCAGATGTCCACCGCCTTCATTCTCGGCCTGCTGGTCATGGCGGTCGCGGTGGTCGCCTTCATCGTTTTCATGGAGCGCGCCCAGCGCCGGCTGATCGTCCAGTATCCCAAGCGCCAGGTCGGCAACCGCATGTATGGCGGCGATAGTTCGCACCTGCCGCTGAAGCTGAACACCGCGGGCGTGATCCCGCCGATCTTCGCGAGCTCGCTGCTGCTGATGCCTCTTACCATCGCGCAATTCAGCGCGGCCGGCGCCACGCCGGGCGGCGAGCAAGGTGTGCTCGGCACGATCGCCGCCTATCTCGGGCACGGCCAGCCGCTCTATCTTGCGCTCTATGTGGCGATGATCGTGTTCTTCTGCTTCTTCTACACCGCGATTGTCTTCAATCCGGAGGAAACGGCGGAGAACCTGAAGCGCTATAACGGGTTCATCCCCGGCATCCGGCCCGGCAAGAACACCGCGGCCTATCTCGATTATGTGCTCACGCGGCTGACAACGGTGGGCGCGGTCTATCTGGCGGTGGTGTGCCTCCTGCCGGAAATCCTGATCTCCCAATACGCCGTGCCGTTCTACTTCGGCGGCACCAGCCTGTTGATCGTCGTCAATGTGACGATGGATACCGTGGCCCAGGTGCAGAGCCACCTGATCGCCCATCAGTATGAGGGCCTGATAAAGAAATCGCGGCTCAGGGGGCGGCGACGATGATCCTGATCCTGCTGGGCCCGCCTGGTGCCGGCAAGGGCACGCAGGCCAGGCGGCTGACGGAGGGGCGGGGGCTTCCCCAGCTTTCCACCGGCGACATGCTGCGCGCGGAAATCGCAGGCGGCGGGGCGCTGGGCAGGCAGGCTGCAGCGGTGATGGAAGCGGGCCGGCTGATGCCGGACGAGATCATGACCGGCATCATCTCCAACCGGGTCGATGCGGAGGACTGCGCGGGCGGCTTCATCCTCGACGGTTTCCCGCGCACGACCGCTCAGGCCGAGGCGCTCGCCGCCCTTCTCGCCGGCAAGGGCATGGCGCTCGACGCCGTGCTGTTGCTGGATGTGGACGAGGAGGCGCTGGTCGAACGTATTTCCGGACGGTTCACCTGCAGGAATTGCGGCGAAGGATATCACGACAGTTTCAAGCTGCCGGCGGTCGCGGGAATTTGCGACAAATGCGGCGCGTCGGACTTCGAGCGCCGGCCGGACGACAGCGCCGAGACGGTGCGGGAGCGGCTCAGGGTCTATCGCGGCCAGACGGCGCCGATCCTGCCCTATTACGAAGCGAAGGGCCTGTTGCGCCGGGTTGACGGCATGGCGGAAATCGGCGAGGTTGCCCGCCAGATCGATGTCGCGCTTGGCGGGGAAGCCGGCGGCCGGCCTCCGGATGGTTGACGGTTTCCCCTGCAAGGCGTATCTTGCGCTGTTTCAGCGATCCAGCCTATAAGGAGTCTCAGGAGTGGCGCGAATTGCCGGCGTCAACATTCCGACGCAGAAGCGCGTCGAGGTGTCCCTGACCTATATCCACGGCATCGGGCGTGCCAAATCGCGGGAGATCTGCGAGAAGGCAGGGGTGCCTGTGGAATACAGGGTTAACCAATTGACCGAGGATCAGGTCATTCGCATCCGCGAGACCATCGACCGCGATTATATGGTCGAGGGCGATTTGCGGCGCGAGGTCGCGATCAACATCAAGCGGCTGATGGATCTCGGCTGCTATCGCGGCCAGCGACATCGCAAGGGGCTTCCCGTGCGCGGCCAGCGCACCCACACCAATGCGCGCACCCGCAAGGGCAAGGCGCGGCCGATCGCCGGCAAAAAGAAATAGACGAAGAAGGAGCCGGTAGAGGATGGCGAGGCCAGCTGCCGCTCGCGTGCGCAGGCGCGAGCGCAAGAACATTTCGTCAGGCGTCGCGCATGTGAATGCGACGTTCAACAACACGATGATTACCATCACCGATATCCAGGGCAATGCGATCGCCTGGTCGTCGGCGGGCGGACAGGGCTTCAAGGGGTCGCGCAAGTCCACCCCGTTCGCGGCCCAGATCGCTGCCGAGGACTGCGCCCGCAAGGCGCAGGAACACGGTGTGAAGACGCTCGACGTCAATGTGCGCGGACCGGGTTCGGGGCGCGAATCAGCGCTGCGCGCGCTTCAGGCGGCCGGCTTCACGATCACGTCGATTCGCGATGTGACGCCGATACCGCATAACGGCTGCCGTCCGCCGAAGCGCCGGCGCGTTTGACGGCAGCACCAGATCGAAACCAGCGGGCGGGCTCGCTCGGCGAGGATTGAAACGAGGTGATGTCCACATCGTTCACGCACAAGAATTGGCAGGCTCTCATCAAGCCCGGCAAGCTCGACCTGCAGGCCGGGGGCGATCCCGGCCGGTCGGCCGTCATTGCGGCCGAGCCGCTCGAGCGCGGCTTCGGCATCACGCTCGGCAATGCGCTCAGGCGGATCATGCTGTCCTCGCTGCAGGGCGCCGCCGTCACGCGGGTGCAGATCGACGGCGTGCTGCACGAATTCTCGTCGCTTCCGGGCGTCCGCGAGGATGTCACCGACATCGTCCTCAACATCAAGGGGCTCGCGCTGCGCAAGCATTCCGAGGGCCCGAGGCGAATGGTTCTGGACGCAACCGGGCCGGGCGCGGTGACCGCCGGCCGCATCCAGGCGGGCTCCGACATCGAGATCATGGACCCCGATCATGTCATCTGCACGCTTGACCGCGGTGCCAGCCTGCGCATGGAGATGACGGTCGAGAACGGCAAGGGCTACGTCCAGGCGGCGGACAACCGGCCGGAGGATGCGCCGATCGGCCTGATTCCGGTGGACGCCATATACAGCCCGGTGCGGCAAGTGTCCTACCGCGTGGAGCAGACCCGCGTCGGCCAGGCCACGGACTATGACAAGCTGTTGCTTGACGTGCAGACGGACGGCTCCGTCTCGCCGGAGGATGCCGTCGCCGTCGCGGCCCGCATCCTTCAGGACCAGTTGCAATTGTTCGTCAATTTCGAGGATCTCCAGCAGTCCCAGCCGGAAGGCCGGGCCGTCGATCTGCCGTTCAACGCCCATCTGCTGCGCAAGGTCGAGGAGCTGGAACTCTCCGTCCGTTCGGCGAATTGCCTGAAGAACGACAACATCATCTATATCGGCGACCTGGTGCAGAAGACCGAGAACGAGATGCTCCGCACGCCGAATTTCGGCAGGAAATCGCTTAACGAGATCAAGGCGCTGCTGAAGACGATGGATCTGGACCTCGGCATGGAAGTAACGAACTGGCCGCCGGACAACATCGAAGAGCTGGCCAAGCGGCTCGACGAGCCGTTCTGAGCGGGAGGGGCGAAGGATGCGCCATCGCAAACAGGGCCGGCGGCTCAACCGGAGCTGGGCTCACCGCAAGGCGATGTTCTCCAATATGGCGAACGCGCTGATAAAGCACGAGCAGATCCGCACCACCCTGCCAAAGGCCAAGGAATTGCGGCCGGTGGTGGAACGGCTGGTCACGCTCGCCAAGCGGGGCGACCTCCATGCGCGCCGGCAGGCTTTCGCCCGGCTGCGGGACGACGCCATGGTCGCAAAGCTGTTCTCGACCCTGAGGGAGCGTTACGCCGACCGTCCCGGCGGCTATACGCGCGTGCTCAAGGCCGGCTTCCGCAAGGGCGATATGGCGCCGATGGCGCTGATCGAATTCGTGGACCGGGATATCGCCGCCAAGGGCCAGGACAGCGGCCCGACCCAGGAACGCGACGACGAAGTCCTGGACGACGCCGCGTAGCGCCCGGCCGGGCCGCGGCGCCGCTGTCCGGCTTTCCATGCGCTCGCCTTATGCACGCGGCCTTGCGCTGACATTCGCCGGCGTTCTCGCCGTCACGCCCGACACATTGCTGGTGCGTCTGGTCGACGCCGATCCCTGGACCCTTGTGTTCTGGCGGGGGCTCGGCATTGCGGCCGGCCTTGCTGTCATCATAGGGGCGGTCGAAGGGCGGGCGGGCCTGCGCAACATTTTCCGCTTCGGCCCGCGACGGCTGCTGGGGGCCGCGCTGATGGTCGTGGTCAGCCATTGCTTCATCTGGGCGCTGGCGCTCACTACGGCGGCGAATGTGCTGGTCGTGCTCGCAGGCTCGCCGCTCGCTGCCGCGGTCATCGGGCGTATCTTCCTCGGCGAGCCGGTGCCGGCCCGGACATGGGTGGCTGCGGTCGCTGTGGCCGGCGGAGTCGCGGTCATTTTCGCGGACGACCTGGAGAGCGGGCGAATCGCCGGCAATCTCTGCGCCGCCGGGGCGACGGTGGGGCTCGCCGCCTATTTCGTACTGTTGCGCTCGATCCGGGCCGCAAGCACGCTTCCGGTGCCGATCTGGGGCAATCTGGCGGCGGCGCTGGCGGCGCTGCCATTCGCCTCGCCCCTCGCGGTGTCGGGGACGGGAGTGCTCTGGCTGGCGCTCATGGCCTGCCTGCTGTTGCCGGTGGGCATCGGCCTCATCAGCACGGGCCCGCGCTACATTCCCGCGGCGGAGGTAGGACTACTGCTGTTGCTCGAAACCCTGCTGGGCCCCCTCTGGGTATGGCTCGGCACGGGCGAAGCCCCGACAGCGGCCGTGCTGGCGGCGGGCGCTGTCATCGTGGCGGCTCTCGCCATGAACTCCGCTCTTGGGCTACGCTCCGCCGCCCGGAGGGAGTTGCCGCCATGACCCGCCCCGCCATGATCGTCGCCGCCCAGCCCGAGGCCGCAGAGGCGGGCGCCCGCGTGCTGCAGCGCGGCGGCAATGCGGTCGATGCCGCCATTGCCGCCGCGCTCGTGCAGGGCGTGGTCGATCCGCAGATGTGCGGCATAGCGGGCTTCGGCTCCTGCCACCTCTATCTGCCGTCGAGCGGCGCGCATTGCTGCATCGACTTCCACGGCAAGACGCCGCTCGCAGCGCATCCGGCGATGTGGGAGGATCTGCTCGAAGGCGAGACGCGGGACGGCTTCGGCTTCATCCTGAAAGGCCGCGTCAACGATCTCGGCTACCAGTCGATTACCGCGCCGGGCGCGCTCAAGGCCTATTTCGAGGCGGCGACGGAGTTCGGGAGCTGGGACTGGACGGATATCTGCGCCCCCGCCGTAGCCCGGGCCCGCGAAGGCTTCGTAGTGCGCCCGCATGTCGATTTCTGGTGGCGGCAGACGGAGCAGCTCGGCCGCACCGCCAACCGGGAGCGCAACGCCTTCTCGGCGACGGGCCGGGCCGTTTATTTCCACGAGGACGGCCGCCTGAAGGGGACAGGCGACCGGGTCATCAACCCGGATCTCGCCCGCACGCTGGAGCGCATCGCCAAAGCCGGCGCGGACATCTTCTACACCGGCGACATCGCCGAGGAGATCGACGCCGACATGCGCGCCAATGGCGGGTTGTTGACCGCCGCCGATCTCGCCGCCTACCGCACGACCCGCACGGAGCCGATCTGGACCGGCTACAGGGGCCGGCGCGTCGCCTCCAACCTGCCGCCCGGCGGCGGCGTGCAGGTGTTGCAGATGCTGAACCAGCTCGGGCATTTCGACCTGGCGGCCATCGGGCACAACAGCACGGAATATCTGCGTATCGTCAGCGAGGCGATGAAGCGGGCAACGCGCGACAAGGACGCCCATGTCGGCGACCCGGCCTTCTATGACGTGCCGCTCGACTGGCTCCTGTCCGAAAAATATGGAGCGGAACTCGCCGGCGAGATCGAACGCGGCGAGCGGGCGTCGGTGACGCGGGTTGCGCCGGAGCCTCCGGACACCACCCATGTGGTGGCTGTGGACCGCGAGGGCGGCATCGTCACCATGACCCATTCGCTCGGCATGCCGTCCGGCGTCATCACGCCGGGGCTGGGCTTCATGTATAATGGCTGCATGGCCGTCTTCGACCCGCGTCCCGGCCGGGCGGGGTCGATCGCGCCCGGCAAGAGCCGGTTTTCCTCGCTCTGCCCGACAATCGTCTTCGAGGGCGACCGGCCCTGCCTCGCACTCGGCGCGCCCGGCGGCACGCAGATCGCGATGGGCGTGACGCAGGCGATCCTGAATGTGCTCGACCACGGCATGACCATGACCGAGGCGGTGTCGGCACCGCGCTTCTCCTCTACCTCGAACGCCATCGATATCTCGAACCGTATTCCGGGCTATGTCACCGAGCCTCTGGAACGTATGGGCTATGAGATCGTGCGCAGCCCGCTCACCTTCGGCTTCGCGGCGGTGCATGGCATAAGGCTGCCCGCTGACGGCAGCCTCGATGGCGGGGCCGATCCCGGCCATGACGGCGTGGCGCTGCAGGTCTGACCGGGACGCCCTATACTGGCGTTGCGGCGGGACCTGCCAGGAGAGGAGGGCGCCATGTGCGGCATCGTTGGGCTTTATCTGAAGAACCCCGCCCTGCGCCCGCATCTGGGTCGGCTCTTCGCGCCGATGATGGGCGAGATGACCGAGCGGGGCCCCGACAGTGCCGGCTTCGCGGTCTATCGCGAGGACGGTGGAAGAGAACGGGCGAAGGTCACCCTTTGCTGCTCCGCCCCCGGCTATGACTGGTCCGGCCTTGCAGGGGAGGCCGGACGCGAGCTCGGCGTCGAGGCGACGGCGGAGCCGGCGTCGAACCATGCGGTGCTGAGCGCCGCCATCGACTCCGCGACGCTCCGTAAGTGGGTCGAGGCCGCCCATCCCGAACTCCGGGTCACGAGCTCCGGCGCGGCGCTCGAAATCTACAAGGATGTCGGCCTGCCGGCGGATGTCCTGGCGCGCTTCGGGGTGAGCCAGATGGCGGGTTCGCACATGATCGGCCACACCCGCATGGCGACGGAGAGCGCCGTGACGACCGAGGGCGCTCATCCGTTCAACACGGGCGACGACCTCTGCCTCGTCCATAATGGCTCGCTCTCCAATCACCACCGCCTGCGCGACTGGCTGAGAGACCGGCAGGGCGTGCGCTTCCAGACCGACAATGACAGCGAGGTTGCGGCCGGCTATCTGACCTGGCGGCTCGGAGAGGGCGCCGGCATCGCCGAGGCGCTGGAGGCCGGCATCAGGGATCTGGACGGCTTCTATACATTCGCGGTCGGCACGAGGGACGGTTTCTCCGTGTTGCGCGACCCGATCGCCTGCAAGCCCGCGGTGATGGCGGAGAATGACGACTGGGTGGCCATGGCGTCCGAGTTCCGGGCGCTTGCCTCCCTGCCCGATGTCGAGGCCGCCGCCGTCTGGGAGCCGGAGCCGGGCAGGGTCTATTCCTGGGGCGACGGCGCGTGACGGCGGAGACCATCGATCTCGACGCGGCCGGCGTCCGGGCGCTCAACCGGCGCCTTCAGGGGCGCGAGGGGCCGGTCGCCGGCGGACGCTTCGTCGTGACCAACGCCAAGGGGCGCCATGCGCTGGCCGCCGGGCTGACGGAGCCGGTGCAGGTCCGCATACGGGGCCATGTCGGCTATTACTGCGCGGGCATGAACCGGCTCGCCGAAGTGACTGTGGAGGGCAATGCCGGAACGGGCGTCGCGGAGAACCTGATGTCGGGCGCCGTCCGGGTGACGGGCGACGCCAGCCAATCGGCGGGCGCGAGCGGGCGCGGCGGCCTGCTCGTCATCGAGGGCAGCGCCAGCGCCCGCTGCGGCATTGCGATGAAGGGCATCGACATTGTGGTGGGCGGCTCCATCGGGCATATGTCGGCCTTCATGGCGCAGGCGGGGCGGCTCGTGGTCTGCGGGGATGCGGGCGCCTATCTGGGCGACTCGATCTACGAGGCGGAGATTTTTGTCCGGGGCCGGGTGGAGAGCCTCGGCGCGGACTGCGTAGAGAAGGAGCTGGGCGCGGAAGACGCCGGCCGGCTGGAGGCGCTGCTGGCGCGGGCCGGTATGGACGGCCATGCGGCGCAATTCCGCCGCTACGGCTCGGCGCGCCGGCTTTACAACTTCCGTATCGACAATGCGGCGGCCTATTAGGAACGGCATCATGGCAGGCGATCATCCCGAGCGGCCCTGGGCCACCTTCCCGCCGCATGTCATCTCGGAGATTCACCGCGCGGCGGACCAGGGCCTCTACTACATCCGCGGTGCGGGCGCGCGGCGTGCGCTGCCGACATTCGATGACCTGGTTTTCCTCGGCGCTTCAGTCTCGCGCTATCCGCTGGAAGGCTACCGGGAGCGTTGCGACACCAATGTGACCATCGGCGCCCGCCATGCATCCCGGCCGGTGGAGCTCAAGATTCCGATCACCATAGCCGGCATGAGCTTCGGTGCGCTCAGCGCCAATGCCAAGCGCGCGCTCGGCCTCGGCGCCAGCGCCATGGGCACCAGCACCACCACCGGCGACGGCGGCATGACGATGGAGGAGCGCGAGGCGTCCGAGACCCTCATCTATCAGGTGCTGCCGTCGCGCTACGGCATGGACCCGGACCATCTGCGCGCGGCCGATGCGATAGAGGTCGTGGTCGGGCAGGGCGCCAAGCCCGGCGGCGGCGGGATGCTGCTCGGCCAGAAGGTGACCGAACGGGTGGCGGATATGCGGACCCTTCCGGCCGGCATCGACCAGCGGAGCGCCTGCCGGCACCCCGACTGGACGGGCCCCGATGACCTTGCGATCAAGATCCTCGAGCTGCGCGAGGTCACGAATTGGGAGAAGCCGGTCTATGTGAAGGTCGGCGCGACGCGGACCCAGTTCGATGTGGCGCTCGCGGTCAAGGCCGGCGCGGACGCCGTGGTTGTGGACGGCATGCAGGGAGGCACGGCCGCCACCCAGGAGGTCTTCATCGAGGATGTCGGAATCCCGACGCTGCCGGCGGTCCGCCTCGCCGTGGACGCGCTCAAGGAACTCGGCGTCCACCGCCAGGTGCAGTTGATCGTGTCGGGCGGCATCCGCACGGGCGCCGATGTCGCCAAGGCGCTGGCGCTCGGGGCCGATGCCGTCTCCATCGGCATGGCCGCACTGATGGCGCTCAACTGCAATGCCCCGCTCTACGTCGAGGATTACGAGGCGCTCGGTACGCGGCCGGGGGCCTGCAATATGTGCCAGACCGGCCGCTGCCCTGTCGGCGTCGCGACCCAGGACCCGCTTCTGGAGACGCGGCTCGACCCGGAAGAGGGCGGGCGGCGTGTGCGGAACTACCTGTCCACCCTCACCATGGAATGCCAGACCCTCGCGCGCGCCTGCGGCAAGAGCCATGTCCACAATCTGGAGCCGGAAGACCTTGCCGCGCTGACCGTCGAGGCAGCGGCGATGGCCCGGGTGCCGCTGGCCGGCACGGACTGGATTCCGGGCCGGGCTTGACGGCGCGACCGTGACAGGAAGGCCGGACGGTCGTAGCATGGCGCGGCATTGGCGGCCGGAGAGGACGGCATGAGTGCGCGGCGGGCGTTGCGGCGGCGAATCCCGGCTCGAAAGGCGACCTATCGGGATGTTCTCGATGCGCCGCCGCATATGGTGGCCGAGATCGTCAAGGGCGCGCTGCATACGCAGCCGAGGCCGGCCAGTCGGCACGCGCTGGCGGGATCGTCGCTCAGCGTCGAAATCGGCGGTCCGTTCCAGCGGGGCCGGGGCGGACCAGGCGGCTGGTGGATACTTTACGAACCGGAACTCCATTTCGGCGAGGATATCCTGGTGCCGGACCTTGCCGGTTGGCGCCGCGAGCGGATGCCGGACTATCCGGACACACCCTATTTCGCCCTGCCGCCGGACTGGGTATGCGAGATTCTTTCCCCGTCGACGAGAACATTCGATCTTGAAGAAAAACGCCCGATCTATGCACGGGAGGGCGTCGGCTATCTCTGGTTTGTCGATCCGACAGCAAGGACCTTGAAAGCGTACGCCTTGCATGAAGGCGCGTGGACGCTGGCCGGCTCGGCTTGGAACGACGAACTGGTGTCCTTTCCACCCTTCCAGGCGGTGACCTTCCCGCTGGACGCCCTCCGGCCCTGACAGCCGCGTGCGCCCATACAGACCGAAAGGATGACCATGACCGGCAAGCTGGAAGCCTTCGCGAAAGCGAACGGCGTCAGGTATTTCCTGTTCAATTTCACCGACATTCGCGGCATGCAGCGCTCCAAGCTGGTGCCTGCCGCCGCCGCGCCGGCGATGGAGCAGGCAGGCGCGGGGTTTGCCGGCTTCGCCACCTATCTGGACATGACGCCCGCCCATCCCGACATGCTGGCCGTCCCCGACACGGCAAGCATCGTCCAACTGCCATGGAAGCCCGAAGTGGCCTGGGTGCCGGGCGATCTCGTCATGGATGGCGGGCCGGTCGCGCAGGCGCCGCGCGTCGTGCTGAAGAACCTTGTGGCCCGGGCTGCGGCCGAAGGGCTCCGGATGAAGACCGGCGTCGAGGCCGAGTACCACCTGATCGATGTCGACGGCGGCGGGATTTCGGACCCGCGCGATATCGAGGCGAAGCCCTGCTACGACCAGCAGGCGCTGATGCGCCGCTACGATGTGGTGTCCGAGATCTGCGACGCCATGCTCGAATTGGGCTGGGGGCCCTACCAGAACGACCATGAAGACGCCAACGGCCAGTTCGAGATGAACTGGGACTATGACGATGCGCTGGTGACGGCCGACCGGCACGCCTTCTTCAAATTCATGGTGAAGTCGATTGCCGAGAAGCACGGGCTGCGCGCGACCTTCATGCCGAAGCCGTTCCCGAACCTGACCGGCAACGGGTGCCACGCGCATGTGTCGATGTGGGATGCAGGCGGCGAACGCAACCTGTTCCACGATCCGGACGGGGAGCTCGGCCTCTCGGAGCTCGCGCTCCATTTCCTCGGCGGCGTGCTCCACCATGCGGAGGGGCTGTGCGCCATCACCAACCCGATCGTGAATTCCTACAAGCGCATCAACGCGCCGGTGACGGCCTCGGGCGCCACATGGTCGCCCAATACCGTCACCTGGACGGGCAACAACCGCACCCACATGGTGCGCATTCCGGACGAAGGCCGTTTCGAACTCCGGCTCGCGGATGGCGCGGCCAATCCCTATCTGCTGCAGGCGGCCTGCCTGGCGGCGGGCCTCGACGGCATCGCTAACGAACGCGATCCGGGCAGGCGCAGCGACCTCGACATGTATGCCGAGGGCCATAGACGCCGGGTAAGGCGGTTGCCGAATTACCTGCTGGACGCCATCCGCGCCTTCGATCGCAATGCCGTGCTGAAGGACGCGCTCGGGGCGGAATTCTCATCCGCCTATGTGAAGCTCAAGATGCAGGAGTGGGACGCCTACTCGCGCCATCTGAGCGACTGGGAGCGGGAAACCTCTCTGGACATCTGAAGCAGCGGCCTGCAAGGGTTTGGGGGCGACAATATGGAGCGGTTGGATCGCGAATACGGGCCCGGCGGCTGGGTCGGGACCGGCGTGCCGCAGGCGAACCCGACGGTAGAGGCGGAGATGCGCCGCCTCATGCCGGCCGGTGCGGAGCTCCTCACATCCCGGCTGGTGAGCTGCGCCCCGACCTCGGTCGAACGGCTGATTGAATATTACGACAGGCTCGACAATACGCTCGACAGCTACGACGTGCTGCGACCCGATGTCTTCGGTTTCGCCTGCACGGGCTCTTCCTATCTCGTCGGCGCGGAACGGGAGGCGGAGATCGTCGCCGGCGCGGAAGCGCGACTCGGCTGTCCGTTCGTTACGGCCGCGCAGGCCATTCTGGAGGCGTTGGAAGCCCTGGATGCAAAACGCGTCGCGCTGCTGGCGCCCTATCCGGCGGAGATCGTCGAAGCGGGCCTCGCTTATTGGCGGGCGGCGGGGCTCTCTGTCGTGCAGGTCATGACCATCGATCTCGGCTCGCAGGATACGCGGCGGATTTACGGGCTGCGCAGCGCCGACGCCCTCGCGGCGCTGGACGGGGGCGTCTCGGACGATGCCGAGGCGCTGCTGATGAGCGGCACGGGCATGCCGACCCTGGCGGCGCTCGCGCCGGCCGCCATACAAATCGGCAGGCCCGTGCTTTCGTCCAACTACTGCCTTGCCTGGGCGCTGCGCCGGGCGCTCGGCGAGGATGCGCAGCTCTGGTCGGCGGAAGACGGCCCCGCGCTCTTTCCGCCGGTCGCGGGACGTCCCGATCAATAGCCGGGAACGCTGTAGTCGCCGTCCACGATCAGGCGAATGGAGGCGTAGAGGCCGAGCAGCGCAAACAGGATCCATGGGCAATTCAGCGCCCAGATGTAGATCCACATATCCCGCCGGCCCAGCCTGGTCTGCCGCTATGCGCGGGACGAAGCCGCGCTGGCGGCGTTCAAAAAACTTCCCCGAGCGCCTGAAGGAGATCCGCGCCACGCTGGACGACGGCGTTGAGGTCGAAGTCCGGTGGCAGGACGAGGCGCGCGTCGGGCAGAAGAACAAGATCACCCGGCGCTGGGCGAAACGCGGCACGCGACCGTCAGCCCCCAAGGACCAGAGGACAACCTCCGCCTATATCTTCGGCGCCATCTGCCCGAACAAGGGCAAGGCCGCCGGCCTCGTCATGCCCCACGCCAATACCGATGCCCTCAACGCCCACCTCGCCGAGGTCGCCATCACCGTCGAACCCGGCGCCCATGCCCTCGTCATGCTCGACCAGGCCGGATGGCACACATCCCCGGCCCTCAAAGTCCCCGATAACATAACCCTGATGCCGCTCCCGCCCCGGTCCCCCGAGCTCAATCCCGTCGAGAACGTCTGGCAGTTCCTGCGCGAAAACCGGCTCTCGAACCGCGTCTTCCAAAGCTACGACGATATCCTCGATCACTGCTGCCATGCCTGCTGGTATAACCTCTGCCTGTTTTCGGCATATCTACCGGCCCTCCGCCCGCTCCGGACTCGAAAGGGCGGCCCCGGGGAGGCCGCCCTTGTCCGGCTTTCAGTCTACCACAGCTTTTCCCGGATCAGGCGCGCCGGAAGCCCGCGTCCTCTACAGGCCGGAGAGGTCGAAGTCGGCGATGACGGGGGCGTGGTCGGACGGGCGCTCCCAGCCGCGGGCATCGCGCAGCACCTCGGCCCCGGCAAGCGCGCCCGAGAGCGCCGGCGTCGCCCAGATATGGTCGAGCCGCCGCCCGCGGTCGGAGGCGGACCAGTCGCGCGCCCGGTAGCTCCACCAACTGTAGAGCTTCTGCTCCGGCGGGATGAAATGGCGGACGACATCGATCCAGTCATGCGAGTCCTGCGCGCCCGCCAGATGCTCCACCTCGACGGGCGTGTGGCTCACCACCTTGAGGAGCTGGCGGTGCGACCAGACATCGGTTTCGAGCGGCGCGATATTCAGGTCGCCCACCATCACCCGGCGCGCGCCGTCCTCCCGCCGGTCCCGCCACCAGCCGGTCATCTCCCGCAGGAACTGCAGTTTGTGGGCGAATTTGTCGTTGATCTCCGGGTCGGGCTCGTCGCCGCCGGCCGGGATGTAGAAGTTATGGATTTCGACGCCGGCCACGGTGGCGAAGGCATGGCGCCCGTCGGCCCGCCCGCACCAGTCGCGCGTGCCGCCCTCATCGATGGGCAGGCGCGAGAAAATGGCGACGCCGTGATAGCCCTTGATGCCGTAGAGCACCGAATGGCGGTAGCCGAGCGCATGGAACGGCTCGACGGGGAAATGGCGGCTCTCGACCTTGACCTCCTGAAGGCAGAGCACGTCCGGGGCGCGCTCCACCGCCAGGCGCTCGATGCCGCCTATACGCAGCCGGACCGAGTTCACGTTCCAGCTTGCGATCCGGAGCCGGTCAGCCATTGAGCGCGGCCTTCTCGGCTTCCGTATAGAAAGCGTCGGCGTGGATGTCCTCGGGGCGCATGTCCCGGATCTCCAGCATTTCGGTCGCGGCCTCGACCATCACCGGCGGCCCGGCGAGATAGGCCTTGCAGCCGTCGAGATCGTCGAAATCCGCCGCCACGGCCTCATGCACGAAGCCCGTGCGCCGGTCCGTTTCGCCTTCGGGGTCCGAGAGCACGACCTGTACGCGGAGCCGCTCATGCGCCGCCGCGAGCCGCGCGAACTCCTCCTCCAGATAGACGTCGCGCTCGCCGCGCACGCCGAAATAGAGGAACATCGGCTGCGGCATGTCCTTTTCGAGCGCGGTCTCCAGAATCGCCTTGACGGGCGCCAGGCCCGAGCCGCCGGCGATGGCGAGGATCGGCCCGCGATGCGCCTCGCGCAGATAGGCGGCGCCATAGGGCCCCTCGACCGCAACCCTGTCGCCCTCGGATATCTCGTCCCGGACGAAATTAGACACCTCGCCGTCGTCCATGGCCCGGATATGGAATTCGAGCATGCCGCCGCCGGGCTTCGACGCCATGGAGTAGTCGCGCGCCGGGCGCCCGGCGAAGCGGAGCGAGGCATACTGGCCGGCGGTATAGGCGAACTCGACGTCCTCCGGCACGGCGAGACGGAGCCGCAGGATGTCGTGCGTCATTTCCATGCGTTCGGCCACCACCGCCTCGAAGCGGCGCAGCGGATGAGCGACCATCTCCTCGTCGTCGTTCAGCCACGCGACTTCGAGGTTCTCCTGCGGGTGCGAGCGGCAGGCGAGCACGAAGCCGCTCTCCTTTTCCTCGTCCGTCAGCGCGAAATCGGAATAGGGCTCCATCTCCACGCTGCCCGCATAGAGGCGGCTCTTGCAGGCTCCGCAATTGCCCGAGCGGCAACCGTGCGGATAGGGCACGCCCTGCTCCAGCGCCGCCTCCAGCAGCGTCTGGTCGTCGTCCACCTCGACCGACTCGCCCCACTGGGCGATCTTCACGATGCGTGTCATGGATTGCGCGCCCTCTATTCCAGGGACCTGATGATGCCTTCGCACATCGCCTTGGCGTCGCCGAACAGCATCATGGTGTTCTCGTTGAAGAACAGCGGATTATCGACGCCGGCATAGCCGCTCGCCATCGACCGCTTGACGAACATGACCATCCGCGCCCGGTCCACCTCCAGTACCGGCATGCCGTAGATGGGGCTGGAGGGGTCGTTGCGCGCGGAGGGGTTGGTGATGTCATTGGCGCCGATCACGAAGGCGATGTCGGTGGAGGGGAAGTCGCGGTTGATGGCCTCCATCTCGACCACCTTGTCATAAGGGACATTGGCCTCGGCCAGCAGCACGTTCATATGCCCCGGCATCCGCCCCGCCACCGGGTGGATGGCAAAGCGCACGCGCACGCCCTCCTCCTCCAGCAGATCGACCATCTCGCGCAGCGCATGCTGAGCCTGGGCCACCGCCATGCCGTAGCCGGGCACCACCACCACGGAGCCGGCATTGCGCAGCATGAAGGCGGCGTCGTCGGCATTGCCCGCCTTCACCGGCCCCCGGTCGGCGGCGTCGCCCGTCGGCCCTTCGGTCTCGCCGCCGAAGCCGCCCAGCAGCACATGGACCAGCGAGCGATTCATGCCCTTGCACATGATGTAGGAGAGAATCGCCCCGGACGCACCGACCAGCGCCCCGGTGATAATCATCAGCGGGTTGTCGAGCGTGAAGCCGATGCCGCAGGAGGCCCAGCCGGAGGCCGAGTTCAGCACCGAGATCACGACCGGCATGTCCGCCCCGCCTATGGGGATGACCACCAGCACGCCCCAGACCAGCGCCGCCAGCGCCAGCGCCCAGAAGAGCCCGGCCGTGCCCCAGCCGGCGAAGGCGAGCGCCGCCATCAGCACGATCAGCCCGACAAAGGCGTTCACCGCGCGCTGGCCGGTAAAGGTGATGGGCGCGCTCTGCATCAGCCCGTGCAGCTTGGCGAAGGCGACGACCGAGCCGGTGAAAGTGACGGCGCCGATGGCGGTCGAGGCCATGATCTCCACCAGGCTGTGGGTGGCGAGCCCGCCTTCCAGCGGAATGCCGTAGAGGCTCGGGCTCTCCAGCGCGGCGGCGGCGATCAGCACGGCGGCGAGACCGACCAGGCTGTTGAAGATGGCGACGAGCTGCGGCAGGTCGGTGATCTTGACCCGGAGCGCGATGACCGTGCCGATGGCGCCGCCGACGACGATGCCGCCCAGCACCAGCTCGAATGTGACGATTTGCGGGCGGAGCAGGGTCGCGCCGATGGCGATGGCCATGCCGGCTATGGCGATGCGGTTCCCCTGCCGCGCGGTCTCCGGCGAGGCGAGGCCGCGAATGCCGAGGATGAAACAGACGGCCGCCACGAGATAGGCGAAGGATGCGATCGAGGCCTCCATCCCCTCAGCCGTCCTTCTTGCGGTACATCTGGAGCATTCTCTGGGTGATGATGAACCCGCCGAAGATGTTGACCGAGGCCAGCACCACGGCAACGAAACCCAGTAGCTTGGAGACGCCGAAAATGGCGGGCCCGGCGGCGATCATCGCCCCCAGCACGACCACGCCCGAAATCGCGTTGGCGACCGACATGAGCGGCGCGTGCAGCGCCGGGGTCACCTTCCAGACCACGTAGTAGCCGACGAAGCAGGCGAGCGCGAAGACGGTGAGGCCGAACAGCACCGGGTCGGTTGCGGGCGCATCCGCCTGGGCCGCCCGGTGGGCGAGATCGGCCGCCTCCGCCGCCAGGCGCTGCGCCTCGTCCGCAAGCTGGCCGGCGCGGTCCGCAATGGCCACCGCGTCGCGGTTCAGGGGGTCAGCCATCGGGGGTGTCCTTCGGGTTCAGCGCCGTCGCGGAGACAATGGGGTCGTTGTAGTCCGGCGCGAGCGCGCCCCGCTCCCCGTCCACCAGGAGCTCCGTGAACGCGATCAGATTGCGCGCATAGAGAGCGCTTGCATCCTGCGCCACGCGGGAAGGCAGGTCGCTGTCGCCGACGATGAGCACGCCCGCCTCCTCGACGATCCGGTCGGCGCGGCTCAGCTCGCAATTGCCGCCCTGGGCGACGGCGAGATCGACCACCACCGAGCCCGGCGGCATGGCGCGCACCGCCTCTGCCGAAAGGAGGCACGGCGCGGGCCGGCCGGGAATCAACGCGGTCGTGATGACGATGTTCGTGCGCGCGAGCGTCTCCGCCAGCTTGTCGGCCTGCTCGCGCCTGTAGTCCTCGCCCATCTCGCGGGCGTAGCCGCCCTCGTCCTCGGCCAGGCTCGGCTGCTTGTGGTCCACCTCGACGAAGCTCGCGCCCAGGCTCTCGACCTGCTCGCGCGCGGCCGGGCGCACATCCATCGCCGAGACGACCGCGCCGAGGCGCCGCGCCGTCGCGATCGCCTGGAGGCCCGCCACGCCCGCGCCCAGCACCAGCACCCTTGCGGGCGCGATGGTGCCGGCGGCCGTCACCATCATCGGGAACGCGCGGCCGAACAGTTCCGCGGCGCGGATCACCGCTGCATAGCCGGCGAGATTGGACTGGCTGGAAAGCGCGTCCATGGCCTGTGCGCGGGTGATGCGCGGCATGAGCTCCATGGCGAAGGCCTCGACGCCGGCGCCGGCGAGCGCGCCCGGCCGGTCGTCATCGCCGAAGGGCGCGAGCAGGCCCGCCAGCATCGCGCCGCGCTTCAACCGCCCGACCGCCGGCATCTGCACCGCAAGCGCGAGGTCCGCCGCTTCCAGCGCCTCCGGGTCGATCGCCGCGCCGGCCTCTTCATAGGCGGCGTCCATGTAGCCGGCGGCCGCGCCGGCGCCGGGCTCCACGCGGACCTCGAAGCCCATGGCCAGCAGCCGCTTCACGCTGTCGGGCGTGGCGGCGACGCGGCGCTCTCGCGGCGCGGTTTCCTTCGGTATTCCTGCAAGCATGCCACCTCTCCGAGGCAGCAGGTTGTTGCATTGCACAACGGATTTGGCAAGCGCACCCATTGTCGCTACGGTGGCTGTTCGGAGAGGGTCATTGCTTGCCTGTCGTCTCTTAGCCCTGCTGTTCGCCTGCGTCGCAATGGCCGCGCTCGGCGGCGACATCTGGCAGGCCGTCGCCGAAGGCGGCTGGCGGCCGCAGGCGCTGGGGCAGGTGTGGTTCTCGCTGGACAGCGGCAGCCTCAACCTCGTGCAGGCTGTCATCCAGCGCTATCTGCATCCCTGGCTCTGGGACCCGGCTTTCGTGCAAGTGCTGCTGTGGCCGGCCTGGGTCGTTCCGGGCGCGCTCGCGATCGTCCTGTTCCTGCTGTGCCGGCGCCGGAGGCAGGCGGCAGGACTGTCCGGCTGATACCGGGGCGGGCGATTCCTTCGGGCGGTATCCCCCGACCCTAGTTCAATGTCTGGAAGAGCCGCCGCAGCAGCATTGTGCGGGGAACCAGCGAGGAGACATAGAGATGCTCCTCCAGCGTGTGCGCGCCGGCCCCGTCCACCCCCAGCCCGTCCAGCGTCGGCGCGATCGATGCTGTGAAATTGCCGTCGCTGCCGCCCCCGGTGAAGGTCTCGCCCAGCTCGAAGCCGAGCTCGGAGGCCAGTTCGCGCGCATGTTCGTAGAGCGAGGCGATCGCGTTCGATTTCCGGTAAGGAGGCCGGTTCATGCCCCCGCTGACGGTCAATTCGACTGCAGGGTTATAGGGCCTGATTCCCTGCACCCTCGCTACTGCGGCCGCGCCGTCTTCCGGCCGGGTCATGCGGATATCCAACTCCGCCGTGCAGTATTCCGGCACGACATTGACGCCCGTGCCGCCGGAGAGCAGCCCGACATTGACGGTCACGCCGGTTTCGTAATCCGTCATCGCCTCAAGATCGACAATCTGCCGGGCCATCTCCAGCACCGCGCTCTCGCCGTCCCGGTGCGACACGCCGGAATGCGCGGGCTTGCCGCGCGCCACGATCTTCATCCGCGCCGCGCCCTTCCGGCCGGTCACGCAGCAGCCGCCGTCACGCGCGGGCTCCGTCACCAGCACATATTTCGCTTGCTCCGCCGCCGCGACGATATGGGGTTGCGAGGTGGGCGAGCCGACCTCCTCCTCCGACACCACCAGAAAGCGGACCGGCAGCGGCGTCTGCTCCCCCGCTTCGGCAAGGGAACGGATCGCCGACAGCGCGATCCACACGCCGCCTTTCATGTCGTAAATGCCGGGCCCATAGGCCCTGTCGCCCTCGGTGCGCAGCGGGTTGGCGGCCAGCGTCCCGGCGGGATGCACCGTGTCGAGATGGCAGAGCACGAGGATGCCCGGCCCGTCGCCGCCCCAGGGCGCGCGCGCCGCCAGATGGTCCCCGAAGCCGTCGCGGCCGGGAATCGTCTCGGTGACCAGCCCGGCAGCGCGGAAATCCGCCTCGGCCGTCGCCATCATCCGGGCGACACCGTCACGGTCGTCCGTCTTGCTCTCGATGGCGGCCCAGCGGTTGATGCCGGCGAGCAGGTCTTCGGTGTCCGGGATGGTCATCGGGGTTCGGGCTCCTGCCGGTCCGGTTGCCGGCCAAGCATATTCGCGTGCCCCCGCGCCGCAAGCGCAAGGGTGGCGCGCCGCCATCCGGCTTCCCCGGCCGCCCGGGCTGTGCGACAAATCCCCGGCGCTGCAAGGAGAAGACAAGCATGCCGTTTTACGAGAAGGGCGACGTCCGTATCCATTATCGGGAGGCCGGCAGCGGCTTTCCGCTACTGGTCACCCCGGGCGGCGGCCTCAACTCCCGCATGAGCAACTGGCCGACTGCGGTCATCGACGCGATGGACGCCTTCAAGGACGATTTCCGTTGCATCACGATGGACCAGCGCAACGCCAATGGCGGCGAGAGCACAGGACCGCTCGCTGCGGACGATCCGTGGGGCGCCTTCGCCGACGACCAGCTCGGGCTGATGGACCATCTCGGCATCCGCGAATTCGCCTATATTGGCTATTGCATCGGCGGCTGTTTCGCCGGAACGCTTCTCGACCGGGCCCCCGAGCGCATCGCCGCCGCGGTGTTCTGCCAGACGGTGGGGCACCGTCCGGAAGATCCCGATGTCATGTACCGGTCCGGCCGGGACGGGTGGGCGCCAGAACTGCTCGCCGGGCGGCCCGACCTCACGCAGGACGCGGTCGACCGCTATCTGCACAATCTGTACCGGACGAATCCGGACTTTCTCTACAGCGTGTCGCGGGATGTCATCCGCAACTGCCGGACGCCGATTCTCGTGCTGCCGGACGACACGCCGTCCCACCCGCACCAGACCTCGGTCGATGTCGCCTCGCTGGCGCCGAACGCCGAGATCACGGTCTTCCCGTGGACGTCTCCGCCCGAGCTGAAGCAGCGCACGATCGAGCGCGTGCGCCAGTTCATCCGCAAGCACGGCGCCGCGCCGTAAGGTCAGCCCTTCAGCCGCTTGCCCGTTTCCGCATCGGCATTCACGGTTGCCGTGTAGGAGGGCAACGCCGTCACCCTGTCGAAATAGGCCTGAACCGCCGCGGGCAGCGTTTCGCTGACCATGCGGCGGTAGCCGTGCATGGTGTAGCAGATGCTCAGATCCGCGGCGCTCACCGCCTCGCCGAGCAGATAGGGCCGTCCGGACAGCGCCGCATCGAGCGCTCCGACGCAGGCTGTCGCCCGGCTCTTCATCTCCGCCACCACGGCATCGAGCTCCGGGTCGAATTCGCGCCGGTGATTGACGATCTCGCCCAGCGGCCGGGCGAAGGTCGCCTCCGCGAACCAGCTCCATTGCAGGTAATGCGCGTAGCCGGGGTCGTCCCTGGCCGGCTGCAGCCGGCCGTCGCCATAACGGTCCAGGATGTAGTGCATCATGGCGCAGGACTCGAACATGACCATATCGCCGTCGGCCATGACCGGCACCTTGCCGACCGGGTTGAGCGCCCGCCATTCCGGCGTGGCGCGATAGTCGGCGGCGAAGTTCACCGGCACGATCTCGTAGGGCACGGACAGTTCCTCGCATAGCCAGATGACGCGGAAACCGCGGGTCTGCGGGGAATGATAGATTTTCAGCATGGTGGCGCGCCTCCGGTCTCTTGCATTTGTATTGCGCATAGTATGACAAATGCACCGCCGTTGGACTGAAGCCTTTCAAACCGGAGAGAGACCGACATGCAGGAGTTCTCATTGAGTACCGCGCCGGAGGACCTGGAGGACCGGTTCGCGGCCGCATTCGGCGGGCAGGTCGCGGTTGAGCGCCCGCTTGCCGCCAGCGGCATGGGCGTGCGCGTGTCCGGCATCGACCTCAGCCTCCCCTTGCGTCCGGCGCAGGTGGAGCTCCTACTGGACACGCTCAGCCACTGCCGGTTGATGACGCTTGCCGGACAGGACCTCGACCGGTTTTCGCTCGCGGCATTTGAGCGCTTCGCTAATCACTGGGGCGCGCCGGTCGCGCATCCCTCGAATTTCCTGCGGGGCGGCAAGCCGGCGCAGCAGGACGGCCCCAGCGACGGCGCCATCACCTACCGGCCCTATGCGGACCGGAAGGCCGCCGCCGCCGACAACACCCTGCCCGGACAGGTCGAATGCCTGCCGCACGAATCGCCGGCGGTGCTCGTGGCGACGAACCTGCTCGGCAATGGCGAGAGCGAGGGGCCCTCGCTGAAAAACGGCGGCTCCTGGCACACCGACATCGAATATGAGCCGCTGCCCATCTATGTGTCGATGTTCCTCGTCCACCATGTGCCGGTGGCGCGCGAGGCGTCCAACGGGCAATGGGTCGAGGCGCCGGCCGACACGGGTCCGGCCCCCTACCATCCCGATTCCGACGGAGAGCTCATGGCGCTTCGCAAGCGCCTGCCGCTGAACGGGGAGACCGCCTTTGCGGACACCGCGGCCGCGTTTGCCGCCCTGCCGCCGGAAGAACGGGCAAGGCTCGAAGCGGTCCGGGTCCGCCGTCGCCTGAACGCGGGCGACGAAGGCTGGCTGACGGAGCTCGTGCGCACGGACCCGCGTTCCGGCATCAAGTCGCTGCACAGCCCGGTCTGGGCCTCGCGGCCGGGAATCCGTCCCCCGGTCGAGGTCGACGGCATGACGCCGGAAGCCTCCCGCGCCTTTCTGGACGGCCTGGAGAAACATGTCCTGCAGCCGCAATTCCGCTACGACCATCTGCATGCCTCGGGCGATGTCACCATCTGGAATAACTACATGTCCCTGCACAACTCGCCGCCGATCAAGATCGGGATCGACAGGGCGGAGGATGCGCGGCTGCTCTACCGGCTGAGCTGCAAGGGCGCGCCCGCCCCCGTGCTGCCGCGCGACGACGATCCGTCCTGGATCGAGCGCCACATAACCGCAGGCTACCGCTCGCCGGCCTCCATCGTCGGCGCGGCGCCCTGATGCGGTATCCGACGGTGAGGAAAGGCGGTGGCTGCCCTTCGATACGCACCCGCAAGCGGGCGCTACTCAGGGTGAGGGCAGGGCTTCTGAAACCTCCTCATCCTGAGTAGCCGCGAAGCGGCGTATCGAAGGAGCCGGCCGGGCCTTACCCGAACAGGTTCGGCCCGTCAGGCGGCAAGGGCCCGGGCCCCTTGCAGGAAGCGCCGGTTCACGGCGCTTTCCGGCCTGAGCGCCAGGCGTTCGTTGGCGAGCGACAACGCAACATTGCGCCGGCCGGCGCGGACGGCCGCCTCGGCGAGCGTCCACACCACGAGGTCGCGCTGCGCGATGCTGCCGCCCATGCGCCAGAGATGGGCTTCGGCCGCGAGCAGGCCATCCACCGCGCCGGCATAGTCGCCATCGCCGAAACACGCCATCGCCTCGGCGACGGGAATGGCGATGTCCCGGTAGGCGGGCGCCAGCTCGTCATTCGCCGCCGCCGTCCGCTTCATGCCGCCCACCACCGTCTCATAGGCGCCCCTGTCGCCCGCGCAGAGCGCGGTCATGGCGGCATGGATCTCGTTGAACGGGCTCGTCATGCCGGAAAGCAAGTCCCGCCAGAGCGGGAGCAGCCGGCTCCAGCGCCCGCCCGCCTCGCAACCGAGAGTCTCGAGCCGCCAGAGCAGCGACGTGGTGTTGCAAAGCTGCGTGCCGGCCGGTCGCATGGCGGACAGGATTTCGCCGTCATAGAGCGCGAGCGCCTCCCCCAATTCGCCGAGCTCGATGTGGAACAGCGCCTTGTGCCACCAGATATGGACCCGGTTGTTGCATTTCCGATCGGACCAGTAAGGCAGGCGGCCCTCCATCCAGGCGACGCCCTCGTCCGGCCGGCCGGTCATCTCCAGCACGTGGGAGACGGTGTGATGCGGCCAGTAGCCATAGGGCTCGATCTCGGCTGCCGCGCGGCCGACCTCCTCCGCGCGGGCGAAATCCCCGGCCTCCTCCAGGCCGAAGCCGTAAAAGGACAGCATGATGCCGTAGCCGGGCTCGTCCTTCGACCAGAACGGCAAGGCGCGCGCGGCGCGGGCGGCCTCGCGGTGGAAGCGGCCGAGATAGCCGTCGAGGCGAAGCGCGCATTGATGGGCGGCCAGATCGTGCGGGTCGTCCATCAGATGGAGGTCGAGCACGGCGACGGCCGACGCCCATCGGCCGTTCGCGGCGAGGCGCAGCGCCGCCAGATGCTGCGCCTCGCGCTCCGTCAGCCCGGTTTCGGCAATGCCGGAGATCAGCGCCCGCGCGCGCGCAAGCGGGGCGCCGTCATTGGTCAGCGTCAGGAGCCAGGCTTCGAGGATATCCGCCATCGCGCAGCCGGGATCGGCTTCGCGCGCCCCGGCCAGATGCTCGTTGGCGTTGCCGTAATTGAGCGTAAACGCGCGCACGGCTTCGTCGATATGCCGCGCGGCCTCGCCATTCGCGCTCAAGCCGGCATGCCTTGTGTTCCTCATTGGAAAACCTCCCGAAGCGTTCCCTTGCCCAATCGTCCGGCGCTACGCAGCCGGGCGCTGCAGGCCGTAATGGTCGCGCAGCGTCGCGCCGGCATAGTCCGTGCGGAAGCGTCCGCGCCGCTTGAGGATCGGCACGACCTCGTCGGCGAACACCTCCAGCATGTGCGGCAGAAGCAGCGGCATGACGTTGAAGCCGTCGGCGGCGCCGTCATCAACCCACTCTTCGATGGTGTCGGCGACCTGCTCGGGCGTCCCCGCCATGACGAAATGCCCGCGCGCGCCGGCCAGCTTGCCGAGAAGCTGGCGCATCGTCAGCGTCTCTCGCTCGACGGCGCCCACGATCAGCTCCGTGCGGCCGCGCGAACTCTGGTTTTCGGCCGGGTCGGGAAAATCGCCGGCCGTGAGCGTGCGGTCGAGGGGGATGTGCGAGAAGTCGTGCCCATCGAAGCGCTGCGAGAGGCGGGAGAGGCTCGACTCGATATCGGCCATCTCGTTGAGCTCCCGCTCCATGCGCTTCGCTTCGGCCTCCGTGCCGGCAATGACCATGCTGATGCCGGGCAGGATCAGGCACTGGTCCGCCGGCCGCCCGGCGGCGACCGTTCGCGCTTTCAGGTCCCTGTAGAACGCCTGCGCGGTCGCCTTGGTCATGTGGGCCGTGAAGACAGCTTCGGCGTGCTTCGCTGCAAAGCTCTTGCCGGTGTCGGATGACCCGGCCTGGACGAGCACCGGCCGTCCCTGGGGGCCGCGCGGAATGTTCAGCGGGCCCGCCACATCATAGTGGGGGCCGTGATGGTCGATGGGCGTTACCCGTTCGCGACGGTAGTAATAACCGGCCTCGCGGTCGTCCAGCACGGCGTCGTCCGCCCAGCTGTCCCAGAGCTTGTTGGCGACCTCCACAAACTCGTCCGCCCGTTCGTAGCGGTCGGCATGGGAGCGTCGGCCCCTGCTGTCGAAATTGGCGGCCCCGGCGATGCTGAAGGAGGTGACGATGTTCCAGCCTGCCCGTCCCCGGCTGATATGGTCCAGCGAAGCAAACATGCGCGCGGTATTGAAGGGCTCGGAATGCGTCGTCGACGCCGTGCCGATGAGCCCGATACGGCTTGTCGCCATGGCGGTTGCGGCAAGCGTGGTGAACGGATCCAGATAGATGCGGGCCGTGCGGTCCGCGTCCGGCGCCAACCCCAGCGTATCGGCGAGGAAGATCGAATCCATGTGCGCCGCCTCGGCTTTTCGCGCGCATTCGACGATATGGTCGATATCCAGCACGCCGCGCCGGGGCGCCCTGGGGTGCCGCCAGGCCGCTTCGTGGTGGCCGCGGGCGTAGATGAACAGGTTCAGATGGAGTTGGCGTTTCATCCTCGCCTCCGTCGAGCCGACTCGCTCCCACAGCTTCCGGCGTCCGTTCGCGACAGGCAACAGAAGATTGCCCCGGCATCCGGTCTGTCCGGGTTGAAACGGAGGCCCGGCCGTCTCCTTCGACAAGCTCAGGATGAGGAAGTTCCAGAAGCTCTGCCTTCACCCTGCCCTTGTATCTCGCCGCATAGCCATGGTTGCAATGGTTGCTGTGGCGGAAGCGGACGGGACATCCCTCACCCTGAGTAGCGGCCGCGCGCGCATCGAAGGGGCAGCCATCGCCTCGTTTCATTACGGTCGGCTCCCGCTCTATTGTGGCGGCGAACGGGGTACGGGCGAGGGGCGATGCCGGGCGGGTCGGCGAATGACGAAGAGCGGGAGCGGAGCGGGTTCGCCATCCGGCGCATTCGCAACGGGGACGAGGAGGCGCTCGCAGCGCTCTGGCGCGAATGCGGGCTGGTGCGGCAATGGAACGATCCGCTCCGCGATATCGGGAGCGCGCGCGCCAACGCGTCCTCCGACATCTTCATCGCCGTCTCCGGAGAGGGCGGCCTCGCGGGCAGCGTCATGGCCGGATATGAAGGGCACCGGGGCTGGGTCTATTATGTCGCGGTGGCGCCGGAGCATCGCTCGCAGGGCCTGGGCGAGACGCTGATGCGCCATGCCGAAGACTGGTTGGCCCAGGCCGGCGCGCCCAAGGTCATGTTGATGATCCGCGAGGAAAACGAGGCGGTGCGCCGCTTTTACGAAGGCCTCGGCTATGCGGTCGAGCAACGCACGGTCATGAGCCGCTGGATGGAAGGGAGGCCGTGACGGCCGACAGCCATCGCGCCGCCTGGCCGGCGAAGGGCAGCCCGTGACCCTGGAGCAGATCATCGCCTTCAACCTCGTCCTGGCGGCCGCGATCGCCAGTCCGGGGCCGGCGCTGCTGATGGCGGCGCAGACCTCGCTCAGCGCCGGACGCAGGGCGGGAATGGCGGTGGGCGCGGGTCTGGGCTGCATGGCGGCCATATGGACGGGAATGGCGCTGCTCGGCCTCGGCGCGGTCTTCCGGCTGTTCCCGGCAGTCCACATGGCGGCGAAGACCGCAGGCGCGGCCTATCTCATTTGGCTTGCCTGGAGGATGTGGCGCGACTCGTCCGCGCCGGTCGATGCGAAGACCGCGCCGGCGACGCGCGCCTTCCGGCAGGGCTTCATGGTGAACCTGCTGAACCCGAAATCGGTGCTGTTTGCCGCCGCCGCGCTTGTCGCCGTGTTTCCCGCCGGGCTCGGCGCGGCGGACAGCGCGCTCATCGTCGCCAACCACTTCCTGGTGGAGGTCGCCTTCTATGTCACGCTCGCCTTCTGCATGACCACGGAAGCCGTCGCGAAGCGCTACATGCAGGCGAAGCGGTGTGTCGACCGCGTCGCCGCCCTCATCCTGGGCGGCCTCGGCCTGCGCCTGCTTCTGAGCCGCGTTCAGGAATAGTCCGGCCAGGTGTCGCTCAGCCGGTAGCCGCGCGGCCAGGGATCTTCGGGATCGACCGTGATCCGCCTTGTGCCGGTAATCCAGGCGCGGCCGGCAAGCGAGGGCAGGATGGCCGGGCGGCCGCCCACCACAGCCTTGCCCTCGATCCGGCAATCGAAGCGGGAGTCGATGAGCGAGACGCCGATGAAGCGGTCGCCCGTGCGGAGAATGCCCCTGGCATGCAGCGCGGCAAGCCGGGCGGAGCAGCCCGTGCCGCAGGGCGAGCGGTCGATCTTGCCGGGGCGGATGGCGACCGCATTGCGGCCGTGCGGAACGCCCTCGCGATATTCGAGCGGGGCGGCGAACTGACAGAAGGAGATATGCGCCCAGTCCGCCCGCTCGGGATGCCGGAAGCCGATCTGCTCGTTTGCGGCCTGCACGATGCGCATGCCGGTTGCGGCAAGGTCGCGCGCTTCGTCCGGGCGAAGCGCGAAGCCGAGCGCGCGTGCGTCCGCTATGGCGTAGCTGTCGCCGCCATAGGCCGTATCGACCCTGAGCGTGCCGAGGCCCTCGACTTCGAGCGGCGCATCCAGCCGGTCGGCGAAGGAGGGCACATTGCGAAGCCGCACCTTCTCGACCTTGCCGTTACGGCAGGCGGCAGCGATCTCGACCGGGCCGCCCGGCGCCTCCAGCAGGAAGCGCGTCTCCGGCTCCTCCATCGCGAGGATGCCGGTCTCCAGAGCCACGGTGGCAACGCAAATGGCGTTGGAGCCGGACATGGGCGGGGTGTCCGCCGGCTCCATGACGATGAAGCCCATGGCGGCGGCCGGGTCCTTCGCCGGCACGAGCAGGTTGACATGGCGGAAGACGCCGCCGCGCGGCTCGTTCAGCACCACGTCGCGCAGCCAACCGTCCCGCTCGATGAAGCTCCTCTGCTCCCAGAGCGTCTCCCCCGGCGGTGGCGCCACGCCGTCCACAATCACATCGCCCACCTCGCCCTCGGCATGGCAGCCGACGATATGGATCGGATGCGTCACCCGCATCGGTCGGCGCGAGGGCGGCGCGGGCCCGGCCGGCCTATCCGCCCGCTCCCGCGAACAGCGCCGGGTCCGGCGATTCCAGCAGACGCTTCAGCCGCGAGAGGAAGCGTCCGGCCGGTGCGCCGTCCAGCGCACGGTGGTCGAAGGTGACGACGAAGGTGGCCATGTCGCGGATCGCGACCTCATTGGCGACCACGGCGGGCGTGCGCCGCATCCGGCCGACGCCGAGAATGGCGCATTGCGGCGGGTTCAGCACGGGCGTGAACCAGTCCACGCCGAGCGCGGCGAGGTTGGTGACCGTGAAGGTGGCGCCCTCGAAATCCGCCGGAGCGAGCTTGCGGGACCTTGCCCTTGCCGTCAGGTCGGCGGCGGCGTGCGCGATTCCGCCGAGGTCGAGCCTGCCGGCGTCGCGCAGCACCGGCACCACAAGCCCGTCCTCGACATCCACGGCCATGCCGAGATTGATCTCCCGGTAGCGGCGGATCGCGCCGTCCACCAGGGCCGCGTTGAGTGCCGGGTTCGCCTCCAGCGCGGCGGCGGCGGCCTTCAGCACGATGTCGTTCAAGGCCGGCACGATGCCGTAGGCCGCGCGCCATTCGCTGCGCCTGGCGTTGCGGAAGGCGCGCATGGCGGTCATGTCGATATCGAGGCCTTCGGTGACCTGCGGCGCGCCGGTCCAGTGCGCGCTGAGGCGCTCGGCCGTGACCCGGCGGATGCCTTCGAGCGGCACCACGTCATGCGCCGGCTCGCCCGAAGGCGCCTCTTCCAGCAGCGGGGCCGTGCCCGAATCGATGGCGCGCTGCACGTCCTCCTTGGTGACACGCCCGCCGGGGCCGGTGCCGTCCAGCCGGTCGGCGTCCACACCTCGGCGTTCCGCCAGGCGCCGCGCGACCGGCGTGACCCGCTGTTCATCGGACACGGCGGCGGGCGCAGCCGCGGTCTCGTCCTTCCTGTCCGGCAGGTCCTCGCCCGCGTCGCCGATCCAGGCGAGCGTGGCGCCCACCGGGTATTCCCGGTTCACCTCCGCATCGATGCGCAGCAGCATGCCGCCTGCCGGCGCCTCGACATCGACCGTCGCCTTGTCGGTCTCGACGGCGTAGAGCGGCGCGCCCTGCTCGATCCGCGCGCCTTCCTCGGCATACCATTCCAGGACCTTGCCGCGCTCCATGGTGTGGCCGAGCGCGGCGAGCCTCAGCCGGACCGCCATCAGGCCATGACCTTGCGCACGGCGTCCGAGACGTCCCCGGCATCGGGAACTGTCACATTGACCAGTTCCTCGGCGAAGGGCATGGGCACATGCGGACTGCCGACTCGCACGACCGGCGCGCGCAGGTCGTGAAAGCATTGCTCGGCGAGCGCGGCGGCGATCTCCGCGCCTGTGCCGGCGAAGGAGGAATCCATCTCGCAGACCACGGCGCGGCCCGTCCGGCGCACCGAGTCGCAGATCGTCTCCATGTCGAGCGGGGCCAGCGTCCTCGGGTCCACGACCTCGATGTCGTAGCCCTCGTCCTCCAGCGCGATGCCCGCCTCCAGCGCGCGGGGCACCATGCCGCCGATGGCGATCACGGTCGCATCCTCGCCCTCGCGCTTGATATCCGCCTTGCCGAAGGGGATGACATAGTCCTCTTCCGGCACATCGCCCTCGCTCACATAGAGCGCCTTGTATTCGAAGAAGGCCACCGGGTCGGGGCTGCGGATCGCCGTCTTCATCAGGCCCTTGGCGTCATAGGGCGTGCTGGGCGCCGCCACCTGCAGGCCCGGCACATGCATGAACCAGGATTCCATGATCTGGGAATGCTGGGCCGCGACCAGCCGGGCGGGCCCGCAGGGCAGGCGGATGACGATGGGCACGCTCGCCTGCCCGCCGGTCATGTAGCGCATCTTGGCCGCCTGGTTGACGACCTCGTCCATCGCGCAGGTGATGAAATCGACATACATGATTTCGACCACGGGCCGCATGCCGGCCAGCGCCGCGCCGACGCCGAGGCCGACAATGCCCGCCTCGGCGATGGGCGTCTCGAAGATGCGGTCCGGCCATTTGTCCACGATGCCCTGGGTGACGGTATAGGGGCCGCCATGGGCAATCACGTCCTCGCCGATGACGAACACGCTTTCGTCGCGGGCCATCTCCTCATGCAGCGCTTCCCGGAGCGCGTCGCGCAGCGCGATGGTCCTCATGCCGAAACCCTCCACTCCGTATCCAGCACGTCGGTCATGGCGTCCTCGGGGTCCGGCGGCGGGCTCTCCTCGGCATAGGCGACGGACCTGGCGACCTCCGCCGCGACCCCGGCCTGAATCGCTTCGTCCTCATCCTCGCCGAGCCACTGGCGCTCCTTCATCCACGCGCTGAACAGCTTGATCGGGTCGCGGTTCTCGCGCCAGTCATCGACTTCCTCGCGCGAGCGGTATTCCTCCATGTCGCCCAGGCTGTGGCCGTAGAAGCGGTATGTGCGGGCCTCGATCAGGGTCGGGCCCTCGCTGTTGCGCGCCCGGGCGACCGCCTCCGCGGCGGCGTCATAGACGGCTTCCAGGTCCTGCCCGTCCACCGAGACGCCGGGGATGGCGTAGGACGCCGCCATATCGGCCACCGAATCCACCACCGCCACATTCCTGCGCGGCACCCATTGCTGGTAGCCGTTGTTCTCGCAGACATAGATGACCGGCAGCTTCCAGAGCGAGCCGAACAGCAAGCCTTCATGGAAGGGCCCGCGCGCCGCCGCGCCGTCGCCGAAGAACACGACCGACACCTGGTCGCTCTTGCGGATCCTGCTGGCGAGCGCCGTGCCGGTGCCGGGGCCGATGCCGCCGGCGACGATGCCGTTCGCGCCCAGTATGTTGCGCGAGAAATCGGCGATGTGCATGGAGCCGCCCTTGGCGCGGCAGCTCCCGGTCGCGCGCCCGAACAGCTCCGCCATCATGCGATCCATGGGCGCGCCCTTGGCGAGGCAGTGGCCGTGGCTGCGATGCGTGCCCAGCACATAGTCGTCATCGCGCAGATGCGCGCATACCGCGACCGCGATGGCCTCCTCGCCGCAATAGGTGTGGAGCGTGCCCTTGACGGAGCCGAGGCTGGTCTGGCGCAGCGCCTCTTCCTCGAAGAGGCGGATTCGCCACATATCCGTGTAGATCCTGCGGCTGAGCTCGGCAGTGAGGGTCATGGCGCCTCCGGTTCGCTGTTCGGACCTGTCAGCGCCTATATTCATGGAGACGCGCCCGGATGTCATCAGGAGTCGTGGCTGCCCCTTCGATACGCACCCGCTGACGCGGGCGCTACTCAGGGTGAGGAAAAGAACAAAAGCGGGGCTTCCTCATCCTGAGTAGCCGCGAAGCGGCGTATCGAAGGAACCTGTCCTGAGCTTGTCGAACGGGACGGCCGGACTTCAGTTTCAAATTGAACGGGACCGCGCGCTAATGGTCCTTGCTGCGGTCGCGCAGATAGTCCTCCGTCGTGCGCACACGGGGCCGTTCGCCCATGGCGAAGGGGTTGTCGGCAGCGTGGTACTGGGCGTTGATGCGGCAATCGTCGCACATGCGGATGAGCCGCGAGGCGTCCCGGTCCGCAAACATGGAATGCTTGCCCGCCAGCTGCGCGACGATCCGCTCCACCGTGGATTTCATGCCGAAGCGCTTGCCGCACTCGATGCATTCATAGGGCTCTTCCTCATTGAGCACCCGCTGCTCCAGCGCGGCGTCGGAAAGGTCGAGCCGCGGCTCCAGCGAGACCGCGTTCTCGGGACAAACCTGCACGCAGAGCCCGCATTGCAGGCAGGCGTCCTCCTGGAAACGGAGTTGCGGCAGGTCGGGATTGTCGCCGAGCGCGCCGGAGGGGCAGAGCGAGGCGCAGGCGAGGCAGAGCGTGCAGGCGTCCGTGTCCACTGTCACCGAGCCGTAGGGCGCGCCCTCGGGCAAGGGCAGCACGGCGCCGGCCGGGTTGAGCGCCTGCGCCGCGAGCCTGGTGACCTGCCGGCGGGAGCCGAGCGCCAGCACGGGCTCGGCGGGCGGCGGCGCGGCCTCGCGGCCGTAAAGCGCTTCCGCAAGCGTGTCGGGGTCGCCCGGCTCCAGCAGGCGAAGGCGTCCCTCGCCGCACATCGCCTCGGCGAGCGCAAGCTCGCGGCGCGGCGCCTCGTCCTCGGCGCGCGGCGGCAGCAAAATGTCCACCGACGCGAAGCCTCCCGCCAGAGCCGCCAGCATCTCGGCGTGGCCGAAGCCCGCCAGCGCCTCGACCTCGAAAGGGATGACATCGGCCGGCAGGCCGCGCCCGAACCGGGCCAGCAGCGCGATCATCTCCACGCCGAAACTCGTGTCCGCCACCAGCAGGCGCGGCGCGGCGCCTCCGGCCTTGCGGTAGGCTCCGGAGAGCGCCTCCATGCGGCGGAAGAGGGAAGCCACCGGCGGCGCATCGAAGGATATGGCACCGGACGGGCAGACGGCCGAGCAGGCCCCGCAGCCGGCGCAGACCATCGGATCGACCGCCACATGGTCGCCCGCCGGCGCGATGGCGCCTGTGGGGCAGATGTCGAGGCACTTGTTGCAGCCGCGCTGGCTGGCGCGCGAGTGGGCGCAGAGGCTTTCCTCCAGCCGGACATAGAGCGGTTTCTCGAAGGTGCCGACCGTCTGCCCCGCTTCGAACAGGGCGGCGGCCATTGCATTCGGGTCGCCGGGGTCGGCGCGGAAATAGCCCTCGCGCTTCTCATGGGCGGGGAAGAGCGGCGCGCCGCCCGAAAGGTCGAGGATCGTGTCGCACTCCGTCTCGGCGCCGTCGCGCGGCTCGGAGAAAGCGAAAGCGCCGCGCCCGCCGGGCTCCATCTGCCGGAGGCCGTCGATCCGCAGCCGGAAGCCGCCGAGCGCGCCCGCGGCCGTCCGCAACCTGCCGACCACGACCTCGAAACGGCGGTCCACCGGCAGGTCCTCCGGCGGTTCCGCAAGCAGCACCGTGACGGACAAAGGCTCGGCGAGCCGTTCCGCCGCCGCCAGCGCCGCGGTTTCCTCGCCGAGCACAAGGCAGCGTCCCTCCGAGACCACATCCACGGTCCGCGTCGGGGGCGCTGCGAGCAATGCCTGGGCCACCAGCGCCGCCTGTTTGGGGCCGGCGCGGGCAGCCTCGTCCGACCAGCCGGCGCGGTCGCGGATATCGACCAGCAGCGGGGCCGGCGCCCCCAGCTCCTCCGCGATTTCCTCGAACCGCGCCCATTCCTGCTGGCAGGCGATAACCGCGTCTCCCGCCTCTATCGCCTTTGCGGCCGCGCCCGCCTCCGTGGTGCAGAGCGCGCTGTGGAGGCGCGAGCAGGCGATGCCTGCGCCCGCCTCGATGCTGTCCGAATCGACGGTCTGGCTGTGGGCGCAGTCGCACACGAGCAAGGTACCGGCCATGTCCTGTCCTCCGGACAAGCCGCTGCGGGCCGTTTGCAGGCTTGTCATCTTGCCGCCGCACCGGACCGGGAAGAGCGAATTTTCTCCGGAGCCGGGCGGCGGTTTACGGGGGGGCGTCGCCCCCACAGCGCACCGGGTAAGTATGGTCGCTTCCGGCCGCCTGTCCAGACTGCCGGAAACACGGGCGGCAGCGGTCCTGGAAAAAGCGGTTTTTTCTGTTGGCAGAGGGTGGAAAGGGGTACATTATTGTCGCAGGGCAGCGTACCGTCTTGCGCGGAAATGACGGGGTGTCTGCCCGGAGGAGATCGGCATTATGCCGGCGAGCGCGTTGTCATTGCCGCTCGGAATCATTCTCCGCCGCAGCCCGGCGGCGAGCCGTTGGGCGCGGTGGTCATGGACGGTCGCGGATGTCGTGCCCGGCGCCGCGCCGGCCGACTGGCGCGAGCTCAGGCGCGAAGGCGAAACCGTCGAATACCACGCAGCCACGGTGCCACTGGAGTTCTGGGCGTCCGATGTCGAGGCCTATATGACCGGCCTCGCGGCGCGCGCGCCGGCGATCTATGTCGTCATGCGCCGGACGGGCGAAGCCGATGCGCCGCACGAGCTCGAAGTCGTGCTTGCCACGGCGTCTCCCTACGAGGCGCAGGACTATATGGACAGCGGCGAGGAGATCGTCGAGCAGGCGCCGATGCCGGAAGGCCTGGTCGCCGTGGTGCGCGACTTCATCGAGCGCCACCATGAGGAGGAGCCTTTCGTCAAACGCAGGCGCGACAAGAGGCGGGTCGATCTGACGGAGGACGGCAAGGGCGATCCGCGCATTCGCCAGATGTCGGACGTCTATCGCGCACCGCGGCGCGCGGAGGCGGTCCATTGAACGCGCAGGCGGATTTCTGGGCCCGCCGGAAGGCGGCCGTGGCGGCGGAGGCGCGCGCCGTGGAAGAGGCCGAGCGCGAGGCCCTGGCGGCCGAAGAGCGCGCGGCGCTGGAGGAACGCCCGGACGAGGATGTGCTGGCCGAACTGGACCTGCCCGATCCGGACAGCATGAAGCAGGGCGACGACTTTTCGGCGTTCATGTCCGACGCCGTGCCGGAACGGTTGCGGCGACGGGCGCTGAGGCAGTTATGGCGGTCCAACCCGGTGCTCGCCAATCTCGACAATCTGGTCGATTACGGCGAGGACTATACCGACGCGGCGCTGGTGGTGGAGAACCTTCAGACCGCCTACCAGGTCGGCAAGGGCATGCTGAAGCATCTTGAGGCGATGGCCGAGGCGGCGGAAAAGGCCGAAAAGGCCGTTGCCGAAGCGTCGGAAGACGAGGACGGCGCCGTCGAGGCGGACGCGGAGGCCGAAGAGCCTGAAGCGCACGCTGCGGTCGAGGCCCCCGACGCACTGCCCGAAGCGCCGGCGATGGAGGAAACGCCGATTGCGCGGGCGAAACCCCGGATGCGGTTCGCCTTTGCGGACGCCGAAACGGGGCAGGCGGCCTGACGCGATGGGAGAGGCGATGACGGTGGAAGCGGTGCAGGGCGTGGAAACCGCGGAAGAGGAGCGGCTCCGCGCCGACCTCTACGATTTTCTGGCGGCCCTGCTGGCCCGGCCGCCGGACCGCGCGCTGCTCGACAAGGCGGCGGGGCTCGCCGGCGATGACAGCGAGCTCGGCCGCGCTGTCCACGCGCTGTCCCGGATTGCGTCCGCGACGACCGAAAGGGCGGCGGAAAGCGAATACACCGCGCTTTTCATCGGCGTAGGGCGGGGCGAATTGCTTCCCTATGCCAGCTATTACCTCACAGGGTTCCTCAACGAGAAGCCGCTGGCGGCGCTGCGCAACGACATGGCCGGTCTCGGCATACAGCGCGCCTTCGCGGTGTACGAACCCGAAGACCATATCGCCAGCCTGATGGAGATGATGGCGGGGATGATCCTCGGACGCTTCGGCGAGCCGGCCTCGCTGGAGGAGGCCAGGCGGTTCTTCAACAGGCATATCGCCCCCTGGGCGGGGCATTTCTTCACGGATTTGGAAAGCGCGCGGAATTCGGTCTTCTACGCGCCTGTCGGTTCTGCGGGACGGGCGTTCATGGAGATCGAGAAGGAGGCTTTCCGAATGATGGCGGGCTAGCCCGCAACAAGACGGCCCGTCACGCGGACGGGCCGAATGAAGAGGAGGAGCAGACGCATGAGCAGCAGAACGGACGGCGAGAAGACCAATCGCCGGGACTTTCTGAAGCTCGCATCGGTTTCCGTGCCCGCAGCCGCTGTCGCGGCAGTGGCGGGCAAGGCGGCCGAAGCGGCGGTCCCGGACGGCAATGGCGAGCGGATGCAGGACACCCCGCATACGCGCGCCTATTACGAAAGCGCCCGTTTCTGACGGACGCTTCTCGCCGACGCATGGCCAACGGTTGCGAGACGCCCGGCGGCCATCGGCATGACGAACCCGGCGAACCGGCCCGCGGCCGGAACGCCTGACGGAGGAGCAAGATGCTCAGGAAAAAGACCAACGGGGTTGCGAGACGCCCCCAGAGGACTTCGATCCTGCCCAATATTTCGGAGGCATCGGTTGACCGGCGGACCTTCCTGCGGGGCTCGGGCCTCGCGATCGGAGGCCTGGCCGCCATCGGCGCCGCCGGCGGCATGGTGACGAAAGCCGAAGCGCAGCAGGCGGCAATGGGCGCGATCACGACCGCCAAGTCGGTCTGCACGCATTGTTCGGTCGGTTGCACGGTGATCGCCGAGCTGGATAGCGGCGTGTGGGTCGGCCAGGAGCCCGGCTGGGACAGCCCGTTCAACCTCGGCGCGCATTGCGCCAAGGGCGCCGCGGTGCGCGAGCACGGGCACGGCGAGCGGCGCCTCAAGACGCCGACCAAGATGGTCGACGGCAAGTGGGTCGCGGTCTCTTGGGAAGAGGCGATCGACGAGATCGGCGACAAGATGCTGCAGATCCGCGAGCAGTCCGGGCCCGACTCGGTGTACTGGCTGGGTTCGGCCAAGCACAACAACGAGCAGGCCTATTTGTTCCGCAAATTCTATGCCTTCTGGGGCACCAACAACGGTGACCACCAGGCGCGTATCTGCCACTCGACGACGGTCGCGGGTGTTGCCAACACCTGGGGCTAT